>NZ_JBEKXH010000001.1:0-55422 GCF_049512235.1 Bradyrhizobium sp.
TGGCCGATCGTCGATGCGCCGGCCTGGCGCATTTCAAGCAGTCCGGCGGCACCGTCCTTGCCCATCCCGGTCAGAATAATTCCGACTGAATTGCTCCCCGCCGCACGGGCGACCGATCGAAACAACACGTCGACCGAGGGACGATGGCCGGATACCGCGGCCTGCTGGTTCAAGCGGCAGATATAATTGGCGCCGGAGCGCGCCAGTTCGAGATGCTGTCCGCCCGGCGCGACGTAGACGTGCCCTGGCAGCACCCGCTCGCCGTCCTTGGCCTGTGTCACCGTCACGGCGCAGCGCTGGTCGAGCCGGCCTGCGAAGGCCGCCGTGAACGCTTCAGGCATGTGCTGGGTGACGAGGATGGCCGGAGCATCCGCCGGGAATGCGCCGAGCAGGGTATGAAGTGCTTCGACGCCTCCGGTCGACGCCCCCACCGCAATCAGTTTCTCCGATGAGCTGTAGCCGGCGCCGGAGGGCGCCACAACCCTGGGCCGGTCCTGCGGCAACGGCCGGACATGGGCCTTGGCCGCCGCCTTGACCTTGGTGATGATCTCGGCGCGCAGCAGGGCGAAGCCCTCGCTCAGACCAATGGTCGGCTTCGCGACGTAATCCACGGCTCCCATTTCCAGCGCGCGCAACGTGACCTCGGCGCCCTTCTGCGTCAGCGATGAGATCATCACCACCGGCATCGGCCGCAACGTCATGATCTTTTCGAGAAACACGAGGCCGTCCATGCGCGGCATCTCGATGTCAAGCGTGATGACGTCGGGATTGAGGGACTTGATCATGTCCCGGGCGACGATCGGATCCGGCGCAGCCCCCACGACTGTAATCGTGGGATCCGATCCCAGTATCTGGGTCAGCATTTGCCTGACCAGGGCCGAGTCGTCGACAATGAGAACGCGGGTGTGTGGCACGGTGGGACCTCAAAAAAGCTCGGCCGAGCCGGCTACGGGTTCGGTTTCAAGCTTGGCCTTGTAGAGCGTTTCGGACTGAAGCGCGGCGATCTCTTCGAGAGGCTGCAGTTCCAGCATCATGATCTTGCCGGTCGCCGGGAAGTAATGGACCCGGCGGGCCAGATTGCCGCGCAGATGCGCGGCGGCGATCGGAAGACCTTCGGCCGCGAGGTAGGCTTCAACGAAATCGGCGTTGAGATGGCCGATATTGCTGCTTGCCTTCATCACATTGCCGCCGCCGAACACCTTGATCTCGAGACGCTCGCGCCTGCCGCCGCGGACCAGGATGTCGTTGATCAGGCGTTCCATGGCGACGTTGCCGTAGCGCATGCCGGCGGACACGGTGTTCCATCCGGAATTTGCCGAATTGCCGGCTTCCGGCAACATGAAGTGGTTCATGCCCCCGACCCCGGCATAGGCGTCGCGGATACATGCCGACACACACGAACCGAGAATGGTCACCAGCATTTCGCGGCCGTCCTGCGTGACGTGATGCTCCCCCGGAAATACCTTGACCGCGATCTCGCTGAAATCCGGATCGGTGTAACGGAAGGTGCTGGCGCCGAGATCGGCGGCGGGGCCAAACCTGGCGTCGCGAACACGCCTGCGGAGCTGGCTCATTTGACCCTGCTGTAGACGGTGTGATCGACCAGCTTGAACCGGTCGGTGATGTTTTGCAGGTTTTCGGAATGCCCGACCACCAGCCACCCCTCAGGCTTCAGCAGGTCGGCGTATCGGTCAAACAGCCGTGATTGGGTGGGCTTGTCGAAATAGATCACCACGTTGCGGCAGAAAATCACGTCGAACGGTCCCTTCATGGGCCAGGCTTCGAGCAGATTGAGCGGTGCGAACGAGATCAGCGATCGCAAGGCGTCGGCCATCGCGATGCGGCCGTCCGGCCCAATCGTGACGTCGCGCTTCTGGTATTTCGGCGGAATCGACTGCAGCCGCTCGGCATCGTAGAGGCCCGCCGCGGCGTGGTTGACCACGTTAGTATCGAGGTCGGTGGCCAGTATCTTGCGGTCCCATTGGGCCAGCGGCGCGTAATCCAGCAACGTCATCGCCAGCGTATAGGGCTCTTCCCCGGTCGAGCAGCCGGCCGACCAGATTCGCAGCCGGCCGGGGCCTCTGACCTGACGCTCCACCAGCGTCGGGAACACGGTGCGGCTCAAAAATTCGAAGTGATGCGGCTCGCGAAAAAAATTGGTGTGATTGGTGGTGACGGCGTTCACCAGCATCTGCTGCTCGGCGGCGCCGGCCGTACTGGACAGCATCGCGGTATATTCTTCGAACCCGGCCATGCCCAACGCCCGCAGGCGGCGCGACAGCCGGCCTTGCAGGAACGCGCGCTTTTTGTCGCTGATGACGATGCCGGTCGTACTCATCACCAGCGCGGATATCTTGCGAAAGTCTCCTTCCTGAAGAATGTACTCTTGTGGCACCGGCGGCCCTCACTGTGAGAAGAGTTGGGCGCACCGGCCTGCCAGGCCGGCGCGACGTTGTTGTTGTTTCAGAACTGCTTCCAGTCGACGTTGCCGGCTCCAGCCGCCGCACGACGGGCGGCCACCGGCTCGGCGGCCTCCTTCGGCGGTCTTGCAGCCGTACGGGGGGCTGCCGGCTGCGGTTCCGGGCGAGCCGCGGCTGACGGCTTGGCCGAGCGCAGTGTGCGGTCGACCACCGGATTGCCCGTCGACTTGATCCCCCTGGCCGGCGCCGGCGCGGCAAATTCGTCGGAGACGACGAATTGCGCGACCATCGCGGCCATCGAGGCGGTCTGCTCCTCCATCGATTTGGCCGCGGCGGCGGCTTCTTCCACCAGCGCCGCATTCTGCTGGGTCACCTTGTCCATCTGGGTCACGGCGTTGTTGACCTGCTCGATGCCGGCGCGCTGCTCCTGCGAGGCCGCCGAGATTTCCGCCATGATGTCGGTGACGCGTTTGACCGACTGGACGATCTCCTCCATGGTCTTGCCGGCGGTGTCGACCAGCCGCGAGCCGGATTCGACCTTGGAGACGGAGTCCGAAATCAACCCCTTGATCTCCTTGGCCGCATTGGCGCTGCGCTGGGCGAGGTTGCGAACTTCGGCCGCCACCACGGCGAAGCCGCGTCCCTGATCGCCGGCCCGCGCCGCTTCCACCGCGGCGTTGAGGGCGAGGATGTTGGTCTGGAACGCGATTTCGTCGATCACGCCGATGATGTCGGCGATCTTGCGGCTGGCCTGGGTAATGCCCTGCATGGTCCCGACCACTTCGGATACGACTTCGCCACCCTTGATCGCGACGTCGGAAGCCGACGAGGCCAGCTTGTTGGCCTGCTGGGCATTCTCGGCGTTCTGGCGAACCGTTTGGGTCAGTTCCTCCATGCTGGCGGCGGTCTCTTCGAGACTGGCGGCCTGCTCCTCGGTGCGCTGCGACAGATCGAAGTTGCCGGTCGCGATCTCGCGGGCCGCATTGGTCAGCGTCTGCGAGGTGTCGGCGATTTCGCTCACCATCGTCGACATGGTGTCGAGCAGGCCGTTGACGCCACCGCACAGCTGGGCGATATCGCCGCTTTTGTCCTCGAGCGGCACGCGGTGGCTGAGGTCGTTCTCCTTTGCCGCGTTGACGACGTCCTGGGTCTGCCGCACCGCGTCCTGCAGGGCTTCCGACGCCCGCACCTGCGCGGTGATATCGGTGGCGTATTTCACCACCTTGAACGGCTTGCCGTCGGGGCCCATGATCGGGTTGTAGCTGGCCTGGATCCAGACTTCCTTGCCGCCCTTGCCGATCCGCTTGTACTGTCCGGCATCGTATTCGCCGCGGCCGAGCTTGTCCCAGAACATCCGGTAGTCCGAACTCTGGCGATAGGCCGGCTCGACAAAGATCTGATGATGCTGGCCGACGATTTCGCCGGCTAGATAGCCGAGCGTGTTGCAGAAGTTATCGTTGGCGCGCAGAACCTTGCCGTCGAGACTGAACTCGATCACCGCCTGGGCCTTGTTGATGGCATCGATCTGGCCGCTGAAATCCGCGTTCTTCATGACCTGCGCGGTGATGTCGGTGGCGTACTTGACGACCTTGAAGGCTTTTCCGCCCTGATCGAGGATGGGATTGTAACTTCCCTGGATCCAGATTTCCCTGCCACCCTTGGCAATTCGCTTGTACTCGCCGGAGTCGTATTCGCCGCGGCCGAGCTTGTCCCAGAACGCCCGATACTCGGCGCTGCTCCGATAGTTCGCCTCGACGAAGATCGAATGGTGCTTGCCTTTGATCTCGTCGATCGTGTAACCGACCGCTGCCAGAAAGTTGGCGTTGGCGTTGACGATCGTGCCGTCCAGCATGAACTCGATCATCGCCTGCGTGCGGTCGATCGCCGCAAGCTGCGAGGATTGCGTGCGAATCGTAGTGACATCGGCCCATTCCAGCACGAAGCCTTCAGGCTGACCGGCGGCGTTCAGCGTCGCATTGACGTTCAGCGAAATCTTCAGTGGCCCGACGGGAATATCGGTGTTGAACGGCATATTGGCCGGATTGGCCAGCAGCCGGCGCTGATGCGCCGGATTCCTGTGAAAGGTGTCGATGCAGGTGCCGATCATGGCGTTGGGATCGAAGTTCGGCCAGATCTTGCGGAATTCGTCGAGATGCTGCCGGAACAGCGCCTTCGAGCTGTCGTTGAGATAGGTGATCTTCAGATCGGCATCGACCAGCATCACCGCGCTCGAGACGCCATCAACGACGCCGCGCAGCTTGCGGCTGAGGTCCGCCAGCCGCGGATCGACCGCATGCCTGACGGCAGGGCGGCTAACCGCTTTCATCGCTGCCGGCTTCTTCTTGGCGGATTTCTTCGAACGCGCCGCGATGACGGCTTCGGCGCTGGCAGGGTCGAATTCGTGCATCATCTCGTCATTGTTGTCTTGGCTCATGGTCGCCTCCTGAAGGGCCGTTGATAATCATTCCGATGGATGGATGAACTCGATTACGCCGCGATGGTCGCAGCGGCCTGGTCCGGGACGCTGCGGGTTGCCGGCTCACGGGCCGGATTGTCGAACAGCCCCGCCAGCGACACCAACGTCACCATGCGGTCTTCCATGGCGACGAGGCCGTCGATGAACTGGTCCTGGGCGGGCAGGCCCATCTCGGGCACGGCACGGATCGCCTTCGGATCGACCGAGATGATGTCGGATACCGTGTCGACCAACAGTCCGATGGTTCGGGCGCCGCTAGCCACGATGATGACGACATGCATCGCGGTCGTGACCGTCAGGCCCATGTTGAAACGTGCGCGCAGGTCGAAGATCGGGACAATCACCCCACGCAGGTTGATGACGCCGCGCACATGCGCGGGGGCGTTCGGGATCATCGTGGTGTCGGTCCAGCCCTTGATCTCGCGCACCACCATGATGTCGATGCCGTATTCCTCGGCGCCGAGCGTAAAGGTGATGAACTGCTGGGTGTTCTCGCCGACCGCTGAGCGATCCAGACTGTCGTAGCCAAGGGAACTGGCTTTGGCGCGATGTTCAGGCTGCATAGGTGATGTCCTCACGCGAGATGGTTGAAACGACGTCAGCCACGTCGCCCGTCCCGGCGAGCGGCTGTGAACCGGGATGGTCGGCGGCGATACGCAGCCGCTCGATATCGAGAATCAGCGCCACCCGGCCGTTGCCGAGAATGGTGGCGCCGCTGACGCCGTCGACGGAGCCATAATTCGATTCCAGGCTCTTCACGACGACCTGCTGCTGGCCCAAGAGATCATCGACCATGACGCCGATGCGGCCGGCATTCTCGCTTTCCACAATGATGACGATGCCCCGGCACGGATCCTTGATGGCGCCTGATATCGAAAAGCACCGGTACAGCGGTATCAACGGCACGTATTCCCCGCGCAGCGCCAGAACGTCGCCGCGTCCGACCACGGGATGGATGTCGGAGGCTTTGGGCCGCAGGCTCTCAATGATGGCGGTCAGCGGAATGATGAAGGTCTCCCCGGCCACGGAAACCACCATGCCATCCAGTACCGCGAGCGTCAGCGGCAGCGACAGCGTGAAGCGCGAGCCTTCGCCGTAGCGCGACTGCACCTGGATGCGACCTCCGAGCGACTGCACGTTCCGCCTCACCACGTCCATGCCGACGCCGCGGCCTGAAATGTTGGAGACCACCTCGGCCGTGGAAAATGCCGGCAGAAAGATCAAGTTGTCGATCTCCTCTTCGCTCAAGGAGGCGCCGGCGGCAACCAGGCCGCGGTCCTGGGCCTTGGCGAGGATCTTTTCCCGATTGATGCCGCGGCCATCGTCGGCGATCTCGATAATGATGCGGCCAGAACGCTGCGCGGCGGAAAGCCGGATGGTGCCCTGTCGCGGTTTGCCGGCGGCCATGCGGGTTGCGGGATCCTCGATGCCGTGGTCCAGCGCATTGCGGATCATGTGCGTGAGCGGATCGTTCAACTGCTCGATCACGGTCTTGTCGATTTCGGTGGCTTCGCCCGAGGTGACGATGCGCACCTCTTTGCCGAGCGTCGCGGCCAGATCGCGCACCACCCGGGGCATCCGCGCGAAAACCGATTTGACCGGCTGGGCCCGGATCGCCATGACGCTTTCCTGCAGCTCGCGCGCGCTTTGCGCCAGCGCCTCGATGCCCTGAATCAGCGTCGTATATTGATCCGGTGGCAGCAGCGTGCTCTGTTCGGTCAACATCGCCTGGGTGATCACGAGTTCACCCACAAGGTTGACAAGGCGATCGACCTTGTCGACATCGACCCGGATCGATTGCGAGGGAGCCGCCGCGGCGGCTTCGGCGGTCTTCGTCACCGTCTCCACCTTGCCGGCCCCGGCAATCGCCGGTTGGGATTCGATCTGCGGCGCCGGCTGTTCGGCCCGAATGGCGAGTTCGCAGTCGTCCTCCACGAACTCGAATACTTCCTGCACGACGCTTTTGGGAACACCGCTGTCGAGCGTGAAGCGCCAGCCCAGATAGGCCGCTTCCGGATCGATCGCTTCGAGCGCCGGCAGGCGCGAGCTATCGACCTCGACCCGCAGCCCGCCGAGCCGGCGCAACTGCCGGATCAGCAACAGCGGTTCGTTGGCCTTTTTCAAGAGTTCGGTATGCGGCGTGAATACGATATCGTAGCGATGCTCGCCCGGCACATCGCTTGCAACGGCCGCGGTTGCGCCATCCGACGGCGCGGTATCGCTTGCGCCGCCGAGCGCTTCCTCCATCATGGCCGAGATATCAGCGCCAAAGCCGGCCGGAAGCGCTTGCCCGTCCCGCGCCGCGTTCACGATATCGGTCAAGGCATCGCTGGCGCGGAGCAACAGCGCGACCACGTCGGCGGTCGCGGCAACCTTGCGCTCCCTGATGGCATCGAGCAGGCTCTCGAACACATGCGAAAACGCAACCAGCGAAGCGAACCCGAAGGCGCCGGCGCCGCCCTTGATGGAGTGAACCGACCTGAATATCGCGTGCAGGGTCTCCTCTTCCGCGCCGCCATTGGACAGCCGGTCGAGGTTGGATTGCAACGCGTCGAGCAATTCCGCGCATTCCTCGAAATAGGTTTTTCGGAATTGGGCGAGCGCGTCCTGTTCCACGGTCAAGGACATACGCGATGGACCAGGTCGACGAGCTTGTCAGGGCTGAACGGCTTCACCAGCCAGCCGGTGGCGCCCGCCGACTTGCCGGCCGCCTTTTTGGCGTCGTCGCTTTCGGTGGTGAGAATCAATATCGGAACGCCGCGGTGGTCCGACGCGCTGCGGACGTTCTTGATCAGCGTGATGCCGTCCATGATCGGCATGTTGATGTCGGTGATGATCAGGTCGAACCTGGTTCCGCGCATCACGTCGAGCGCGTTTTGGCCGTCGCTGGCTTCCATCACTTCGAAGCCGGCCTTGCGCAGCGTGAACGTAACCATGTCTCGCATGGTCTTGGAGTCATCCACGGCGAGGATCTTTCTTGGCGCCATCTAAACCATCCACTTGCTGAAGTCGGGTTGTAAGCCGAAGTCGTCTATGGCGCGGCGGAACGCGTCGCTTGCATGCCTGATGACCAAAGAACAATTTGTCGCGTCGCGCTTGCGGCCGGCCGCCAGAAGGATCTGTACGCAGGGCGTGGCGGCGTAGTCGACGTCAGATCCATCGAGGGTCAGTATCGGATCGCCGCTGCGCGTCAGAATGCCGGTCAAGAGATCGTTGGCAAAGGCGAGATCGAGCCTGCTGGGCAGCGCGATGACGGCGGTTGCCGCGGCCTCCCGCTCGCCATCGCCACGGTTTTGGAACGCAGTCTTTTCCACAAGAGAATCCTGACGTTGTCATGGACCGAGCCGGCCGCATGCAATTTCGAAAAAGCCACGTAGCTTCGAAAATCTCGAACCGTGATGAGCGAGTTCAGCTGGATAAATACTCCGGCCGATGTTATGAGCAGTTAAGCTTGCGATCGGTAGTACTACGGCAACCCAATGCATGTGATGCGGCGGACGGCGCGGCGACGAGAGCCGCGGGAAAGGCTGAGCTATCAATCGAGCGCGCGATCGATCCTGCGTTTGCGCAGAACAAGCATTGAGCCGGTAATTTTACGGGCCCGGATCTTAACCGGGACCCTTGTTGGTCAAAGATCGTAGCAATGCAATTCTTTCCGATTGTTAACGCGACAAGCCCTGCTGGAACCGATCAAATATGGCTGCCGAGCGGATGCTCAGAGGTCGCCAACCGCCAAGTTGTGATACATTGTTGAACTGCCGATAACCTGATCGATGGCTCTGGCTGATGGACCAACCCGTAAAACCCTTCGTTGATTTTCCTCCGATTGGGCCTTCGCCGGCCACCCCGCGGGGGCCGCGCCGGCGTGTCGGGCGCATGCTGTTGCTCTCCGTACTTGCGATACTGATTGTCGCCGGCGTCGTCTGGTGGAGCCGGCAGCAGACCGCGCCACAGCCAGGCGGTGCGGGCCGAAATGCCGCGCCAATGTCGATCGTGCCCGAGACGGTCGCCAAGGGCGATATCGGCATCAACCTCAATGCGCTGGGCACGGTGACCTCGCTTGCCACGGTCACGGTCAGGACCCAGATCAGCGGCTATCTGATCAAGATCGATTTCACGGAAGGGCAGGAAGTCAAGAAGGGCGACCTGCTCGCGGAAATCGATTCGCGGCCCTACGAGGCAACCCTCGCGCAAGCCAAAGGCCAGTTGGCGCGCGACGAAGCGATGCTGAAAGGCGCCCAGGTCGATCTCACGCGCTATCAGGGCCTGGCGGCGCAGAATGCCGTGCCGCATCAGACACTGGACACCCAGGTCGCGCTGGTTGGACAGGACCAGGGCACGGTCGAAGCCGACCGCGGAACGGTCAAGTCGGCCGAGGTCAACCTGCAATATTGCCGTATCCTGTCGCCGCTGGACGGCCGCGTCGGGCTGCGCCAGGTCGATCAGGGCAACTATGTGACTCCAGGCGACACCAACGGCCTCGTCGTCATCACGCAGTTGCAGCCGATCAGCGTGCTGTTCACGGTGCCGGAGGATAATTTGCAGGCGATTTCGAAGCGGCTGCAGCAAGGCGCCATGCTGCCCGCGACCGCCTATGATCGCAGCGGCGCCAACAAGCTCGCCGACGGGACCCTCTCGACCTTCGACAGCCAGATCGATCCGACCACCGGAACCATCAAGCTGCGGGGGCTGTTCCCGAACGAATCGCGGACGCTCTATCCCAATCAGTTCGTGAATATCCGGTTGCTGATCGACACCCACAAGGACGTGACGACGATGTCGACCGCGGGAATCCAGCGCGGCGTCCCCGGCACCTTTGTCTATCTGATCAATGCCGACAACACCGTATCGGTTCGCCCGGTGCAGCTCGGCGCGACCGACGGCGATCGGGCGGAGGTTCGCTCCGGGCTGGCGCCAGGCGATCGCATCGTCATCGATGGCGCCGACAAGCTGCGCGAAGGTGCGAAGGTCAACATCCGGACGGAGAATGACGCCGCCGCGCCGCCGCCGTCGGCGCCGGGCCCGGATAAATCGGGCGGCAAGAAGCGACGTTCGGACGACGGGCAAAAACAGTGAACCCGTCGCAGCCGTTCATTTTACGGCCGGTGGCCACCACGTTGCTGATGATAGCCATCATGCTTACGGGCATCCTGGCGTTCAGATTCCTGCCGGTCGCCGCTCTGCCTGAAGTCGACTATCCGACCATCCAGGTGCAGACTTTCTATCCCGGCGCCAGTCCGGACGTGATGACATCGTCGGTTACCGCGCCCTTGGAGGTGCAATTCGGCCAAATGCCGAATCTCAACCAGATGAGTTCGGTAAGTTCCGCCGGTGCGTCGGTCATCACCCTGCAGTTCGGACTCACCATCTCCCTCGATGTTGCCGAACAGGAAGTGCAGGCCGCCATCAATGCCGCCGGCAATCTCCTGCCTTCCGATCTGCCGGCGCCGCCGATTTACGCCAAGGTCAACCCGGCCGACGCGCCGATCCTGACGCTGGGGTTGACGTCGAAAACCTTGCCGCTGACGCAGGTGGAAGATTTCGCGGATACCCGGCTCGCGCAAAAGATCTCCCAGCTTCCCGGCGTCGGACTTGTCAGCATTTCTGGCGGTCAGCGACCCGCGGTGCGGATTCGTGCCGATATCCGCAAACTCGCCGCCTACGGATTGAACATTGATGATCTCCGCACCACCCTCGGCAATGCCAACATCAACACGCCGAAGGGAAATTTCGACGGCGCGATGCGTGCCTACACCATCAATGCCAACGACCAGATCAGAAATGCCAGCGACTATCGGGCACTGATAGTGGCCTACAAAAACGGTTCGCCGGTTCGGCTCAGCGACGTCGGCGACGTCGTCGACGGCGCCCAGAACGACAAGCTTGGCGCCTGGATGAACCAGGTGCCGGCAATCATCCTGAACATCCAGCGCCAGCCCGGCGCCAACGTCATTGCAGTCGTCGAGGGCATCAAGGCGCTGTTACCGCAATTGCAGGCCGCGCTGCCTGCCGCGATCGATCTCAACATTCTGACCGACCGGACCGTGACCATCCGCGCTTCGGTGCAGGATGTGGAATACGAACTGGCGCTCGCCGTCATCCTGGTGGTGCTGGTGATCTTCGTGTTCCTGCGCAACGCACGGGCGACCCTGATCCCGAGCCTGTCGGTGCCGCTGTCGCTGGTCGGTACGCTTGGCGCGATGTACCTGTTCGGCTTCAGCCTCAACAATCTGTCCCTGATGGCGCTGACCATCGCCACCGGCTTCGTGGTCGACGACGCCATCGTGGTGATTGAAAACATCTCCCGTTATATCGAAGAGGGCGAGTCGCCGCTGCGCGCGGCGTTGCGCGGCTCCGAACAGATCGGCTTCACCATTATTTCGCTGACGGTGTCGCTGATCGCGGTGCTGATTCCGCTGCTGTTCATGGGCGACGTGGTGGGCCGGCTATTCCGGGAATTTGCCATCACGCTTTCGGTCACCATCCTGATTTCCGCCGTGGTATCGCTGACCCTGGTGCCGATGGCCTGCGCCAAGCTGCTCAAGCCGGAGACCGAGTCCCACGAGAACGCCTTTCAGCGTTATTTCCGCGAAGGGTTCGACCGGATCATCGCGGTCTATGGGGATGCGCTCAACTGGGTACTCGATCGTCAGACTTTTGTTCTCTTGATTGCCTTGGCTACCTTCGCGCTGACCGCCCTGCTCTACGTTGTCATCCCCAAGGGCTTCTTCCCGCTTCAGGATACCGGCGTCATTCAGGCCATATCCGAGGCGCCGCAGTCGGTGTCCTACGCCGCGATGGCGGAGCGGCAACAGCAATTGGCCGCCGCCATTCTCAGGGATCCCGACGTCGAAAGTCTTTCCTCGTTCATCGGCGTCGACGGCACCAACACGACGCTCAACAGCGGCCGCATCCTGATCAATCTCAAACCGCACGACCAGCGCAAATCCGACATCACAAGTGTGATGCGGCGCCTCAAGGACCGTACCGCGTCCCTGACAGGTGTCACCCTTTTCATGCAGCCGGTTCAGGACCTGACGATCGAGGGCACCGTCAGCCGGACGCAATACCAATTCATCCTTCAGGATGCGGATCCGGCGCAACTTGCCGAATGGACGCCCAAACTGGTCGACAAGCTTAGCCAGCTTCCGCAGCTTGCCGACGTCACCAGCGACATCTCGAATCAGGGGCTATCCGTCTTCGTCGAGATCGACCGCGACCAGGCCGCCCGTTTTGGAATTACACCTGCGACGGTCGACAACGCGCTTTACGATTCCTACGGCCAGCGCATCGTCTCCACCATCTTCACCAATTCGAACCAGTACCGCGTCATCCTCGAAGCCGATCCCTCCTTGCAAACCTCCCTGCAATCCCTGTCGGACATCTATCTGCCCTCGTCGGTGGGCGGCGCGCCGGTGCCGCTGGCGGTGATGGCCAAGATGCGACAGGAAACGGCGCCGCTGCAGGTCTCGCATCTCGGCCAGTTTCCCGCATCCACCGTATCCTTCAACCTGGCGCCCGGCGCATCGCTCGGCGAGGCGGTGACGGCGATCAAGCAGGCCGAGATCGACATTGGGCTGCCGCTCAGCGTCATCTCGAGCTTTCAGGGTGCCGCGCTGGCGTTCCAGTCATCGCTTTCAAATCAGCTGTTCCTGATCCTGGCGGCGGTCGTCACCGTCTATATCGTGCTCGGCGTACTTTATGAGAGCTTCATCCATCCGCTTACCATCCTCTCGACGCTGCCGTCGGCCGGCATCGGCGCGCTGCTGGCGCTGATGGTCGCCGGCGACGATCTGACCATCGTCGCCATCATCGGCATTATTCTTCTGATCGGCATCGTCAAAAAGAACGCGATCATGATGATCGACTTCGCGCTCGACGCCGAGCGAAACGAGGGCAAACCGCCGCGCGAAGCCATCTACCAGGCCTGTCTGCTGCGATTCCGCCCCATCCTGATGACGACGATGGCGGCGATCCTGGGCGCCTTGCCGTTGATGCTCGGGACCGGCGCGGGTTCCGAATTGCGGCACCCGCTTGGTATTTCCATTGTCGGTGGCCTCCTGGTCAGTCAACTGCTGACCCTGTTCACCACGCCGGTGATCTACCTCTGGTTCGATCGCCTGGCAGCGCGGTTTGCCGGCCGCGCCGGTGGCGTGGCGAACGAGCTGAACTGAGTCATGTAAGAAATGGACCCGTCAACCCCCTTCATTCGCCGACCGGTCGCAACCACGCTATTGACCTTCGGCCTGGCGGCGGCCGGGGCTGTGGCATTTTTCAAGCTGCCGGTGTCGCCGCTGCCGCAGGTGGATTTTCCGACCATTTCCGTGCAGGCGACCCTGCCGGGCGCCAGCCCGGAGGATGTCGCCACCACCGTCGCGAGCCCGCTCGAGCGCCATCTCGGGCAGATCGCCGATGTCACCGAGATGACTTCCTCGAGCACGGTGGGATCGACCCGCATCACCCTGCAGTTCGGACTTAACCGGGATATCAACGGCGCGGCGCGCGACGTGCAGGCGGCCATCAATGCCGCCCGCGCCGACCTGCCGACCAGCCTGCGCACCAATCCGACCTACCGCAAGGTCAATCCCGCCGATGCGCCGATCCTGATCCTGACCTTGACTTCCGACACGCTGACCCGCGGCGATATGTATGATGCGGCTTCGACCGTGCTGGCGCAGAAGCTGTCGCAAGTCGACGGCATCGGTGAGGTCGCGGTCAGCGGCAGTGCACTGCCGGCGGTGCGAGTCGAACTCATTCCGCAGGCGCTCTTCAAATACGGCATCGGTCTTGAAGACGTACGCGCCGCGCTCGCCAGCGCCAACGCCCACAGCCCGAAGGGCGGGATCGACGTCGGCGACCAGCGCTATCAGATCTATGCCAACGACCAGGCCAACAAGGCCGCCGATTACCAGCCGTTGATCGTGGCCTATCGCAATGGCGCGGCGGTCCATCTTTCAGATCTCGGCGAGGTCACCGATGCGGTCGAAAACCTGCGCAATGCCGGTCTCGCCAACGCCAAGCCCGCCGTCCTGATCATCCTCTACCGGCAGCCCGGCGCCAACATCATCTCGACCGTCGATCTGGTGAAAGGGCTGCTGCCCCAATTGCGGGCCTCGATTTCGCCGGCCATCGATATCGGAGTGGGCGTCGACCGCTCGACGACGATCCGCACCTCATTGCGGGACGTCGAGCGGACGTTGATCCTGGCCGTGCTGCTGGTGATCGTCGTGGTTTTCGCCTTCCTGCGCAGCCCGCGCGCCACGCTGGTCCCCGTGGTGGCGGTCTCGGCATCCTTGATCGCCACCTTCGCCGCCATGTACCTGTTCGGCTACAGCCTGGACAATCTCTCGCTGATGGCGCTGACGGTCGCGACCGGCTTTGTCGTCGATGATGCCATCGTCGTGCTGGAGAACATCACCCGCTATATCGAAAATGGACTGTCACCGCTGCAAGCCGCGCTCAAGGGAGCCAACGAGGTCGGCTTCACCGTGCTGTCGATGAGCATCTCGCTGATTGCCGTCTTCATTCCGATCCTTCTGATGGGCGGTATTGTCGGCCGCCTGTTCCGCGAATTCGCCATGACGATCTCGATCGCGATCATGATTTCGCTGGCGATTTCGCTAGCGACCACGCCGATGATGTGCGCCGTGCTGCTGCGCAGCGAATCCGGCGTCAGACATGGCCGGCTTTATCAGGCGAGCGAGCGCTTCTTTGACGCGATGCTGAACTTCTATCGGCGCACACTTGCGGTCGCGCTTCGGCATCCGGCAGGCATCATGGTGGTCCTCGCCGTGGTGCTGGGACTCAATGTCTACCTGTACATCATTATCCCCAAGGGCTTTTTCCCGCAGCAGGATACTGGGGGGATGATCGGCAGCATTCAGGCCGATCAAAGCATTTCGTTTCAGCTGATGCAGCAGAAGCTGACGCAGTTCGTCACCATCATCAAGGACGATCCCGCGGTCCAGACCGTCGTCGGGTTCACCGGCGGCGGTCAAACCAATTCCGGTTTCATGTTCGTGTCGTTGAAGCCGCTCAGCGAACGCAAATTGCCCGTCGATCAGGTGATCGGACGGCTGCGGCGGAAAATGGCCGTTGTTCCCGGCGCGACCCTGTTCCTGCAGGCGGTGCAGGATATTCGCGTCGGCGGCCGGGCCAGCAATGCGCAGTATCAATTCACCCTTCAGGGCTCCACATTTGAGGAGCTCAATGAATGGACGCCGAAGATCGCAGCCGCCCTGCAGACCGATCCCAACCTTACCGACGTCAACAGCGACCAGCAGAACAAGGGACTGGAATCCGACCTGGTGATCGACCGCGACGCCGCGGCCCAACTGGGAATCACCGTCAGTCAGATCGACAACACGCTCTACGATGCGTTCGGCCAGCGCCAGGTTTCGACCATCTATGTGGCCCGCAACCAGTATCATGTGATCATGGAGGTGGCACCGCGCTACTGGCAAAATCCGCTGACGCTCAGGGATGTCTATGTCAGCACCTCGGGCGGCGCGGTCGGCGGCTCGCAGGCCACCAATGCGGTCGCCGGGACCATCGTGGCGACCGGAACGTCTTCGGCGCTCGCTGCCGCCAACGCCCAAGCCGCCCGCAATCTCGCCACCAACTCGATCGGCGCCACCGGCAAGGGCGCGGCCTCGACCGGATCCGCGGTCAGTACCGCCATCGAGACCATGATCCCGCTGTCCGCCGTCGCGCATTTTACCCAAGGCGCGACCCCGCTCGCGGTCAATCACCAGGGCCTGTTGGTCGCCAACACCATTTCGTTCAATCTGGCGCCGAATGTGTCGCTCAGCACCGCCGTCACCACGATCGAGACCGCCATGAACCGGATCGGCGTGCCCGCAACCATACGCGGCACCTTCCAGGGTACGGCGAAAGCCTTCCAGGACTCGCTCGCAAGCGAGCCCTACCTCATTCTGGCGGCCTTGGTCGCGATCTACATCGTACTCGGCGTGCTGTATGAAAGCTACGTTCACCCCCTGACCATTCTGTCCACCCTGCCTTCGGCCGGCGTCGGCGCGCTGCTGGCGCTGATCGCGTTCCACACCGAGTTCAGCATCATGGCGCTGATCGGCGTCATCCTCTTGATCGGCATCGTCAAGAAGAACGCGATCATGATGATCGATTTTGCGCTTGAAGCCGAACGTAAGAATGGACTCAGTCCTCGGGATGCCATCCACGAGGCTTGCCTGCTCCGCTTCAGGCCGATCATGATGACGACCATGGCTGCCATGCTCGGTGCGCTCCCTTTGGCCATCGGCTTCGGAGAAGGTGGCGAGCTTCGCCAGCCGCTCGGTATCGCCATCGTCGGAGGCCTGATCCTGAGCCAGGTCCTGACGCTTTATTCGACGCCGGTCATTTACTTGTATATGGATCGGTTCCAGTCTTGGAGCCGGCGTCTCCGGGACGGTAATACCGCTTCGCTTGCGCCCGACACCACGCTGCAACCGGGCGAGTAGGTGTCAATCTTGCAGGCCGCTGTAACAATTGGGTAGGGTTTGTGCCGAAGTCGATTTCTGCTGCCGCAAGACTAGACGAAAGGATTCGGAACGCCGCGGCGCTCCTGCTCGGCCTTTCTTTGTCGGGTTGCATTCTCGGGTCCGAGCGGCCCGACCTCAATCTCGAGATTCCCGCGACCTATCGCGAGGAATCCCGCCAATCCCGCGGCGCGCCCGACATGGCGCTTCCGGCCGTGGACTGGTGGCGCGGCTTCCGCTGCAGCGAACTGACTGATCTGATGCAGGCGGCCCAGATCTATAATCTCGACATTGCGGTCGCCGTTGCGGAGATCGTCCAGGCGGATGCCCAGGTCGGGGTATCGGGCGCGCCCTTGCTGCCTTCCATCACCGGAACCGGAACGGCCGAACAGATGCACGAGGCGGCCTCCTCGGTCGCCGGCGGGTCCACCCCCCCGACGACGTTCTCCCAATACAATCTTGGGCTCACCGCAAGCTACATGGTCGATTTTTGGGGCAAGAACCGCGCTACACTGTATTCCGCTGAGGAGAACGCAAGTGTCGCCCGGTACAATCGTGAAGTGGTGACGCTCACCACGATCGTGACCGTTGCCAACACGTATTTCCAGATCCTGGCCGCGCAGGATCAGCTGCGCGTCGCACGCCGCGATCTCGCCGCGGCTGAACGCATCCTTATGCTCATCAAGCAGCAGTTTACCGGCGGAACCGCGTCACAGCTCGACCTGTCGCAACAGGAAGCGCTGGTGGCGACCCAGCGCGCCTCGATACCCCCGCTTGAAGTGACGTTGCGGCAGAATATCGCCGCCCTGGCGCTGCTGGTCGCTCGCGCGCCGGCGAATTTCGACGTGAACGGCGGGACAACGACGCAAATCGCGGTTCCCAGGGTCACGCCGGGCTTGCCTTCGGAATTGCTCTATCAGAGGCCGGACGTCCGTCAGGCCGAAGCGCAACTCGCAGCCTCCAATTTCAGTGTCGAAGCCGCGCGCGCGGCGTTCTTCCCGCAGATCCAGTTGACCGCCCAGACCGGGGTCCAGAGCGCGGCGCTGGCGTCGCTGTTCGGGCCGGGCGCCTGGTTTTATACCTTGTCCGCGGGACTGACGCAGCCGCTGTTTGACGGCTTCCTGCTGGAGAGCCAACTGAAGCAGGCGAAAGGTGTGCAACTGCAAAATCTGCAGGCTTACCGCAAGGCGGTACTGTCGGCATTCGCCGATGTCGAAAAAGCGCTGGTTGCGCTTGCGCAATTCACCCGCCAGGAGAAGCTGCAAACCGACGTCGTGACCGCTTCCCGCAAGGCTTTCGACGTGTCGGAAACTCAATATCGTGGCGGTACAGTCAACCTGCTCACCGTTCTGCAGACAGAGCAGACACTCTTTACGGCGGAAAACACTTTGGTGCTGGTGCGGCTGTCGAAACTGCAGGCGGCCAGCAGCCTGTTCCAGGCGCTGGGCGGCGGATGGACGCCGCAGGGAACGCTGGCCTCCCTGCAACCGCAAGGTCAGAACTGAGCGAGATGTTTCCGACGACAGGCTGGATGCAACGACATCGAGGAATGGCTGATGAGAACGATGGCTTTTCGCGGGGCGCTCTTGCTGGTTATAATGTCGGGCGCGGCGCTTTCGGCCGCTTCCGCGCAGCCCGCACCGAACAATACGCCGTTGTCGTTCGGCATGAACGCCGACGAGGTGTCGCGGGCTTTGGGAACTCCATTGAACTATGTCCGCGGCCGTCCTGGCGACGAACTCTATCTCGCTTTGCCCAATGTGAAAGGCGCGGCGTTGTCGGATCGGAATGATGCGCTCTATCTGCAATTCCGCCGCGGCAGGCTGCAGGGTTGGAAGGGCGATTGGGGCGCCAATCGGCCCTGCTGCCATTGAGGACGCGATCATGAGCAAGCCCGGATTATTGCTGGCGGCCGTAGCGATCTTGGCAACGAGCCCGATGCCGGTCTCGGCCGCGGACCTTGGCAATGGCGGGTCCGCCAGCGTAAGCCAGCCCGCCATTACCCGCAGCGGCCCGCCTCGCATCATCTGGTTTTTCGATGGCCGCGACGACACCAGGGACTTCCCGACCAACGGCTTCTTCCCCGGCGATTTCGCCGCCGATCCCTTTGGCGCCGCAATCGGAGCCGCCGGACTGTTCGGCAGCACGCCATCGCACCCTTTCGATGGTATCCCGCAAGCGGACGCCAGATCGCGGTATGACAGGAGCGATTGCGCAGGGCGGCATCGTTCGTATGACCCGACTTCCGGCACTTTTGTGGGATTTGACTACGTGCGGCATCGGTGTTGACGCCGCATCGTTCATGGAACGGATGAAAACGGGAAATCCTGACGGGACAATACCTGCGAGAGAGTGGAGATCGTCGTGAGTGACGCAAAGCTCTTCGCGCTCCATCGCTTCCGGCAGCCCGTAAGGCGCATCGAAGCCGAAAGCTCAACCCGCTTCTCGATTGTTGGCACGCCGGGCGGACGCGCTAGCTACAGCTAAGCTAGAGCCTGTCGATCGGCAATCAGACAACCTTGCTCATGCCCCGAATGCGGCGTGCTAGCGCGCCCATGATGTACCGCAACTTTTTCTCCGGCCTTCGCCAGAATGAAATGAAATGGAGGGGCAGCGGAGAGAGAACAGCGGCATCTTGACAAGATGTCCGTTATAAGAGACAATAGCATGATAGAAGTTCGACAGACCGACGTCTTTACCGAGTAGTTTGCAGGGCTGCGGGATCGCGAAGCGCGTTCTCGAATCACTGTTCGCATCCGACGCCTCTCGCTCGGTAATCCCGGTGACGTAAGGCCGGTGGGCAGCGGCGTGTCGGAGATGCGGATCGACCACGGCCCTGGCTATCGGGTGTATTTCGTCGGACGCGGCGACATGGTGGTCGTCCTGCTCTGCGGCGGTGACAAACGGCACCAGAATCGCGACATCGCGCGTGCCCTCGAACTCGCGCAGGAGGTTTAGAGAGGACGACATGGCTCGTAAAACTAGCCGTTGGGATGCTGCCGAGACCCTGGAAACCAAGGAGGACATCGCCGCCTATCTCGATGCCGTTCTTGAGGATGGCGACCCCGATTTGCTCAAGGCCGCACTCGGCGATATCGCCCGCGCCAAGGGCATGACCGAGATTGCGCAAGCCGCGGGCCTCGGCCGCGCCAATCTCTATAAGGCACTATCGCCGGATGGCAACCCGGAGTTCGCAACCGTTGCCAGAGTCCTGAAAGCTCTCGGGCTTAGGCTCTCCGTTGCTGCGTAAGGCCACGCCTCGCGAAGGGGTCTACGAATTCTTAGACCCGCGTCTGGACCTGCCCGGCAACCAGATCCCGCACCTCGCCGTATCCGTCCCGCCGCTTCATAAGGTCAAACAAGGGCGCCCGGAAATTTGCCCCGGTTACGAGCTTATCCCATTAGCCGCTCTTTGGTCATCCGAAGCGTGACGATGACGCCCTCACTGCTCCAGTCGCAGGCAATCGAGCCGCCAAGCTCGATCGTCATGCCGCGGTTGAGAAGCTTGCTACCGTATCCTCCGTCATCGGCGGGAGCGGTAACAAGTGGTCCGCCGCGCTCGGTCCAGACCACCACCACGTCGGTGTCATGGGCTGCGGATGAGATGTCGAGCGCGCCGGACGGCGACGATAACGCGCCATATTTGAGGGAGTTGGTCGCAAGCTCATGCACGACGAGCGCGAGCATCGTCGCGGCCTTCTCGCCGACCGCCATGCGCGGCACCGCGACACGGACGCGGCCACTGAACGCCCCCACGTCGTCATAAGGCGCAAGCAACACCGTGAATAGATCACCAAGCAGCGCCGCCTTTTCGCCTTGGCCCGGAACGGGAAGGACAAGATCGTGCGCGCGCCCCAGCGCGGTCAGCCGGTGCGTGAGTTCCTGGGCCATGCCGGCAGTGGTCTTTGCAGACCGCGATGTGATTGCGGTGAGGCCGGATGCGATCGCCAACAGGTTCTTGACCCGATGGCTCATTTCACCGGCAAGCAACTCATGCCCTTCCTCGGCCAGCTTGCGTCCGGTGACGTCGATGAAGATACCAAACATGATGCGACCGACAATGTCTGCATCATTTCCCTGACCCCGAGCCGATACCCAGCGGACCTCATCACTAACCGTGATGCGGAAGTCGATTTCATATGCGCCGACGAGGGCGCGCGTAGCGACAAACGCCGCCTTTACCCGATCACGATCCGCGGGATGAACATGGGCCGAGAGGTCATCGAACGTCACGTAGGCGCTGAGAGGCACGCCCCAAAGCCGGAAGGCGCGCTCGTCCATGGTAAATCTGTTGCTGTCGACATTCCATGACCAGAGGGCGACGCCCGCTGCCGCGATTGCCAGGCGCAAATGTCCGGCGTCCCAGACTGGCAGCTCGGATATTTCAAAGGGCTCTGCGCAACCTGGTGGAACTGGAACTGCATTCGTCGCGCCGTCGCGTACCTGCGCTTCCATATTTATTTTCTACTTCCATGGAACTTTAACGTGAGCCTCAACTGCAAGGTCAAAAGGTTAATGGCGGTGATAACCAACCCCCGAGGCCGCGAAAGGTTCAACCCGCCGCCGTTGTCCGGGTCCCGCACTGGCTCGCGGCCGATTCTGTCGCGCCCTCATGCCGAGGCACCTCGCGCTCGTGGTTCGAGCTTGCGGTCACAATACGATCACGTATCAAGAAAGTCCCGTTTTACATCTCAACGAGCAGCAAATGGTGTGGGCCCTGGGCCGCATTTTCGACCATGAAAAACCCGCCTTCAAAGGCGGGCTACTCGTATCGACTGCGATGACAGAGCCTCGACTGGCTTAGGATTTTGCCTTAATCGACGAGAAGGCTTCAGTTGCGAAATTCTTGTAGAGCTCGCCAATCTTGGTCGCCTGAGCCGCGAATGTCTCGAACGCCGACTTGGTGTGCTCAGTCGTCAGTTCCAAGAACTTCTCCGGCGACTTCACGCCAGCGAGCTTTTCAAAATACGCCTTGCTGCTCTCAAACGACGACTTCGCATAGTCGGTCTGGGCGGTCGTGATTGCAGTCAGGTGCTGCTGGATGCCGGAAAAATCAACCATTGGAACTCCTTATGTTAGCCACGGGCCATTCCCGTCGGTACCCAACCTATAGGTGTGAGCGGTGCCTCAGACCAGAGAATTGTGCACCGCAAAATGATTGGCACATATGCGCGAGCAGCCGCAGCGGTGAACCGCCGATTATGCTGGTAACATGCAACCGGAATGCCGACCGCGAGGGCCCTCAAAGACCAAAGGTAATCGGAGGGTCCTCAGGCAGCAGCGGTGAGCTTGCCGACAGCGTCTGGAGTTGGACAAAGGAGGCGCCGACGGATGGCTTCCTCAACGAGCGCGAGCGCTTGCTTGGCCTCACGTGCGTCGGCTTCGGCCGCTTGCGCACGGAACTCCACCGCCGTCAGCCTATCTTCGGCGGCTTCGATACGCGATTGAGCCTGCGTTAAGGCTCGAGACGCGTCCTGCAGCTTGCACTCGGCCTCCGTGATCAGTTCACGTCGCGCCCGCTCGACAGCTTCGATTCGAGTTTCGACAAGCTTCAATCTTTCCAAGGCGCTCTTGCACAGCGCCAGGGCGCGCGCCTCGGTCTCTTGGGCTTGATCCTCGATCCCGCGGAAAACCTCGGCGGCTTGATATACGAGATTGAGAGCTGTCTCACCGCCAGCGGGTGTGGATCGCCGAGCAAAGCTTGGGACGTCCTCGCCCCTGTCCGCCAATGCCCTCAGATAGCGCTGCGCCATGTAGTTCAAGATCCTCTTCGGGCGACCACCGCTAGGACTATCAACAGTGTTGGTAAAAGGAGAGTTAAGCCCGAGGGAACAGCGTAGCTCCCTCCGGTACCCTGCTAAGCGGTTGCCCTCGCAAATCCCCGCGTGGCCCGCGAGGAAAATCGGATTGTCATTTGAAATGTATGAGCGGAAGCGGCGGATCGTAAACCCGACCACTGGCGAGGCGACGATTTAAAGCTGATATATTGGTTGCGCTGGTACAGTTGGGTGGGCTCGAACCACCGACCTCCTGTTCCACAGACAGGCGCTCTAACCAACTGAGCTACAACTGCATCCTCGGGCAACCCATAGGGAGCACCGAACGGGCGGAAACTAGGTGCAACGGCAAGCTTTGGCAAGGCCGCGGGATGGCCTGCGAATGGCCAGCGCGGCGTCGATTTCCGCGCCGCACGGCAGGTCCGGATGCCTGCCATCGCGGGCGGGGAAAGCCCTGCCCCGACCTCACAATCAATGGGGTCCCAGGTTTCGCGGCGAGAGCGCCATTTCGTCGTGCATCGAAGTCCATGCGGCCGGCGGTAGTCAAAAGTCAAAAGCCCGGGCTGATGGCCCGGGCTCTCAAAAAAATGGCAACGCTTTCGTCTATTCAACTAAAGCTTGCTCTCGCAAGCGAGGCTGGCTTGGCTTAAGCCGCCGGCTTGAACAGCTTCGACGCACTGGCCTTGATCGGCTCGACGGTATCGGTCGTTACCTTCTGGCTCAATTCGGCGAGCTGCTTGGTCTGGGCGGTCAAGGTCTCGAACTGCTTGCGGGCGTGAGAGGTCCACAATTCCATCGCCTCGGAGGGCGACTTGACGCTGAACAGCTGCTGCGCGAAGTCGAGACTCGCCGTGGCATTGGCTTTCATCATTTCCATCAACTTGGCCGTGTATTCGCTGGCGCCCTTGCTGGCGGTGGTGAACACAGCTTCGACAGTGCCGTTATGGGTCTCGGCGGCATCCTTGAACTTGGCGTATTGATCACGGGCCTGCGAAACGCCCTTCTCGGCGAACGCACGCACTTGCTCGGGAACCTCGAACGGAATGATCGAGGCAGAAAACGGATCGGTTGGATTGGCCATGGCAAACATCCTTCGCAGCCGGGGGTGAATCGATGTGACCGGTTGCGCGCCCTGCACCCCACATGCCGGAAAACGTCAACCTGGATCACGAACTTGGATCACTTCAGTGGGAACGCACTCGATCGGACACCCGACGTCGCCCGTCCAACACTGCACATTTATATAGCGGCTGCTTTGTGCAATGCAATGCAATTTAAGGTGCAATGCCGCATGGCAGATCTGGTGGAGACGCGCGTGAACACCCTCGCAGGTTGTGATACGGTCCCGCGTTTGAGATATAATTATTTGATAAAGCTCAGCTTTTCGGCTTGGCCGCTTCCATCGCCGCCAAGCTGACCGCTTGGCCGATTTCGCTGGCCTGTTCCGCCAGTGAGCGCATCTGCGATTGCACGTATTCGCTGTGCAGCCGCATCACTTCGGTCAGGTCCTTGGCGTGCAGCAGCGACTGGGCATAGTCCAATGATGCCTGTACGTTCTTTTCGGCATAGGAGATCGCCTTGCTGCTGATGTCCTTGGCGCTGGCGCGAACCGTCGCCCCCCGCTCCTCGATCACCCCCGCGGTCTGCTGCGCGCCGGCCAGGAACTTCTCGAAGGCTTTGCGCGCCTGCTCGAAGCTCGCCTCCGCCGCTGAGCGCATTTCCTTGGGAATCTCAAAACGGTCATGTCCATCTTCACTCATGATCCCACTCCTGTTGCTGTTACGCCGGGGTCATCGCCCACCTCCGCCCAACCAGAACTATCGACAAAAGACTTCGACGGTGTGACGCGGCCGCTCGCACATTCGCTATCGTGAACCTTTGATCGTCATTTGCAACAACCCAACGCCAAACGGCCTATCAAGGTTCAGCAGGGTTAAGGTTATCGTGGCTTTGGATCGCCAAGCGGCTGCCAGGCCGTGGACCTGCTCCCTGCCGCGGGCGATACTCGCGGGTGCGTCAAGGTTGTGATCGCCTGGCCGCCACGCCATCGTCGAACAAGCGCCAAACCTGTGCGAATAGATTGGCCGTTCCTGCTCGGCAGGCCGCACACGCGTTGAGGGGACTTTCAAATCAGCAACCGCACTGCCATGAAAACGTTTCTCTGGATGGCCCCTCTGATTCCGACCTTGGTGTCGAAGGGTACCGCCAGAACAAAGCGAATTTCGGGATTGGGATACGGCTCGGTCATGTCATCCCTATGAATAAGGTGGAATCCCAGTTGCGGGGCGTCGGCGATCCGCGACTGGCGGAGCATGCGACCAGCGCCCTGCCCGCGTGGCTATGGTCGGTCGACGGCGCGCGGATGTTGTGGGCCAATCCGGTCGGCGCCGGGGTGTTCGGCGCGACCAATGGCGCGTGTCTCGCCGAAAGGATTTTCAGTCCGGCGGACCCGCAGCGGCGGCAGGTGGCGCACCTTGCAGGGAGGCTGCCACCTTCAGGCGCCATCCGGCTCGAGCGGCTGCGCGGCTTCGGCGCGCCCCCCGGCATGCTTGCAACCTGCAGCTGTTCCCGGCTTGATTTTGCCGACGGCAAGAGCGGCATTCTGGTTGCGGCCACCCAGGCCACGGGACGAGCGATGCCGCTGCTCGAGCGGCTGCAGCGCCTGGTTGATGGCATCGAAGCGCCGATCGCCGCGTTCGCGCGTGACGGCCTGTTTGTCGGCGCCAACGCCGCCGCGCGTCCGCTGCTCGGCTTTCGCTCTCTCTCCGAGGCCGGCCTCGACCAGGCGCGCATTGACGCGCTGAAGCAGGGCCGCGTCGAAATACCGGTCGGCATCGGCCACATGGTGCTGCAGCGCGTAGGTCGCGGCGCGGATGTCGGTCTGGTTGCGCTGATCCGCCCGGTGCCGGCCGTGGAGATTCGGCAGAACGCGTTCGCCTGGCGGCAAGCGGATGCGGTCGAACCAGCGCGCGAGCCGGTGGCGGAGCGGCCGACATCTGACTACGAGCTGCCCGCGACGTCGGGCGAGGCGCCGGCCGCGTTTGCATTGTTCGACGAGTTCACAGAAGCGCCTGCGGAGGCGGCCACCGGAGAACCCATCGCGGTCCAGCCGCCTGAGCTTGAACGGCAGGCGGCGTCGCCGATTGACCCGCCCGGCGAGGAAGCCCCCGTCAACATATCGCCGGAAACCGCGGCGGCTGCAAGCGAAGCGCCTGCCAATGAGCCTTCGCCCTACATCGAGGCCACGGCCGATGAACCAACTTCGCCGTCCGCCGCGGAGCCGCAACTCGAGGCCGAGATATTGGCCTCATCCACGATGGTGCCGCTGTCCGCGAAGGCGCCATCCGGGCTCGACCCGCCCTCGCCGAACCTGCGCCGGCACCCGCTGCGCTTCATGTGGCAGATGGATCCCGAAGGCCGCTTCTCGCTCGGCTCCGATGAATTCGCCCGCCTGATCGGCGCGCGTACCGCGGCGGGCTTCGGCCGGCTGTGGAACGAAATCGCCACGGCGTTCGGGCTCGATCCCGACGGCAGGGTCACTGCTGCGGTCGCCACCCGCAACACCTGGAGCGGGATCACCCTGTACTGGCCCGTCGATGGCGGCGGCCGGCTGCCGGTTGAACTATCCGGTTTGCCGATCTACGACCGGGTGCGGAATTTTGCCGGCTACCGAGGTTTTGGCGTTTGCCGCGATCTTGACAGCCTGACCCGGCTTGCCGCGCTGCGCCGTTTTGAATTATTCGTCAGCCCGCCGGCACCGCGGACTCTCTCGGCCGACATTGTTCTGGGTGACCATGCGGGTCAGTCAGAGCTTGCCCCGCATCCGCCGCTGGTCGCGGACCAGCCCGCAACACCAACTGCAACGTCGTCCAGTATGCCTGAAGCGCTTGACCCGGTTGCTCCCGAGCCTTCCCTGCCAACCGATATGGAAACATCCGTGGAAACCCCCAAGAACGTGCTGCCGTTTCGGCCGCCCGGTGAATCAAGGCAGCCTGTACTGACGGCGGTCGAAAACAACGCCTTCAACGAGCTCGCCCGGCAATTGTCGGAGCGGCTCGATGGCGACAGCGCTGCCACGCCGCCGCCAACGCCTGACGCGACCGATGCCATTGTCGAGCAGCCGCCAACGCCCCAACCGGCCAGCACGCAACCGGCCTGGCTGGTGCAGCCCGAGCCGCCCGCGCGCGGGGAAACCGGGCGCGACCGGACGCTGCTCGATCTCTTGCCGCTGGGCGTCCTGATTTATCGGCTTGACCGGCTGCTCTATGCCAACCCTGCGTTTCTGGCGCGGATGGGCCATGGCAGCCTGCATGCGCTGGAACAGGCCGGCGGTCTCGACGCCCTCTATGTCGAGCCCGGCGTCTCAACCGCAAGCAGCACCTCGGACACCGGCACGCCGGTGACGATTTCTGCCAGCCAGGCTTCGCCGGAAAACACCGCCCCGGCGCCGGCCGCCGCCCGTCTCTATACGATTTCATGGGACGGCGATTCCGCGCTGGCCCTGATTTTCTCTGGAACCGGAGCGGAAGGCGTGGTCGCCGCCGCGTTGCCGAATCCGGTCCCGGCGGCCGCTCCGCCGGCCGCCGGCCACGCCGATGCCGAGGAACTCGGCACCATCCTCGACACCACAGCCGAAGGCATCGTGATCTTCGACGCCGAGGGCAACATCCATTCATGCAATCGCAGCGCCGAAGCGCTGTTCGGCTATGACGGCAACGAGCTTGCGCAATGCAATCTCTCCGAGCTGTTCGCGCCCGAGAGCCAATGCCTGGCCCGCGACTATCTGGAGAGCATCAAGGGCGCGAATATTTCCAGCCTGCTCGAACACGGCCGGGAACTTTTGGGCCGGGTACGGCAGGGCGGCCTGATCCCGCTGTCGCTGACCATGGGACGGACCCGGCCCGATGGTCCGAATTTCTTCGCGGTGTTTCGCGATCTGTCGCAGAGCAAAAAGAACGAGAGCGAACTGCAGCAAATGCGGCGGCTGGCGGATCGCGCCGCGAACGCCAAGACGGACTTGCTGGCGCGGATCAGCCACGAGGTCCGCACCCCGCTCAACGCCATCATCGGTTTTGCCGAAGTGATGATCAGCGAACGGTTCGGCGCGCTCGGCAACGCGCGCTACGTCGAATACATGAAGGATATCCGCGCCTCCGGCGAGCGCGTGATCGCCATCATCTCCGACCTGCTCGATCTCTCAAGGGTCGAGACCGGCAGGCTGGACCTCGCCTTTGCCAACCAGAACCTCAACGATCTGGTCGAACAATGCGTGGCGGTGATGCAGCCCCAGGCCAACCGCGAACGCATCATCATCAGGACCTCGCTGGCGCACATGCTGCCGCCCGTCGTCGCCGATGCGCCAGCGTTGCGCCAGATCGCCTTGAACCTGATCGGCAACTCGATCCATCTTGCCAATGCCGGCGGCCAGGTCATCGTCTCCACCGCCTTGTCGGATTTTGGCGAAGTCGTGTTGCGGGTCCGCGATACCGGCCATGGGCTCAACGACCGGGAAGTCGCGGCCGCGTTGGAGCCGTTCCGGACCCAGGCGCCGCCGGATCAGACCACCGACGGCGCCGCCGTCAATCTGTCGCTGACCAAGGCGCTGGTCGAGGCCAACCGCGCGCAGTTCCACATCAAGACGGCCCCGCATTCCGGCACCCTGATCGAGGTGGTATTTTCCCACGCGCTGGCGGGGGCATAAGGCCGCAGGCGGCAAAAACCAGCACCCGCGCGCCATGATTTGCGCTCGCGCAAAGTACGGCGTCCGGTTCTGGGCGATGCTGACTCGTCGCGTAATCATCGGAGCCGGCGTATGAGTCTGTACCTTTCGAACCTCGTGGCCTGGATGTTCGGCATCGGCGGCCATATCTCCCGAGGCAGCGATTTCGGCGCTGGCCGGGGCCGTTCGTCAGCTGCCGCCAACCGCACGCCGCTACGGGTGCTGGCAGTGGGCTTCTTGGCCGCCGCGTTGCTGCTGCTGGCGCTTTGGACGGCCGTCTGGCTCACGATTCAACTGCTTTGAGCGACCGGCCATGGCCTTGGGGCCATGGCGATTGACGGCTCATGGCACCGGATTGCTCCATAAACGATTCTCCGCCGCGGGTGAATGATAATGGCCTTGCCCAGAACGACGTGGGAGGCGCTGGCGATGTCGTAGACGCGCACAACCTCTAAGTAACATGCCATTGTCTTGCAACCTTAGCCAAAACGGTAAATGGTATTGGAGAGCCGAGAGCACCGGCTCGACGAAACACAGGGGAGGAGTGCAATGACCAGAAACCGGACACGGTTGCGCACCGCAGTCGGCATCTTGGCAGCGGCGATGCTTGTAACCGACGCATACGCAATAGAAGGCGGGCAAGGGGACGGGGCGGTCCGTCTGCTGACGACGGTTCCCATTCCTGGAACCGCGGCGAACACGACGGCCGGCAATATGTACGTGTTCGATATCAGCTTCGTCGATCAGGCGACGCAGACCTATTATCTTGCCGATCGATCCAACGCCGTCATAGATGTCGTCAATGCACGAACCAGCCAGCTGATCTCCCAGATCAGTGCCACGCCGCCATTCAGGGGATTTAGCGGGAACAACGCCACCTCGGGGCCGAACGGTGTTGCGGCGGCCTTTCCGTGGCTCTTTGCGGGCGACGCCAACAGCCGCGTGGTCGCGATCGATCTGCGCAACGGCCATACGGTGGGCGAAGTGTCGACCGGCGGCGCAGCGGGCTTCCGCGCGGACGAACTTTCATATGATCCCAGAGATGGACTGCTGTTTGCCGTCAACAACGCCGACACGCCACCCTTTGGAACGCTGATCAGCGTCAACCGGACGACCGGCGCCCTGACCGTCGTCAAGCGCGTGACTTTTGATATCGCGCACACCGGGGTCGACGCGACCAATGGCGCCGAACAATCGGTGTGGGAGCCGGTGACGGGCAAGTTCTATCTGTCGATCCCGCAGATTGGCCCCAATGCCAAGGATGGGGCCGTCATCCGGATATCGACGGCCGGCACGGTGGAAGCACAATATCCGATCGAGTTCTGCCAGCCGGCAGGCCTGACCCTCGGCCCCAACCTCGATCTGCTCGCGAACTGCAGCACGGTTTTTGACACCGCGGGCAATGTCTGGGATCCGACGATGAACGTGACCGCGGCGCCGATCCAGGTCATTCTCGACGCCCGGACGGGTCACATTGACACCATCGTGCCCGGCGTCGGTGCTGGCGACGAGGCATGGTTCAATCCAGGCGACGGCAATTACTACACGGCCTCCTCGGCCAGCCCGTTGCGCCCGACCGAGGTCATCAGCGGCCCGCCGCTGACAGCTCAGGGTGCCGCGGTTCTCGGCGTGATCGATGCACGCGATCAGGTCCTCACACAACTGGTGCCCACCTTCAACGTGCCCGCGGTCACCACGGCCCCCGGCGCGCATGCCGCGAGCACCGCCCATTCGGTTGCCGCCAATGCCGGCAACAACCACGTGTTTATTCCGCTGGGTGCAAATAATGCGTATCCGAATTGCCTGACCGGATGCATCGCCGTCTTCGGAAGAGGCGACATCGACTGAACCGCCGAAAGACAGGCAAACAAAGCCACTCACGGCAGGTCGCGGTCAAACGGCCGCGACCTGCCGCAGACCTTCAGCGGAAATGGCAGGCGACCCAATGTCCATCGGAACTTGGCTTGAGGGCCGGGGTCTCGCTGCTGCATAACGGAAACTTGGCGATCGGGCAGCGGGTGTGAAAATGGCAGCCGGAGGGCGGCTGAATTGGACTGGGAACCTCGCCTTGCAATCGGATGCGCTGCCGCTTCACTTTTGGATCCGGAATCGGAACCGCCGACAACAGCGCTTCGGTATAGGGATGCAGCGGCGAGGTATAAAGCTCGCGCGCGGGCGCGGTCTCGACGATGCGGCCGAGATACATCACCGCCACGCGCCTGCTGATATGCTCGACGACCGACAGATCGTGGGCGATGAAGAGGTAAGCGAGCCCGAATTTCTGCTGCAGGTCCTCCAGCAAATTGATGACCTGGGCCTGGATCGAGACATCCAGTGCCGACACCGGCTCATCGCAGACAATGAGCTTGGGTTCGACGGCGAGCGCGCGGGCGATACCGATGCGCTGGCGTTGACCGCCGGAAAACTCGTTCGGATAGCGTCCCATGTGATCGGCCTGCAGGCCGACGGTTTCGAGCAGATCCACGACACGCTCTTCAAACTGCCGTCTGGTTTTCGTCAACTGGTGAATGATCAGGGCCTCGCCGACGATCGCGCCCACATTCATGCGCGGATCGAGCGACGCATAAGGGTCTTGAAAGATGATCTGGATGTCACGGCGCAGGATGCGAAGCGCGGCTGCATCGAGCGATCCGACATTCTTGCCTGCAAAATGGATCTCGCCCGAGGTCGGTTCGATGAGGCGAAGCACGCAACGCCCGGTGGTCGATTTACCGCAACCGGACTCGCCGACCAGCCCGAGGGTTTCGCCGCGGTCGATGTGAAAATCGACACCGTCGACCGCATGGACGCTGCCAGCCTGACGGCCGAACCAGCCGCCCTTGAGCGGAAATTCCTTGGTCAGATCTGAGACCCTGAGCAACGGCTCACTCATGGCACAACCGTCTCTTCGGCATGGATACACGCAACCTCGTGACCCGGCTCGAGCTCGCGCAAGGCCGGTTGCGTGTGCCTGCACTGATCCGTCGCAAAACCGCAACGCGGGGCGAAGCGGCAGCCGGCCGGCGGGTTTATCAGCTTCGGCACGGCGCCGGCGATGGTCTGCAGGCGAACCTTGTGGACGGCCGCCATATCGATGCGCGGGATCGAGCGGATCAAACCCTGGGTATAGGGATGGCGGGGGTTTGCAAACAACTGCTCGACCGAGGCTTGCTCCACGACCTTTCCCGCATACATTACCACGACACGCTGCGCTACCTCGGCGACGACACCCATGGCGTGGGTGATCAGCATGATCGACATGCCGAAGCGGGATTTCATGTCCTCCAGCAAGTCCAGGATCTGCGCCTGAATCGTGACGTCAAGCGCGGTGGTCGGTTCGTCGGCAATCAAGAGTTTTGGATGGCACGACAGCGCCATCGCAATCATCACGCGCTGCCGCATTCCCCCCGAAAATTGGTGCGGATAGTCGTTGACGCGGGCTTTCGGATTCGGGATCTGAACCAGCGCCAGCATGTCGATGGTTCGCTCCAGCACGGCGCGACGCCCCAGTCCTTCATGCAGCGCGATGACCTCGCCGATCTGATCGCCGATGGTATAGACCGGATTGAGCGAGGTCATCGGCTCCTGGAACACGATCGCGATTTCTCTGGCCCGGATCCGGTTCATCTCGTCCGCCGGCAGCGGAACGATGTCGCGGCCTTGCCACAGGATCTGTCCGCCGACGATGCGTCCAGGCGGCATCGCGATGAGCTTGAGGACGGACAGCGCGGTGACGGTCTTGCCGCAGCCGGACTCGCCGACGACGCAGACGGTCTCGCCGCGCTCGACGGTGAGATCGACGCCATCCACCGCCTGCACGACGCCGTCGTCGGTGGCGAAATGGGTCTTCAATCCCCTGATATCCAAGAGCGCGGGTTCGCCCGACGGCTTCTCGTCGCGGATCGACGCTCGCTCCACAGGCAACATCACATGACCTTCCTGGGATCAAGCGCGTCGCGCAATCCGTCGCCGATGAAATTGATGGCCAGCACGGTCAGGAAAATCGCGGCGCCAGCGAACAGCGCCCAATGCGGCGCGATGTCCAGATAATCCTTGGCATCGAACAACAGACGGCCCCAGGTCGGAATATCCGGCGGAAAGCCGAGGCCCAGGAATGACAGCGTCGATTCCGCAATGATCGCCGCCGCGACGTCGATGGTGCCGGCGACGATCACCGGTCCGAGCGAATTCGGCAGGATATGCCTGATCACCAGGCGCGGCGTGGTGGCGCCGAGCGCGCGGGCCGCCTCGACGAATTCCTTCTCGCGCAAGGACAGGAACTGCGCCCGCACCAGGCGCGCCACCGGCATCCAGCGAAAGGCTCCGATCACCAGGACGATCAGAATGAAGAGCCCGCCTTCCGGGCCGACCAGATTCTTCAGGAAATCCCGGAACAGATAGATCACCAGCAACAAAAGTGGCAGTTGCGGCAACGCCAGGAACAGGTCGGTGATCCACATCAGCACGGCATCGACGCTGCCCCTGGAGATGCCCGATATCGCGCCGATCAGCGTACCGGCGGTGATGGCGACGGCCATGGCCGCGAAACCGACCGCGAGCGAAATGCGTCCGCCGTACAGCATGCGCGCCAACAGGTCCTGGCCGAGATCGTCGGTGCCGAACGGGTGCTGCCAGTTCGGCGTACTGAGCCGCGCGGTAAAATCGATTTCGTTGATCGGCACGCGCCAGACCAGCGGCCCGAGCACCACGGCCGACGTCAGCATGGTCAGGATCACCACGCTCACGACGGCCATGCGATGGCGGCGAAACTTTCGCCACGCCTCAAAGCCGGGCGAGAGGTGGCGCTTTCGACCCCCGGGCGGGACGGCCATGTCAACGGTAGGAGATGCGTGGGTCAAGCCAGCCATAGATGATATCGGCCAAGAGGTTGAAGACGACAACGAGACAGGCGAACACGAACGTCACCGCCATGATGACAGGTGTGTCATTGGCGAGGATCGCCGTGATCAGCAGCGAACCGATGCCCGGGATGCGGAAGATCTGCTCGGTGATGATGGCGCCGCCGAACACGGCTGGCATTTGCAGCGCGACCAGCGTCACCACGGGAATCAGGGCGTTGCGAACCACGTGCTTGATGATGACCCTGCCTTCATTGAGGCCCTTCGCGCGCGCCGTCGTGACATAGTCGAGGCCAATGACATCAAGCACGGCCGAGCGCACGTAACGGGTGTAGGATGCGGCCTGAAACAGGCCGAGTACCGCGACCGGCATGATGGCCTGCCTGAAATATTCGAAATACCAGTGCCAGCCGGTAGCGGCGATATCGACGCGATAGACGAAGGGCAGCCAGCCAAGATTGACGCTGAAGATCAGGATCAGCAGCAGCCCGGTGAAGAATGTCGGCAGCGAAAACCCGACAAAGGCCAGCGTGTTGGCGATCTGATCGAAGATCGAATAGGGCCGCATCGCGGCATAAACGCCGACCGGGAGCGCAATCGCCAATGCCAGAAGCTGCGACGAGCCGACCACGAACAAGGTGGTCGGGACGCGCTGCAGGATCAACTTGTCGACGTCGATGCGGCTTGCGAACGAAAAGCCCCAGTCGCCGTGCAGCATCGCCACCAGCCAGCGCAGATAGCGAACCAGAATGGGATCGTCGATCCCGAATTTCACCCGCAGCGCCGCCCGGACTTCGGGTGGAATATTGGTGTTGGTGGCGAGTTCGCCGAACGGATCTCCCGGCGCCAGCGCCAGCAGGACAAAGAGAATGAGACTGATGCCGAGCAGGCTGGGAACAGCGATGAGCAGACGCCTGACAATGTATTTTCCCATCGTCGACCCGCCACCGCCTGTTCAGGTTGTTCGCAGCGCAAATCTCACATCGGGTCTCACGCTTCCCGGTACCAGTTCGCGATCTGCCAGAGGTCGTTGTCCCAGCCGCTGATGGGCGCGGCCAGATTGGCGTTCAGGGCCGTGACATTGAGCCGGTTGGCGACAGGAAGGATATATTGGTCACCGACCGCCAGGTCGTTGAGTTTGATGTACATCGCCGCCCGCTTCACCGCGTCGAGCTCGCGGTCGGCCTGATGAAAGACCTCGTCGTAGTCCTTGTTTTGCCAGCGGGAGATATTGCGCCCCTGCCATTTGTTGGCCTTGGTCGCCACTTCCCATGACACGCACTGATTCATGAAGAACTGCGGATCAGGCTGCGTCATGGTGGTCTGGTACATCTGCGCGTCGCAGTAGAAATGCCCGTAGGTATCTGGGTTGGCCGTGTCGGACGAGAAAAACACCGATCCCACGACCGACTTGAGCTCGATGTCGATGCCCGCTTTCTGGCACGCCTGCTTGACGATGGCCTGGGTCTTTTGTCGGGGCGCATTGATGGAAGTCTGGAACACAAACCTCAGCGATTTGCCGTCCTTGCCACGAATGCCGTCCGCGCCCTTTTTCCAGCCGGCGGTTTCAAGAACCTGATTGGCCTTCTCGATGTTGAATTCGAATTTGGTGTTTTTCGACCGGAAGCGTTCCGGGTTGTTGAGGAAGTTCGCCGAGGCGATGGCGGTACGGCCGTAGATGAATTTTTCGATCGAGCCGCGATCGATCAACAGGTTAATGGCCTCGCGCACCGCCGGGTCGCTGAACAGCGGATGCGTGGTCTTCAGGCTCGCGCGTTCGCCGTCAACCTCGACCGCCGGATCGGTCACGTTGAGCATGATGAACTCGACATTGCCGCCGCGAACAATGCTCACTCTGCCTCGGCCGCCGCCCTCGAGTCTTTTCAGAATTTCATCCTCCACCTGCATGTTCCAGGCATAATCATATTCGCCGGTCTGCAGCACCGCGCGCGCGGCCGACACCGCATCGCCGCCACCCTTGAGTTCCACCGTATCGAAATAGGGCCGGTTGGGGACGTGGTAGTCGGGATTGAGTTTGGCGCGGACGACATCGCCCGGCTTGAAATCGACGAAAAGGTAGGGGCCGGTGCCCACCGGTTTCAGGTTGGCCGGCGCGTCGCGTGACTTGCCGCCGATGTAATCCGCAAACAGGTGCTTCGGGATGATCATGCCGTACGAGCCGACAAAGGCGTCGGCCCAGAACGGCGTCGGCTTGGCGAAGCTCACGCGAACGGTGAAATCGTCGATTTTTTCGACCTTGATATCCCTGTAGCTGCCGATCGAGACCGCCGCGGTCTCGGGCGTTCGCGCATATTCCCAGTTGAATACGACATCGTCCGCCGTGAACGGCATGCCGTCATGCCATTTGACGCCTCGCTTCAGCTTCCAGACGACCGAGAGGCCGTCCTCGGTGAGACCATCGTTCTCTTTGCTCGGAATCTCGGCGGCAAGGATCGGAATCAGATTGCCATCATTGTCCCAACCCGCCAGCGGCTCGTAGAAGATCCGCGAGCCTTCCTGGTCCTTGGTGCCGACGGCGAAATGCGGGTTGAGCAAGGTCACCGCCTGCCAAAACAAAAGCTTCAGCGCGCCGCCTCCGCCGGCCTTGGTCGGCTTATAGGAGATCGCGGTCTCGGCCATCGCCACCCCGGCCTGGCTCAGCATCATGCCGGCCATCGGCGCCGTCAGGCCGACGGCGACCATCCGCTGGACGAAGGCACGCCGCGACAGTCGACCGGTCTTGACCTCTGCAATCAGGCCTCGAAGTTCCCGTTCTTTCATCGACTCTTGCATCGATTCTTGCATCGATTAGGCTCCTCGCTGGGTGCTTGAATTCTCGTCCCCCGGTGCCCTTGCCGTCGCGAAGGCCAGAGCGATCGGAAATGGATCAGGTTAGGACCACCCTGTCAAAGCAGGATCCGGGCCAGCACCGTGTCGCCCTGACAGGCCGGACGTGGCGCAGCCACGCAAGATCGCCCGGCTTGAGTGAAGCCGCCTCGACCGATCGGTTCCCGATCGCGACGAAGGTGGTCACCCAGATGGGGCGCGTTCATGAATAAATTTGCTTTTGCTGTTTGCACGCTTGGCGTCAGTGCTTCTGCTGCCGATCTTGCGGCCCGTACTTACACGAAGGCACCCCCGGCGGTTGCCGCAGTTTATGACTGGAGCAACTTCTACGTTGGCGCCAATGGCGGCGGTGCATGGAGACGCAATTGCTGGGATGCGGACCCGTTCACGATCAATCTCTTTTTCATTCCTCCGTTTGCGGTGTCGGAACCTGAAGGATGTAGCACCGCAAGTGGTCCTGCCCCCGGTGGCCAGATCGGCTATCGCTCGCAGCGCGCTGCCTGGGCCTGATGATTCGTCGCTGCGGCGTATTCCCAAATCCTCGTTTCGCTGGTACGCCGATCTGATCAAGAGGGCACGCCAGCGATGAATACAGCCTCTACAGCCTCCCCAGGACGATCCAGCCAGACGGTGCTGCTTGCAGACATCGGCGGGACCAACGCGCGCTTCGCGCTGTTGGCTGAGGGAACTGTGGGCACAGTTGCTCATATGGCTGTCAGCGCCTACGGCAGCTTTGGCGAGGCACTCAGCGTCTATCTGGGCAGGATGCCGGAGGCTGGCACGATCCGCGCCGCATTTCTTGCCGTTGCCGGCACGGTCGAGAACGGCCGCTGTGTCCTTACCAACAGTCCCTGGGTCATCGATGCCGCGGAGTTGCGCACCTCCTGCGGATTTTCCACCGTGCGCCTGATCAATGATTTTGAAGCGGTGGCTTGGTCCCTCCCCCGCCTTTCACGCGACAAGCTCCTGCAGTTAGGCGGCGGGCAGCCGGTCGTGGGGGCACCTCTGGCGGCGGTTGGTCCCGGCACTGGCCTCGGCGTCGGAGCCAACATACCGCATGCAACGGGTCACCTCGTGCTTCCCGGCGAAGGCGGCCACGTCACACTGGCCGGTTGCTCGCCACGGGAGGACGCCGTCATCGGCTATCTGCGGCAACGGTTTGGACATGTTTCGGCTGAACGGGTTCTTTCGGGCAATGGGCTCGAAAATCTCCACGAGGCTCTCGCTGCCCTGGACAATCTGATGCTGCCACGGCGCCGTGCCGCCGAGATTACCCAGGCCGGGATCGAGGGCACCTGTCCGACGAGCCGCGCTGCCATCGACATGTTTTGCGCGATGCTTGGGACTGTCGCCGGCAATCTCGCGCTCACGCTCAGTTCAAGGGGCGGAGTATTCATCGCCGGAGGCATCCTGCAGCGCATCCCCCAATATTTGGCCGGCTCCGCATTTCGTGCGCGCTTTGAGGAAAAAGGGCGGTTCCGCAAATACCTCGCGCCGATCCCGGCCTATCTCATTCTGGACGAGGACGCCGCTTTCGTCGGCCTGAAGGCTTTGGCGGAGGTCGAGGGCGTTGGCTGAAATCCCGCCGGCCCGGATCGTCACCCTCACCATGAACCCCGCCGTCGACGTCTCGACGTCGGTGAGAAAAATGGTGCCGTTTTCCAAAATGCGCTGCGCGCCGGCGCTGCGTGATCCAGGGGGAGGCGGCATCAACGTGGCACGGGTGCTCAAACGGCTCGGCATCGACGCGACCGCAATTTACCCGGCCGGTGGCGCTACCGGACAGTTACTTGTGACGCTGGTTGAGCGCGAAGGCGTGCGCAGCATTGCAATCCCAATGTCGAACGACACGCGGGAGGATATTACGCTGTTCGACGAAACAACCCGGGAGCAATTTCGCCTTGTCTTCCCGGGTGCAAGGCTGAGCGATATTGAATGGCAAGAATGTCTGGAATCGATTGCGCGTATCACGCCTCGGCCTGCGTATGTGATTGCCAGTGGCAGCCTGCCTGCTGGCGTCCCGCATGATTTTTTTGGCAGGGTCGCTTTGGCGTCGAAAGCCCATAGCAAGACCATCGTGGATACGTCCGGCCCTTTCCTGGAGGCCGCCCTGGAAGCAGGCCTCTATCTCATGAAGCCCAACCTTCGCGAATTTCGGGAACTGGCAGGAATTACCTCCACCGATGAAGCCACGCTCCTCGAAGCGGGACGCCGTCTGTTCGATCGCTATCGCATCGAGGTCATTGCTCTCTCGATGGGGCCAGAAGGCGCCCTTCTCATGACTCGCGACCTGGCCCTCCGTGCCAATGCCCTGCCTATCGCGCCGCTTAGCGTATCCGGTGCCGGCGACAGCTTTCTGGGGGCCATGCTATGGAGCCTTGCGAACAATCGGGATCTCGGTATGGCCCTGCGCTACGGCGTTGCCGGCGGTTCCGCAGCGCTGCTCAATCCCGGGACCGAACTTTGTCACGCCGAGGACGTCCACCGCCTTGCCTCCTTGGTGATGGTAACGCCGATTGCGCGCAATCATCATTAGTCTCGGTTCTGATTCAATCAGAAAAGATCGATTTCAGCATTGCACTACTTCTGGTAGTTTCTCGCCTGCCCACAGAACTCAGCACGCCAACGTTTGGCTTTTTCGGATATTTCGAGGCGGTTTCATGAAGGCATTTTTCAGGATTTTGATGTTTTCGCTGGCGGCGATGATGGGGATTGCCGCTCCGGCTTTGGCCGAACCCGCAGAGACTCCCGCTCTGCAATATGCCCGGCAGGGCTGGACGGCGGAGGACCGGCAGGTCTTCTACACGACCAGCCAGGGATCGCACATGATGCCCTATGCCTGGTTCAAGGCGCTGCGCCGTCTGGATGCCGACGCGCCGTTCGGCGGCGATCATCTGCAACGCTACGGATATCTCGGAAATGATAAATCCGCGGCCAATCCGGAAGCGCTGCCGGTCGGATTCGTCATCGACGGCGACGCCGCATCCGGTTTCCTCGGCATGACCTGCGCGGCGTGCCACACCGCGGAGATCGCGTATCAAACCGGCGCCGTCACGCAACGGCTTCGCATCGATGGCGCACCGGCCACGGCCGATTTCCAGCTTTTCCTGACCGAGCTTTCGGCCGCTGCCAAGGCGACGCTGCAGGACTCCAATCGCTTCCAGCAATTCGCCCGGGCCGTCCTGGGCTCGCGCTTCTCCTTGGCGCGGGCCGACGCACTCAAGACCGACTTCGCCGGTTGGGCCGATCAATTCGGCGCCTTCATGGACAAAAGCCTGCCGGCATCGCCATGGGGGCCGGGGCGCCTCGACGCATTCGGCATGATCTTCAACCGGGTCGCCGGCAAGGATCTCGGCATCGACGCCAATTTCAAGGTCGCAGACGCGCCCGTCAGCTATCCGTTCCTGTGGAACGCGTCGCGGCAGGACAGGACGCAGTGGAATGGCGGCGTTCCCAACGGCCTCTTCGTCAACGCGCTGGGACGAAACACAGGGGAAGTGTTCGGCGTGTTTGCCGACTTCAGCCCAAGGAAGCTGCCGGCGGCGCCCCTGGTCGACTACAGCCGGAACTCGGTAAAATTCGCCGGGCTGCAACATCTCGAGGAAAAGATCGCAATCCTGAAGCCTCCGCCCTGGCCGTTCGCGCTCAAGCAGGATCTGGTTGACCGCGGCCAAGGGCTGTTCGCGCAATATTGCAGCGGATGTCACGCCGAGAAGCCCTTGCCTCACGACAGATGGTTGACGCCGGTCAACGCGGTCGGGACCGACCCCAAGGCATTCAGCGGTGCCGGGAGGTCGTCGCAATCCGGCGTACTGGCCGGCGCGCTGTCGCCCAATCCCCCGGGATCGACGCTGGCAAATCCCGCACTGACGGTCGATATCCTAGCAACCGCCGTGGTGGGAGCATTGATCGACGAGGCCTTCCCGTTGCCGCCCAGGCTTGCCAACCCCAATGGCGGTGTCTGGCAGGCGATCCGAAAAGATCAGTTGGAGCTGCTGCAGATTTCACAAAATGCTGATTCGGCGTTGCTGCTGCTGGACCCCGCCGCGCGCGCAAACCTGAAGGCCCACATTGCAGAGCGGCTTGCCAACATGTTCAGGCTGCCGGCACCGGACCAGGCGCCGGCCTATGAATCGCGGGTACTGCATGGCATCTGGGCGACCGCTCCGTACCTTCACAACGGCTCGGTGCCGAACCTCTGGGAATTGCTGACGCCGCCGGCCCAAAGGAAACCGTCTTTCATGGTCGGCAGCAAGACCTATGATCCCGTGAATGTCGGCTATGTCACGGACAGCTCGCCCTATAAGGACGGCACGCTGGTGGTCGGCGCAAGCGCCGCGCCCGGCAACAGCAATTCCGGGCACGACTACGGCACGGCGCTGTCGGACGACGACCGCTGGGCGCTGATCGAATATCTCAAGCAGCTGTGAACAAGTCAGGTATTCGCCAGCGCCACCCGGAATTCGGCTTCGGTCTTGGCCTTGACTTCGTCCAGCGTGACGCCGTCGGCGAGTTCGATCAGGGCCATGCCGCTTTGGCCGTGCTTGTCGATGGTGAATACGGCGAGATCGGTCACCACCATGTCCACCACCCGCTCGCCCGTTAGCGGCAGGTTGCATTGCTTGAGGAGTTTGGCGCCGTCCTTGGCGGAATGCTCCATCACCACCACCACGCGCTTGACGCCGGCGACCAGGTCCATGGCGCCGCCCATGCCCTTGACCACCTTGCCGGGGATCATCCAGTTGGCGAGATCGCCGTTCTGCGCCACCTGCATCGCGCCCAATATCGACAGGTCGATATGGCCGCCGCGCACCATGCCGAAGGAATCGGCCGAGGAGAAATAGCTGGTCGTCGGCAATTCGGTCACGGTCTGCTTGCCGGCGTTGATCAGATCGGGGTCTTCCTCGCCCTCATAGGGAAAAGGCCCCATGCCGAGCATTCCGTTCTCGCTCTGCAGCTGCACGTCGACGCCCGCCGGAATATAGTTGGAAACCAGCGTCGGAATGCCGATGCCGAGATTGACGTAATAGCCGTCGCGCAATTCCCTCGCGGCGCGGGCAGCCATTTGATCGCGGGTCCAGGCCATCAGACTTCCTCTCCGGTTGCGGCAGCCGCGGCCTCGCGCTTGCGCGTGGTGCGCTGCTCGATGCGTTTCAGGCCGGTTCCGACCCGAATGATGCGCTTGACGAAGATGCCGGGGGTATGGATTTGATCGGGATCGATCTGGCCGGCGGGCAACAGGTGCTCGACCTCGGCCACGGTGATTTTCGCAGCCGTGGCCATCATCGGATTAAAATTGCGCGCGGTCTTGCGGTAGACCAGATTGCCTGCTGTATCGCCCTTCCAGGCGTGGACGATGGCGAGGTCGGCGAACAGGCCGCGCTCCATCAGGTATTTCTCGCCGTCGAATTCCTTCACTTCCTTGCCCTCGGCCACCAGGGTACCGACGCCGGTCTTGGTATAGAAGGCCGGAATGCCGGCGCCACCGGCGCGGATACGCTCGGCCAGCGTGCCCTGCGGAGCGAATTCAAGCTCAAGTTCCCCGGCGAGGAACAGATGGGCGAACAGCTTGTTCTCGCCGACATAGGACGAAATCATCTTCTTGATCTGCCGCGTCTCCAGCAGCCGGCTTAACCCGATACCGTCGACGCCGGCGTTGTTGGAGACCACGGTCAGGTTCTTCACCCCGGAGTCCCGGATCGCCTCTGACAGCGCTTCGGCGATCCCGCAAAGACCGAAACCGCCGGACATGATCATCATGCCGTCTCTGAGAATGCCGTCGAGTGCCGATTTGGCGTCGGGGTAGACCTTGTTCATGAAAATGCGACCTGAATGGAGGAAAGGCGCCGCGAGAGGATGCTACCTGGGATTATTAGGCGAAATCTTCGCAATGCGTCAATGACGGGCATGGGCGCCAGCGGGTAACGTGGGGCATGGCCTTGAAAGCGTCAAGAAAAGCCCTCAAGTTGCGCCGGGTGGCATGGGCCTAGCCGGCTCGCCCGTTTTTTCAAGCAACAACCCGACGACATCAACCCGACCAGGATTATGTCATTGACGATGGCCCAAGGAATGAAACGCCTGGGGACGCCGATCGCGGCCTTTCTCGGCGTGGTGTTGGTTGGCCTGATCGCGACCTCCTGGTTGCTCAATCGGGACGCCCTGCGCCAGGCCGTCGAGGCGCAAATCCGGGCCGTGACCGGCCTCGATCTCGTGGTCAAGGGCAATATCGATGTGTCGGTCTTTCCCGGAAGCTACGTGTCCTTCCACGACGTCGGCCTGAAGGGCGGCGGCACCTTGGCGCCTGCGCTCAACGTCGACGTTCTGACCGCCAATCTGCGCTTGCTGCCGCTGTTGCTGCAGCGTTTCGAGATCGCCGACGTCATGATGCTGCGCCCGCAGATCCACGTCATCCGCGAGGCCAATGGCGACAGCAACTGGACGCCATTCCTCGAGACCATCGCGCGCACCATGACACCGGGCGCCGACAGCCAGGTGTCGTTCTCGGAAATCAGAGTCCAGGACGGGGTGATGAGCTACCAGGACGCCGCCCATCACGCCTCCGAAAAGCTTGACGATATCGACCTTTCCCTGGCCTGGCCCTCGATCTCGCGTTCGTTCGCGGCGACCGGGCAATTCAATTGGCGCGGCGAGCGCGTCGATGGCTCGATCAGCATCGCCGACTTCATCGCAGCGCTGTCGGGCGAGCGCTCCGGCCTGAAGGCGCGGCTCGCCAGCGCGCCCGTAAAACTGGCTTTCGACGGCGCCATCGCCGATCGCACCAGCATGATGATGGAAGGCACGCTGACCATCGACAGCCCGTCCCTGCGCGACGCCCTGCGCTGGACCGGCCAGGCCCAACCAGGCAGCGGGGGGTTCGGCCGCTTCGCGCTGAAGGCGCGCGCCAACGTCGTCGGCCCGTCGATCGCGCTGACCAACGTCAATGTCGAACTCGACGGCAACGTCGCCGAAGGCGTGATCACTTTCGCCAATAATGGCCGCCAGACGCTGCAGGCGACGCTGGCCGCCGACGCGCTCGACTTCACGCCCTACATCTCGACCTTCCGCCTGCTCGCCGGTGGCGCCCACGACTGGAACCGGCAGCTGTTCGATGTCAACGCACTGTCATCCACTGACCTCGACATGCGCCTGTCGGCGGCGCGGGTGACGGTCGGCTCGACCAAACTCGGCCGCACCGCGGTCGGCGCCAATATGCGCGGCGGCGCGCTGGCGCTCTCCGTCGGCGAGGCGCAGGTGTATGGCGGGGTCGCCAAGGGCTCGTTCGGAATAGCGCGCTCGGATGCGGTCGCCGACATCAAGGCGCAGCTGCAGTTCACCGACGTCGATCTGCAATCCTGCGCCGGCGAATTGTTCGGCATCAACAACTTGACCGGCCACGGCAACCTCAACCTCGCGCTGACCGCCTCGGGGGCGAGCCCGTTCGGCCTGGCGCAATCGCTCGACGGCACCGCCACGCTGACCGGCCATGACGGCGCCATCGCAGGCTTCAATGTCGAGCAGTTGCTGCGGCGGCTGCAACGCCAGCCGCTGTCCGGCACCGGCAGTTTTCGCGGCGGCGCGACGCCCTACGACACCATGACCATCGCGGTGAAATTCGCAGACGGGATCGCCACCGCCCAGGATGTCCGCGTCGAAGGCCCGGCGACGCGCATCACCCTGACCGGCACCTCCTCGGTGCCGGCGCGCGAATACGACCTCAAGGGCATCGCCAGCCTGACGTCGGCGCCATCAGGCGGGCAAACTTTCGATCTGCCGTTCGTGGTGCAGGGCCCGTGGGACGATCCCCTGATCTTCCCGGATCCGGAAAGCCTGATACGGCGCTCGCCGGCGTCCGCGCCCTTGCTCGACGCGCTCAAGGACCGCAAGACGCGCGATGCGGTGCGCTCGGTGCTGGAGCGGTTTACGGGGGGCGGGGCGAAGCCGGCGGCGGTGCCGGATGCGGCGGCGGCGCCGGCGAGTGAGCCGGCGGCGGTGGGCGCGGCGAAGCCGGATTGACGATTACGTTGCGCGTTCGTAAGCCGTAAGGCGGATCGGATGCCTCCTTGCTGTCGAAGGGGAGACCGTGATGGCCAAGCCCGGACGCAATAATCCCTGCCCCTGCGGCAGCGGCAAGAAGTACAAACGCTGCTGCCTCGACAAGGATGTGGCGGCCGATCTTGAGCGCGAACGCCTTGCCGCTGCCGCATGGCGCCCCATCGTCGACGTCGACATCGTCAACAGCTTCGACGAATTCGACATCGACACCGACGATGCCGAGGACGAGGGCGAGGACGAGCTCACCGCGAATTCCGATGCCGCCATCGATCTTATCGACGAGGGCAGGCTCGACGAAGCCGAGGGGGTCGCCCGCCACCTGCTCGAACGCTTCCCCGAGGCGCATGACGGCTGGGACCGCCTCGGCATGGTCTACCAGGCAAGAGGCGACAACCAGAAAGCGGCTGATTGCTATCGAAAGGTCATTGAGATGATCCGCGCCCATCCCGAAAACCATGATCCCGGCTTCGAAGCCATCTTCCACAGCCTCGTCGCGAAGCTCGATCGCTCAACGACCACTTGATCAACGCTGGCGGAAATCGGAGCGGCCGCGGCGCCGGCAAAAGCGTGATGGGCGAAGACTCTCTGCTCCCCTCCCTCCGCGAAGCGGCGGGGAGGGGTCGGGGGTGGGGGGTCTCTCGCCGGCGGCGGTGCTCGTGGCGCCCCCACCCCCGACCCTTCCCCGCCATCCGGCTTCGCTGCGCAACGCCGGACGGAGGGAGGGGAGAAGCACTAAAGCTGGGATTCGATAGCGGCCTTGTCTATGACCGACCATACTTTCTCGATCCGTTCATCTCGGAACTCATAGAATACGTTTTCGGTGAACGCTATTCTCTTGCCGTTGACAGGGAGGCCAAACAGGATTCCTTTCGGCGTGCAGTCGAAGCTCAGACGGCTCGCTAGACGAGGTGGTTCGGAAATCAGCAGACGGATGTCAAAATAGAGGTCTGGAATCGCACGAAAATCTCCCTCCAGCATCTCGCGATAGCCTGATAACCCGATCCGCTCGCCGTTGTAACGAACTTGCTCATGAACGAACTGCCCCAGATTCGGCCAGTCCTGTTTGTTCAGGCAGGCAATGTAGTTTCGGTAGATATCGGAGAGGCCGGCTTTGGTCATAGCAGTTGCACCGTGTTCAAGTTGGACAAAATCATATTGATGCCTCCAGTGCAGTGATTTTGATGTTCTGATCATGCCGCCAATGTAAAATGCTCGCGATGCTGCGCCCCCTCTCCCGCTCTTCGCGGGGGAGGGCTGGGGTGGGGGAAAGCCACATCCGCCTTCGCCAGAGGCTTCGGCGGACAAGTCGGCAGTCCCCGAGTAGCGCCCCCACCCCACCCTCCCCCGCGAAGAGCGGGAGAGGGAGTGAGAGCACAACGCCCCTGGCCTGAATCGATAGGTTTCACGGAATCGCTCGTCAATCATTCGGAAACCATTTTCGTCTTTTGCCGGGCGCGCTAACGAAATGGAAAAACGTTGAATCGAGACTTCCGATCACTGCAGACTGGGACTGGGGAAAATGTCATGGCTGTGAGTGGAAAAGCCATCCACGAAAACGTCCGCCGATATCGCGCGATCGCTTCGCTGTACCGTCAAACCGCGGCCTTTCGTCCGCATCAGAGCCGCACTCTATTGGAGCAGGCCGAGGCGTGGGAGCATCTCGCCCTGAGGGAGCTCGAAGCCTACTTCGCGCTCTGCGACGCTCCCGCATACGACCGGCAACCGCGCAAGCCCGCCGACACCGGCACGCGCTGGCCGATGGCCGCGGCCGCGTGATTGCTGGTGTCGACGGCTCCGCTGCCCGGCGGACGGCCGCAGACCGGCGCATTCACGCAGCCGCCGATCGGATGTCGCGCTACGCTTCGCCCTTCCCTGGGCCAGGATCGGCGCCGGGATTTCCGCCTGCGGCCGCGATCCCCAGCCTGCCAACGTAATGCGCCCAACCCTTGGCGTGGCCGGCGCGCTGCGCCGCGTTGGGAAGACCGCTATGGGTCATGCGCAGCAAAGTGCCGCCGTCCCGATCGATCAGGTCAATCTCGATCAGACCCGATCCCGGCGGCACCTCCTCATCGCCGTCCCAACCAAAGCTGTAGGCTAGCCGGTGCACCGGCACGACCTCGCGGAACGTGCCGCGCGCCACGCGGCGGTTGTTGACACCCTTGAGGAGATAGAGCCCGCCCGGATGTATCTCGGTCTCCGCGTCGGTGCCCATCCAGCGGATGATCTTTTCGGGATCGGTCAGGAAGGCGAAGACGGTCGCGGGCGAAGCTGCGATCTGGGTCTCTTGCCGGACCATGAACGGCTCAGTCATCGGAGGCTCCTTGATTGGGGTTGCGATCGAAGCGCCGGGCGGCGCGCGAAGTCAGGTCATGCGGATGCGTCATCCAGGCCCGGCTCGGATCACGCCGGCACTGGCGCAGCCTGCGCATTTGGAAACGGCCGGAAGCTCAAGGCCATCAGGAACGCGCCGAGGCCCATGCCCCACGCGCCGATATAGAGCCACGCGTAGCTCGCGAAGGTATCGTAGATCAGGCCGCCGGCAATCGGTCCCGTGGCCATGCCGAGACTGCCCGCCATCGCGGTGCCGCCGATCACGGTGCCCATCATCTTCAACGGGAAATTTTCCCGCGCCAGCACCGCGTAGAGCGGCATGACGCCGGCATAGACGAAGCCGAACAACGCGGCGACCGCATAGAACGCGGACAGCTCGCGCACGAAGACGTAGCCCAGCGCACCGAACGCCTGGACCAGCAGCCCCCCGACCAGAACGCGCTTGGCGCCCAAACGGTCGCCGAGCAGGCCGAAGGCGATGCGGCCGCCCAATCCCGCCAGCCCTTCCACGCTGTAGATCGAAACCGCGGCCAGCATCGGGATGCCGCAACTGATGGCGTAGCTCACGGTGTGGACGATCGGACCGGAATGCGTGGCGCAGCAGAAAAAATTCGTCGCGATGAGGATGATGAACTGCGGCGACCTGAGAGCCTGCGAGAGCGACATCTCCGATTGCGGCCGGACATCGCCTGACGCAACGGCACCGCCCGCGAGCGCGGGCGGGCGGCGCACCAGCAGCGCGGCCGGAATCATGAAGGCCGCGACGACGACGGCAAGGATCTGCATCGTGGTTCGCCAGTCATGGCTGGAGACGAGCCAGGCCACGAGCGGCGACATGGTCAGCGGCGCCATCCCCATGCCGGCCGACACCAGCGACACCGCAAGGCTGCGATTGGTGTCGAACCAGCCGGTGACGCAGGCCATCATCGGCGCGAAGATGGCGGCAGTCGCCGCTCCCAAAAGCAGGCCGAAGAGCAGCTGAAATTCGATCAATGAGGTCGCACGGCTCGCCAGCGCCAGGCTTGCCGCGATGACGATTGAGCCGGTCAGCACCACCGGGAGCGCCCCGACCCGATCCGACAACGTCCCCCAGATCATGCTCGTGGAGGCCATCGCAAGAAAGCCGATCGTCATGGCACTGGATACACCGGCGACCGACCAGCCGGTATCCCGCGCCATCGGCTGCAGCAAAACGGGCAGCGAAAACATGCCGCCGATTGCAACACAGCCCAACAGGCCGCCGGCCGCCACAATGACCCAGCGATAGCGAGAATTGTTCATTCCATGTCTCCGTTCCAGCTCTCTGGACACAGGACGAATGAGAAGGCGCGAAAGGCGACACGCTGGCTCCCCATGCCGCCTCACTTCTTTGTGAGCGCCCCCTGTCGCGCCCGGCGCCCGCGGTCATGACTTACTCGTCAAAGGCTCCGTACACGAGGTTCTTCAGAGCCACTCTGATCCTCGTTCGCTGCGAGACCGTCTGCGCCATGAAGACCACGAACATGTTTTCCTTGCGGTCGATCCAGAAAGTCGTGCCGCCCGCGCCGGACCAGTTCATCTCGCCGATCGAGCCTTCCGCCGGGCTCACACCGGCCTCGGTGCGGACGGCAAAGCCCAGTCCGAACCCGAAGCCCGCCCCCGGCAAATAGTAGGGGCCGGGAATCACGCCGGAGCCGGGGCCGATATGGTTCGATCCCATGTAGGCGATCGTCTTCGGGCTCAGATATCGCTTGCCGTCCAACGTGCCGCCATTGAGTACCATCTGCGCGAAACGCGCATAGTCAGGGATCGTGGACACCATGCCTCCGCCGCCTGACTCCCACTTCTTCGCGACGCGCGGATCATCCATTTCGGCATCGTTGCCGATCTTCCGATCGTTCGGGAAGGGCTCCGCCACCAGCGCCTTCTTGGCGGCATCGGTGACGTAGAAGCTCGTGTCCTTCATGCCGAGCGGATCGAGCAGCCGTTCTTTTTCGAACTGGTAGAGCGATTTCCCGGAGACTACTTCGATCACCCGGCCCAGGACATCGGTCGAGTGACTGTAGTCCCAGGTCGTGCCCGGCTGATAGGCCAGGGGCAAGCTGGCGATACGTTCCGCGAAGGCGGCATTGTCGACGTCGCCGGCAAACAGGTGAGCGTCGACGTAGGCCTTCTTGACCATGCCCTCGCCGAAGAAGCCGTAGGTGATACCGGAAGTGTGTCGCATCAGGTCCTGGATGGTGATGGGACGCCTGGCCGGGACCATGTCCAGGGTGGTCGTTCCATCCTCCGCCTTCTCGATGCCCACTTTGGCATTCGCGAATGCCGGGATGTATTTCGACAGGGGATCGTCGAGCTGCAGCCTGCCCTCTTCGACCAGCATCATCGCGGCCACCGTCGTGATCGGTTTGGACATCGAGTAGATGCGGAAGATGGTGTCGGGCGTCATGGGCTCCTTGGTGCCGGGGTCCCGAACGCCGAAGCTTTCGAAGTAGGCGGTCTTTCCGTTGCGCTGGATCATCATGATCGCACCCGGAATCTTGTTTGCGGCGATCTCGTTCTTGATATAGGCGTCGATGCGGGCAAGGCCTGCGCTGGCGAAGCCAACTTCGCTCGGCTTGGCGAGGTTTTGTTCCTGGCTGAACGCAAAGGGAATGCCGAGAAGCAGCGTTGCGGCGACGGTAAAACCGGGCAAGCGAACGGATGAGAGCATTTCTCTGGCCTCCCTGATTTTCGGATCTTGGCGTCCGAGCGAGACCGTGCACCAGCTGATGGCGTCCGATCGAAGCAAAGTGTCGCTTGGCCGGACGTGCCTGGCAAGCCCCCGAAGGTCCGCTCGGATGAAACGTGTAAGGCAGGCTGGTGTCCCAGACGCGCTGCGGGGCTCTTGCCGCCGGGCTGCGTCCCCGGGGTCCGAAAGCTAGCGGTATGCTCTTGGTGAGCTCGCCAGACCGTCGGCGCTCAACGGCGGGAGACGTCCATTGCGGCAGGCGCTATGCGACTGCAGATGAATTCGGGCAAACTCTTGCCTGGTGCTCTGTGGCGTGCACCACAGACAAGGCGCCGCACGGCGTGCGACAACTCACCCCTGCCAAGGAGGTGCGCCGTGTCTGAGTCCAACGACGAGCAAAAGCGTGAATTAGAGTGCCTGCGTCTGGCGTCGGACTTGCTGCAACTCTCCCGAGAAACCCTAAACCCGGATTTCAAGGCGCATTGCCTTCGGATGGCAGGTGCTTGGACTGATCAAGTGGTTCCGGGGCTGTCCGATGACCCCGCACCCCCCAATTATTTGCTTCATTGACATGATGGACGCGGTGGGGACAGACCTGCGCCGGTCATCCTGATTGTCGAGACGACCCGCTCCTGCGGACGCTTGCCGTCGAATTGGTCAAGGAGGCAGGGGACGAAGCAAGAGCAGGGCTGGCCGGATGGGCTGAACAGCCCGCCGTTTCCGCCTTCATGCACTATTCCCTGTCGACCGCCCGGTCGGCTGCAATGTGCGGCTTGTCGTGCAGAACGGCGTTTAACAGCGAGTTATGGACCTTTATTGTTCCGTTGTAGTCGATCAAGCCCAGCTTCCGGAATTTGTTCATGAAAAAACTCACGCGGGATCGGGTGGTGCCGATCATCTCCGCCAGTGTTTCCTGACTGATCGCGGCAAGAACAGGTCGCGGCGGGCCATCTTTTCCGAAATGGGCGAGCAACAGCAGCAGACGCGCTAGCCGCTTTTCGCTGGAATTGAACAGCTGGTCGACCAAATCCTCTTCGATCCGACCATTCCGGGTCAGGAGATACGCCATGAACAGCTCGGAGAATTTCGGCTCGCCATCAAGGACGGCGTTCATCGCGTCCTTGGTAATCGATGTGATGACGCAGTCCTCCATCGCCATCGAGGTGCCGATCCGAAGCGGACGGCCATTCAGGCACCCTTCGCCGAAGAATTGTCCGGGCTCTAGAATTCCGACCACCGCTTCCTTGCCTTGCTCGGATATGACAGTGAGCTTGACCCTGCCTTTTTGAACGTAAAAAACCGATTCCGCGACCTCTCCCTGCGCGAAAATAATTTTATTCTTCCGGTATCCCAGAATCGCCTTCCCCATCCCAACTTTGGCGAGGAAGACCTTGGGGTCGAACATGTCCTTGGCGGGCTTCCCCACGAGTTCCCTCCCCTCAGATCGAATCGAAGGTTCTTGCAATCTTAGAGTGTAGGCGGCGGGTGGAAACCTTATTTTAGTACCAAGAGCAATTGCAGCTTTTCGGACCGGGTTGAAGCTAGACAGCTTATAGAAAGGCGATCACATTGGAAAAGATCATGCCGACGGAATCGGTCGCCTGGTTTGGTGGCAGCTTTAAATTTTTGAGAATGAGCTATATTGGCCAACCAGTCGGGACCCGAAACGTCATGCTGGATCGATCACCGCCCGTCCCGGCGGTGACTGGGAGCGTTGCGCTCCCGCCGCATCAAGGGAAGCGTCATGTTCAATCGGTCCGTTCCCTCGTTCTTCCATCGCAAAGCTTTCCGAACCCAAAAAACCGCCCCGGCGCGGGGACGAACTGAATGCCGATATCGCAGGGCAAAGCAGCGCTGGTTGCCGCCGAGCAACACGGTAAGATTCGTGTCGCGTGGCTGCCAATAACCGGATCGAACTCTGTGTCTGAGACAGCAAACAAGTCCAACGAGCAGAAAGTCGCCGAAGCCGCAGTCGACGGCTTTCGGAAGAACCTTGGCCCGTTCGTCGTTGCCGCCGAAACCACGCGAATGGCGATGGTGTTTACGGATGCAAAGGAATTCGGCAATCCTATCATCTTTGCCAATGACAGCTTTCTTTCCTTGACGGGATACGGCCGGGAAGAGGTGCTCGGCCAAAGCTTTAATTTCCTGATGGCGCAGCCTGCCGATACGGAGGCGCTGGCGCATATTGCCGCCGAGTTTAAGGGCAATACGGACGGTGGATCGGAAATTCGTTACCGCCGGAAGGATAACAGCGAATTCTGGGCCACTATCTTCGTCAGCCCGGTTCGGGACGAGAACGGTATTGTCGTTCAGAATTTTGCGTCGTTCGTTGACCTCACCAGACACAAGGAGGACGAAGCTCAGTCCAGGATGCTTATCGGCGAGCTGAACCATCGCGTGAAGAACATCCTTTCGACGGTGCAATCGATCGTCTGGCAGACTTTGCGAACCGCTTCCGATCCCAGGATGATCCGGGAATCGATCGAGTCCCGGTTGTTTGCGCTGTCCCGGTCGCACGACCTGTTAACGCGAGAAAATTGGCACAGTGCAGGGTTGTGCGATGTGATCAACGATGCCATGGAGCCTTTCGCTGTCGCAGACGGCCGGGCGGAGCGAATTGTCGTTATGGGCGAGAACATCCGTCTCGCGCCACAAGCAGCCTTGGCGCTTGGCATTGTATTCAATGAGCTTGCGACCAATGCCGTGAAGTACGGTGCATTTTCCAGCGGAGCGGGATCAATCCTGATCGAGTGGACGGCGGAGCCGGCGCCGGTGGGGGTTCGGCTTCTCTTGCGCTGGCGAGAGAAGGGCGGGCCGCCCGTCACGCCCCCGGCACACAAAGGATTTGGCTCGCGGGTGATCGAGCGCGGTTTGGCCCACGAACCGGAAGGCACGGTTGATCTCGACTACCGGCCGGACGGCCTGGTCTGTACGATGACCCTTCGCGCACCGAATAGATGAATGCGCCGTCTGGATCGGCCCGCCGGAATGCAGTAGGCTTTTACCCAGCTGGTTAAAAAAATCGGCGCATCAGGGAGAATGACGTGACATCAAGGGGAATACGGGCGCTCGCCGTCGTGCTCGCCGCCGCGATTGGGCTGTGCCACGCGGCCGCGCCGGCAATGGCGCAGGATAAGATTACGGTCTGGTTCGGCAAGGGCTTCTACAAGTCCGAGGACGACGCGCTGCTGGAGGCGATCAGGAAGTTCGAGGCCAAGACCGGCATCAAGGTCGAGCTGTCGCAATATGCCATCCAGGACATGATCCCGAAAACGGTGGCGGCGCTGGACTCCGGCACGGTGCCGGACGTCGCCTATTCCGACAGCTACGACGTACAGGCCGCCGGCAAATGGGCGTTCGAGGGCAAGCTCGAGGATCTCACTGATATCCTGACGCCGATGAAATCGGCGTTCGCGCCGAACACGCTGGAGACCGCGCTGCTCTATAACGATCAGACCAAGAAGAAGGCCTATTACGGCTTCCCGTTGAAGCAGCAGAGCATGCACGTCCAGATCTGGAAGGACATGCTGGAAAAGGCCGGCTTCAAGGTCAGCGACATCCCGACGGGGTGGGCCGACTACTGGTCGTTCTGGTGCGACAAGGTGCAGCCGGGGATTCGCAAGGCCACCGGCCAGCGCATCTACGGCATCGGCCAGCCGATGGGCGTGGAATCGACCGATTCGTTCCAGTCGTTCTACACCTTCATGGATGCCTACAACGTCAAGCTCGTCGACGACGACGGCAAGCTTCTGGTCGACGATCCCAAGGTCCGGGACGGCCTGATCCATGCGCTGAAGGACTACACCGACATCTACATCCGGGGCTGCACGCCGCCGTCCTCGACGACCTGGAAGGACCCGGACAACAACGTCGCCTTCCACAACAAGACGATTGTGATGACCCACAACTTCACCATCTCGATCGCGGCGAAGTGGTTCGAGGATTCCACCAATCCGGCGCTGACCCCGGAACAGCGCGCCGCCGGCAAGAAGGCCTATGAGGAAGACATCATCACCGCTTCCTTCCCCAACAAGCCGGATGGCACGCCGATCAAGTATCGCTCCGACGTCAAGACCGGCGTGATCTTCACCGCCGCGAAAAACAAGGCGCAGGCCAAGGAATTTGTAAAGTTCCTGCTGCAGGAGGAAAACCTGCAGCCTTACGTCGAAGGCGCGCTCGGCCGCTGGTTCCCGGTCACGACAGCCGGACAGCAGAGCCCGTTCTGGCAGGCCGACCGCCATCGCCGCGCGGTTTATGCGCAGTTCACGGGCGGCACGCAGCCGTTCGACTTCACCAAGAACTACAAATTCACGGTCCTGAACAACGAGAACGTCTGGGCCAAGGCCATGAACCGCGTGGTGAGCGAGAAGGTGCCGGTGGATCAGGCGGTCGACGAATTGATTGCCCGCATCAAGCAGGTCGCGGGTTGACGTCAACGATGCCGGCAGGGGGTCGGCCAAAGGCCAGTGGCGAACTAATACGAAAGTGAGAATGAGATTCCAACTCGGCGCTGCCGGTGGTAACTCAGCATGAAGTCATAATCTCCCCTCCCCCCACGCGCATCGCGCGTGGTGGGGAGGGGTCGGGGGTGGGGGGTGGCGCGGCGTTCGCCGAAGCAGCGGTTCCTGCCGATAGACCCCCCACCCCCCACCCCCGACCCCCCCAACCGCTTCGCGGGGGGAGGGGAGAAGATGACTCTAATGCAAAAGTGAAATTGAAATTCAAATTCTGCGCCGTAATGGGAGCTGACTTTCATGCGCAGAGGGTCGCCGCCGCCGATGGGGAACTCAGGATGAGGTCGAACGAGGGCGCGCCATGGCAACGGTGACGGTCACAACAGCTGAGGAAGCAGTCCCCCGCGGGCCGCTGTCGACGCGTCTGACGACGCCGCAGGTCTGGGGCATCGCGCTACTTTTGCCCTATATGCTCGTGTTCGCGGCCTTCGTGATCTATCCGGTCGGCTACGGGCTGTGGCTGGCGCGCCATCCCGCAAGCTATGTCGCGCTCTACCACGATCCGATTTTCGCGCGCGCGGCGGTCAATACGCTGATCTTCCTCTTGGTCGGCATCAATTTCAAGATGGTGGTGGCGCTGTTCCTGTCCGGCTTCTTCATCCAGGAACGCCGCTGGATCAAATGGCTGTCGGTACTGTTCATCCTGCCCTGGGCGGTACCCTCGATCCCGACCATCCTGTCGGTGCGCTTCATGTTCAATCCCGAATGGGGCATGGTCAACCAGACCATCTTCAAGCTGACCGGCGAAGATGGTCCGAACTGGCTCAACGATCCCGCCGTCGCGCTGACCATGGCGATCGGTGTGCATATCTGGAAATCGCTGCCGTTCTGGACCCTGATCCTGATGACCGGGCGGCTGGCGATCCCAGGCGATCTGTTCGAGGCGGCCGACGTCGACGGCGCCAGCTGGTGGCAGAAATTCCGCTTCATCACCTGGCCCTCGGTGCAGATGCTCTATGTCACCTGCACGCTGCTCTCGATGATCTGGACGCTCGGCGACTTCAACAGCGTCTACCTCCTGACCGGCGGCGGACCCGCCGACCTCACCCATGTGCTGGCGACGCTGGGCATCCGCTACCTCCGGCTCGACCAGCTCGATCTGTCGATGGCGGCGATCGTGTGCGCGCTGCCGCTGGTGCTTCCCCTGGTCTATTTCATGATGAAACGGCTGTCGCGATGAAGCTCCCCTCCCTGCGCGAGGCGACCGTCGAAGCGCGTCTGCTGCTGATCGGCTTTCCCGTGCTGATCTGGACCATGCTGCCGATCTATCACATGTTCCTGTTCGCGATCTCGCCCAAGGAGGATGCCTTCGCCGGCAAATTATGGCCCGATCATCCGACGCTGCATAATTTCGAAATCGTGTTTCGCCAGCAGCATTATTTCCTGAGGGATTTCTGGGTTCAGTTCTTCAATTCGACCGTGATCGCGGTCACGGTCGGCGCGCTCACGCTGTTTATTGCCACCGCGGCGGCGTTTTCGATCTCGCGGCTGCGCGTTCCCGGCGGCCGCTGGGTGATGAATCTGGCGCTCTTTACCTACTTTATTCCCGCTGCCTTCCTGGCGGTTCCGATGTACCGGACCATGGGCAATTACGGCCTGCTCAACAACCAATGGGCGCTGATCCTGGCGATGGTGACGATCGCTTCCCCTTATGCGATCTGGGTGCTCAAGCAGGCCTCTGACAAGCTGCCGGTCGAACTTGACGAGGCGGCCATCATGGATGGCGCGACCACGCTGCAACTGTTCCGGCTGGTCTACATCCCCTTGATGATGCCGTCGCTGGTGGCGATCGGCACCTACGCGCTGCTGCTCGCCTGGAACGAATATCTCTACGCCTTCCTGCTGTTGTCAAACGACAAGGACATCACCCTGCCGGTCGCGCTCGGCAACTTCCTTGCCGCCGACGATTCGCCCTGGGAACTGTTGATGACCACCGGCTTCATCTACGCGCTGCCGCCGGCCGCGATCTACTACGCCTTCAGGCGCTACATGGTCGGCGGCCTGACCGCCGGCGCGGTGAAGTCGTGACCATGCCAACGGAACCAAACCCGATGTCATCGCCCGACTCGATCGGGCGACCCAGTATTCCAGAGCACGCTAGCCTGGATTTCCACGGACCGGAATTCGCCTAACATTCCGCGGCGAGTAGCCGAAACGTGGCGCCGCTTCCGCTGACGTCAGGCCTTCCAGGTAGAAGGCCTGCAAGGCATCATACTGGC
>NZ_JBEKXH010000002.1:0-52995 GCF_049512235.1 Bradyrhizobium sp.
TCGCAGGCCCAATTCAAGGGTCTCTGGGACTATATGGCGGCCTGCAAGGCCACGCCCAAGATGGACCTCGGGCCGCTCGGGCTCAAGGTCACGCCGGGGCTCAAGATCGGTGGGGTCGAACGATTCGGCGGATACTCGCCCGGCCAGCACACACTGGAGATCAACCCGACCAAGCCCGAGCATACCGCAAACCCACAGGAGCTCGTCGACACGATTGTGCACGAACTCATTCACGCCGTAGACGACCTCGAAGCGTCGTGCAAGACCGCCGGCTCGCCGGCCTCGCCGCTCGCCGGCGCCGGCACCGACAGTTCGGCACCGCCGCTTGCGAACGTGAAGGGGACCCCCGCCGAGGACAAGCTGCTGCGGGAACTCGGCCCGGGCGCCAGCAATCCATGCGAGGAATTCATCGACGTCAACAAACAAGCCCAACAGATCATCATCTCGATCATTCAGAGCGATCTCAAGACGACCAATATCGGCCACCCGACGCTGACCTTCGTGAACGACGCCTTGCGTCAAGATCCGCAGGCGCTCGCCGACTACAAGGGGTGCCGCGACTCCGCCTGCACCACGCCGGATCCGGTCGCCCGCAAAGCGGCGATCGGCCGATGCTCGGAGATGATCATCATGAAATACGTGACGCCGCCGCCCGTGGTGCCCAAGGGATCGGCCGTCGCCGCCCGGGAGGTCGCCCCTGGCGAAACAGACGCCGCGAGGGCCGTTTAATGGGTCGGCCGCGAACCACATCCATGCAAACGCGCCGACTTCCAGGCCGGCGCGCGTGCGGCGCCGGAACAACCCGATGAGCCGAGCCGTCGCCATGCACGTGGCCGATACGGCCAAGCATTCGAGGCCCGCGTCGCGCGCACCGCGGACCGGCGCGTCTCGCCGCGCGCCCGAACCGGAGCCAGAGCGGGCGGCGGATGAGGTGCGGTGGGCTGCGCCGGCCGGGCCGGGTTGGTCGCTGTCGAAAACGAGCATATGGCCGTCGGAACCAGGCGAGCACAATCAACCGGCATCGGCTTGGGATGGTGCGCAGCGGGGAGCCGGGAAAGCTTCGTTGCCAAGCGCGCCACGTTTCCCTGGCGGCAACGGGCTCATCGGCGCAAGCGAGATCCCGTCGGGGGTGCGGGAGGTGCTGGGATCACCGGGCCAGTCGCTCGATCCGGCGGTGCGCGCCTTCATGGAGCCGCGCTTCGGTCACGACCTCAGTCGGGTGCGGATGCATACCGATACGAAGGCCGCGGAGTCCGCGCGAGCAATTGATGCGCGGGCCTACACCGTCGGCGCGCACGTCGCATTCGGCCCCCGGCAATACGCGCCTCGGACCGCCGCCGGACTGAAGTTGCTGGCGCACGAATTGACGCATGTCTTGCAGCAGCCGCCGGTGGCGAACGACGCAAACAGTTCTGAAGATCTGAGGTTTGGTTTGCCGGACGCGTCCGCGGAACGCGAGGCCGAGGCCGTCTCCGATGCGATCGCGCGGTCTGGTGACGCGCGCGCCGCCGCGAGCGCGCTGAGCAGCGTCGCAACGCCGGTCATTCAGCGCCAGAGCCCGGGTGACGAAAGCGAGCCGAGGCACAAAAGCCTCGAAACCAACTTCGAATCTTGTCCGGAGGGCCTCCAAAGTGACTTGAGGGACAACCATCGAGCGGCGCTAACGCACGTGCAACGAGCCATTACCGTTCTGTCGAGCGGCTTCGAGAGGATGGATCCCACCGACAAGGCCAGCTTTCGGCACTATTTCGATCCCGCGAACACCGGCGAAATCGACGACGGTTTCGTCCGCGACGTTCGCGAAAATTATCAGCGCATCGGCAGCTATATGCGTTCAGTTCGCTTCAATTGCGCTCCTGATGCCAGCACTCTGTGCGGCAGTTCAGAAAAATGGTGCATCGACGGGAGGTTGATGTGGACGTGTTTCGGCGACCTTCATGTCTGTACCGACGCTTACACGAAATCCGCCGACGCGAAATTCAAGATCGACACAATCATTCACGAGTCGACGCACAATGCCCTTCATACCACGGATCGTGAGTATTCCAGCAGCAAGGATTTCAATCGACTGTCGCCGCGCGGGAGCGGAATTCTGTCGTTCCTCAGCAGTATACCGATCATTGGGGCCCTGTTCCGGCTGATGAGAAGCAACAGCGATACGCTCAACAATCCGGATAGTTATTCAGGATTCGCCATGCACGCAGGCTCCGCGGCGGGGGACTGAGGATGTCAGACGATGATGCAAGAAGACGAAACACAGGCCTCTGGACCTGCGGCGAGAGCCAAGCGCCGATCAGGCGGTCGCAAATTCGGAGGATCGCATGGTGGAGATGACGTTCATGCGCAATACCCTGCCGCACTGGCGGGGATGGAGGTCGCGGCCAGGAAACTGGATGCAGTGGATGGAGCATTCTTGAAGCACCGCGTACAGGCAAAGCCGTTTTGGCATATTCTGAACGACAGGTTGCCGCCCTTTGTGGTCGGCAAGGTTACTGAACTCGGAGTGAACAAGGCGCGCCAATCAGACTCTCCCCGCAGATCGAAGGAGGAATGGAGAATGACCGTCAAGACCGCGATCCTGGCTACCCAACCTGCAAGCTACTGGCCGCTGGACGACGCCGCCGGCACTTCGTGCCACGACGAGATGGGCCTGCATGATGCCTCAGTGCCCGCCGCCGGGATCACACTTGCGGCCATGCCCTTCGGCGCCATCCGGGCGCCCTTCTTCGATGGCGCGCTCGGCAGTCGCCTGACGATCGAGAGCGATCCCCGATACTCGCAACCTTTCGCTAATGCGCTTTCGGTCGCCGTGTGGATTTGCCCGCTCGCGCTCGACAATGCGAACGTGGCCGGAACCTCAGATCAATATGTGCATGTTCTGGAAAAGGCGGTCGCGCCCTCAAGCGATGTCGAATGGGCGATGCGCTTTTACAACCAGACCAACCCGACCCGCCATTCGCGGCTGTCCTTTTATACGTTCAACCTGGGCTCACCCGCGGGCAAAGGCGCCGGCGCCTATATGGAGTTTGGCGTCTCGGCAAACGATGCGACGCCGATCCAGGCCGGCAACTGGATCTTCCTGATCGGGCAGGCGGAGCCATGGATCGCGCCCGACGATCTGACGACGGGCTGCGTGCTGTGGAAGCAGAATGTCGAGGCCGCGCGCATCCCGCAGGACAAATACGAATATCCGGAGTTTCACGTGCATCCCCAGGCGGGCGCCGGGCCGCTCGGTGTCGGCGGCACTCAGGATACCGGTTTCAAGGGATCGATCGCGCATCTGGCGATCTGGAACCGGTTGCTGTCGCAAGACGAGATCACCTCGATCTGGACAGAAGGCGACGCCGAATTGAAGGCGACGCCGATGTATCACAGCTTCGCTTGAGCGCTTCGGCAAAGTCTTCAGCCGGTCGGAGTGAACCGCGCGATCAGATCATAGAGGTGTCCGGGATGGGTGAGCCGCACCGACGTGATCGGCTCGCCATTGCGCCACGTTTGCCGCTCGATCACGAGGCAGGCCGCGCCCTTCTCGATCTTCAGCTCCTCGGCTGTGCGGGTATCGGCATTGCAGGCGGTGATGCGGTGCTCGGCCTCGGTCCAGGGCACGTGACCCACCAGCCAGGTGTTCGGAGGCGTGGTTGAGAAGTCTTCCTGCAGCGCGTCGGGCACCGCCTGCAGATTGATCAGCCGATCCTCGATCGCGAAGGGTTGGCCTTCCGCCTCATGCAGACAGCGCATGGCCAGCACGGGTGCGCGAACGCCGACGCCAAGGCGGGATCGGTCGCGCATCGAAGCAACGCGCTTGCAAAGATCTATCAGCCGGTATGCGTAGCGTTCGCCGCGCTGCTCCACCTCGCCTTTGAGATCGGGAATCTGGAGGATCGCGGTGTGCACCCGCGGCCGCGACACGAAGCTGCCGGCCCTGCGCCGGCGTACCACCAGACCCGCCGCGGCGAGCGCCGATATGACCTTGTTCACGGTCATGCGGGAACAGGAATAGGTTTGCATCAGTTCGTGTTCGAACGGCATGCGATACCCTGGCGGCCAGTCGCCGGATGTGATCCTGGCTTCGATATCGCCGCGGATACGCTGATACAGCGCCTTCGTCGTCCCCTTTGCGCCAGGCTTGAATTTTGCGGTCATGCCAGAAGCAAGCCTTCGATCGCCCCACGGAAGCGCCGCGCGACCCGCTCCCGGCTGACATGCCGGCCGTCCTTTACCACCTTGCGGCCGCGCGCCCATACGCAATCCACCGGCGAGCGGTTGGCGCCGAAGATCCAGCTGTCGAGGATCGCATCGCCGCAGCGGCCGGCCAATGCAGCGCTCTCGGCATCGAGACTGACGATATCGGCAAAGCCACCCTCGGTCAGCCCGCCCCTGGTCACGCCGAGCGCCTGCGAACCGCCTCTCAGCGCGCCGTCGAACAAGGCGCGGCCAGTCGAGGTGGTGTCGCCGGACGCGATCACATTTCGCGCCATCAACGCCAGACGTTGCGCGTATTCGAGTTGCCGCAATTCGCAGCTTACGCCGATCAGCACGTTGGAATCCGTGCCGATGCCGAACACCCCGTTCTGACTGTTGAATTCCGGTGCGTTGAATGTTCCGTCCCCAAGATTGGCTTCGGTCACGGGACATAGTCCGGCCACCGCGCCGCTGTCGGCAAGCGCACGGATTTCCATTGGGGTTGCGTGGGTAGCATGAACGAGACACCAGCGGCGATCGACCGGCGCGTGGTCGAACAACCATTGCAAAGGACGCTGCCCGCACCACGCGATGCATTCATCGACCTCTCGGGTCTGCTCGGCGATGTGAATGTGGATCGGGCCTGCGCCTGCCAGCGCGACAACGGCGTCAAGTTCCCGAGGGGTGACCGCCCGCAACGAGTGCGGCGCGAGACCAACCAGCGCCCCCTCAAGCCCCGCCACGGCGCGGCGGCTCGCCTCGATTAGTTGCGAATATCGGTCGAGATCATTGACAAAACGCCGCTGCCCGGAAGCCGGCGCGCGACCGCCAAAACCAGCATGGGCGTAAAACACCGGCAGCAGAGTGAGGCCGATGCCGGTTGCCTGTGACGCCGCGGCGATCCGCTCGGCCAGTTCGCCTGGATTAGCGTAGGGATCGCCGGTGAGGTCGTGGTGAATGTAATGAAACTCGCCGACCCGGGTAAATCCCGTCTCCAGCATCTCGACATAGGCCTGAGCCGCGACGACTTCGATATCGTCCGCCGTCATGCGGCCGACGAAACGATACATCAGCTCCCGCCAAGTCCAGAAACTGTCGGCAGAAGTTGCCCTGATCTCGGCGAGGCCCGCCATTCCACGCTGGAATGCATGGCTGTGCAGATTGGCAATGCCGGGAACTCCGATGCCGTGACGCTCATCGCCGGGCTCCGCCGCGCCGCCGCTGACGATGCTCACGATAAGGCCGGCCTCGACCGCGATCCTGACGTCGCGCGCCCAGCCTCGCGTCAACAGGGCTTCGTCAAAAAAGAATCCGGCCACGTTCGAGCTCCGATCTCCGGCGCAGCGAAAGTCTGGACAATCCCCCACCCATTTAATATGTATAGACAAATTGGCAAACTGCCAAGCTCGTATCGGCCCCGGAGTTCTTGTCAGCAGGGTTCATGACGTCAGTCGATCACATCTGGCACGGATGTCGTCTTGCAACGCTTTCGCCGTCCCGCCAGGGCCTCGGACTGGTCGATGACGGCATCGTCGCTTGCGCCGGTGGCCGCATCCTCTATGCCGGCCCGGCTGCCGAGGCACCGTCGATGTCGGATGCGAAGCGAACCGATTGCGATGGCCGCTGGATCACGCCCGGGCTGATCGACTGTCACACCCACCTCGTCCATGCCGGCAACCGCGCGTTCGAATTCGAACAACGCCTGAGCGGAGCGAGCTACGAGGAGATCGCGCAGGCCGGCGGCGGCATCCTCTCGACGGTCAGGGCGACGCGGCAGGCCAGCGTCGAAGCGCTGATTGCCGCGGCGCTGCCGCGGCTTGACGCGCTGATCGCCGAGGGCGTCACGACCATCGAGATCAAATCCGGCTACGGCCTCGAGCTCGATACCGAACGCCGCCAGTTGCACGCGGCACGGCGGCTCGGAAGTTTGCGCGCGGTCACGACCAGAACAAGCTTCCTCGGCGCGCACACGGTGCCGCCCGAAATGAAGGGCAACAGCCGCGCCTATATCGACGCGGTCTGCAATGAAATGCTGCCGGCGATCGCCGCCGAAGGCCTGGCGGACGCGGTCGACGCCTTTTGCGAGGGCATTGCGTTCTCGCCCGATGAGACCGCGCGCGTGTTCGCCAAGGCAGTTAGCCTCGGCCTGCCCGTTCGTCTCCACGCCGATCAGCTTTCCAACCTTGGCGGGGCCGCGCTTGCCGCGCGCTTTGGCGCGCTGTCGGCGGATCATCTCGAATATGCCGACGAGGACGGCGTCGCGGCGATGGGCCGGGCCGGTACCGTTGCCGTGGTTCTGCCCGGCGCGTTCTATTTCATCCGCGAGCGGCAACTGCCGCCGATCGAAGCGATGCGTCGCCACGGCATCGCCATCGCGCTCGCGACCGACAGCAACCCCGGCACCTCGCCGCTGACGTCGCTGCTCATGGCGATGAACATGGGCGCGACGCTGTTTCGCCTCACGGTCGAAGAATGCATCGCTGCGGTGACGCGCGAGGCGGCGCGCGCGCTCGGGCTGCTCAAGGCAACGGGCAGCCTGGAGGCCGGAAAATATTGCGATCTTGCGATCTGGAATATCGAGAGGCCCGCCGAACTCGTTTATCGGATGGGCTTCAATCCGCTTTATGCCCGGGTGTGGCACGGCATCTCGGATGCCCCGCGCCATCGCACCTGACGCCTCTTGCTGCGAGGACTAGAGATATGACCCGCATCGACAATGCCCGCGTGATCCGCAGCCCCCGCGGCACCGCGCTGTCAGCGAAGTCCTGGCTGACGGAAGCGCCGATGCGGATGCTGATGAACAATCTCGACCCCGACGTTGCGGAAAAGCCCGGGGAACTCGTGGTCTATGGCGGCATCGGCCGCGCCGCGCGCGACTGGGAAAGCTTTGATCGTATTGTCGCGACATTGCAGCGCCTCGAAGGTGACGAGACGCTGCTGGTGCAGTCGGGCAAACCGGTCGGCGTGTTTCGTACCCATGCCGACGCGCCGCGCGTGCTGATCGCCAACTCCAATTTGGTGCCGCATTGGGCGAACTGGGAACATTTTGCCCTGCTCGATCGCAAGGGTCTGATGATGTATGGCCAGATGACGGCCGGCTCCTGGATCTATATCGGCAGCCAAGGCATCATTCAGGGTACCTTTGAGACCTTCGCGGAGCTTGGACGGCAGCATTATGGCGGCGATATCGGGGGCAGATGGATTCTGACCGCCGGTCTTGGCGGCATGGGCGGCGCGCAGCCGCTCGCGGCCGTGATGGCCGGCGCGTCCTGCCTGGCGGTCGAATGCCAGCCGTCACGGATCGAGATGCGCCTGCGCACCCGCTATCTCGACCGCCAGGCGGAAAACCTCGACGAAGCGCTGACGATGATGGAACAGGCAGGCCGCGACCGCAAGCCGGTGTCGGTCGGTTTGCTCGGCAATGCCGCCGACATCTTTCCCGAACTGGTGCGGCGCGGCGTTCGGCCCGACGCGGTCACCGACCAGACCTCGGCGCACGATCCCGTCAACGGCTATTTGCCGAGGGGCTGGACCACGGCCGAATGGGAAGCGCGCCGCGAGACCGACCCCAAGGCTGTTGCGCGCGCGGCGCGCGCCTCGATGGCGGAACAGGTCCGCGCCATGCTGGATTTTCATCGCATGGGAATTCCGGTGGTCGACTACGGCAACAATATCCGCCAGATGGCCCTCGAAGAAGGCGTCAAGGACGCGTTCGATTTCCCGGGTTTCGTGCCGGCCTATATCAGGCCGCTGTTCTGCCGCGGCATCGGTCCATTTCGATGGGCGGCATTGTCAGGCGATCCCGAAGACATCTATCGCACCGATGCCAAGGTAAGGGAATTGCTGCCGAACAACGCGGCGCTGCATCACTGGCTCGACATGGCGCGCGAGCGCATAGCCTTCCAGGGACTTCCGGCGCGCATCTGCTGGGTCGGCCTCGGCGACCGCCACCGGCTCGGGCTTGCCTTCAACGACATGGTGGCGCGGGGCGAACTGAAGGCGCCGGTCGTGATCGGGCGCGATCATCTGGACTCCGGTTCGGTCGCCTCGCCCAACCGCGAGACCGAAGCGATGAAAGATGGCTCCGACGCGGTGTCGGACTGGCCGCTTCTGAATGCACTGTTGAACTGCGCCAGCGGCGCCACCTGGGTGTCGCTGCACCATGGCGGCGGCGTCGGCATGGGCTTCTCGCAGCATGCCGGCATGGTCATCGTCTGCGACGGAACGCCCGAGGCGGCAAAGCGCATCGGCCGCGTGCTGTGGAACGATCCGGCCACCGGTGTGATGCGTCATGCCGATGCCGGATACGACCTCGCGATCTCCTGCGCACGCGAAAATAATCTCGACCTGCCGAGCCTGTGCTGATCAGGGGCCTGACTATGCCTCCCGCGGCAAGGACAGATCGAGCGCCTTGACCGCCTGATAGATGACCGCGGCACCTGCGGCGATCGCTTCGCGATCCGCCCACTCTTCCGGAGCGTGGCTCTTGCCCTTGCGACATGGCACGAACACCATGGCGGACGGACAGATCCGGCTCATGAACGCCGCATCGTGACCCGCACCGCTTGGCAGATCGGTCACAGCGAGGCCCAAATCGCGTGCGCCCTGGCGCAAGGCGGAACGCAGATCGGCGTCGCAGAGAACCGGAGGGCCGTCCGACAAGGTCGTAAAGCGGGCGCGCGTGACCCGCGCCGCCGCGGCGTGGTCCGTGCTTTCCCGCTCGATGATGTCGACAAAACGCGCCGTCAATGCCTGATCCGTCGTCCGCGCGTCGATGACAAGACGACACCGTCCCGGTATGATGTTTGAAGCCGAAGGATCGACCGTCAGGATGCCGACCGTGGCGACGAAGTAGTCTGATCCCGCGGCGGCCAGTTGTTCGGCGGCACGACGGACCGCGGAAACCGTGTTCGCGGCGGCCACGAGCGCATCGTGACGCAGCCCCATCGGCGTGGTGCCGGCATGATCGGCCTCGCCCTGGAATATAATCTCGATCCGGCGGATCCCGACGATCGAGGTGACGACGCCGACGTCGAGTGAGCGGGATTCGAGCACAATGCCCTGCTCGATATGCAGCTCCAGAAACGCGCTGATATCGTTACGTCCGGCCTGATCCAGGCGGTCAGGGTCGCCGCCGACGCGCCGCAAGGCGTCGCGCAACTGCTCTCCTCCGGGCTCGGTGAGAGCGAGCATCTCGCCGTCGAGCGAACCGGTCATGCCGCGGCTGCCCACGCATGAGAGGCTGTATTCGCTGGGCTCCTCGGCAAGAAAATCGATGATCTCGATCGTATGATCCAGCAATGTGCCGGATTGGCGCAGTGCACGAACGATTTCGAGCCCTGCCGCCACCCCGGCAACGCCATCGAAACGCCCGCCTGATGGCACGGTATCGCTGTGCGATCCGATCGCAATCACGCCAAGCGCGGGATGGCGGCCCTCGATCCGGCCGATCAGATTGCCGGCGGTATCGATCCGCGTAGCAAGACCGGCGTCGGCGAACCGCTGCGCCAGAAAGGCGCGGCCTGCGAGATACAGCGGTGTGAACGAGCGTCGCGTATAGGGCCGTGCCGGGTCGGTGATATCAGCAAGCGCCAACACGTCGGCCCAGAGGCGATCGGCGTCGAGCAGGAGATTGGTTTTCATGTGGTCCCCGGTCTAATGCGCGTGAGGCGCTGACGAAATGTCCCTGTCCCGGTTCGGCCAACACCCGGCCATCGGCGGCAACGAAACGGGCCGGAGGGCCTCTCGACCTTTGGGCCTCAGGGGAGCATTCTTGTGGGCGGCCATTTTGTTCTGCCCAAAGCAACGGGATTTGGCAACGTCAGCGTTCAGGGCCCGGGCCGAATGGTCAACCTGTAGAAAGCCCCCGGCTTGAGGCTGCCGGCGACCTTCAGAAAGCTCGGCCGATGACCGCGATCATCCTCACTCCAGGCCAGACGAGGTTTTCGGATTGGCGCGCGATCGCGGCGGGTGCCACGGTGATGCTCGATCCCTCAGCCATTCCCGCAGTCGAGGCGGGGGCCCGCGCGGTGGAGGCGATCGTTGCAAAGGGGGTGCCCGTGTACGGCATCAACACCGGCTTCGGCAGGCTCGCGAGCGTGCGCATCGCGCCGGACGATCTCGCTGGTCTGCAGCGCAATATCGTGCTCTCGCACGCGGCGGGCGTCGGCGCGCCGATGCGGCGCGACAGCGCACGGCTGATGATGGCATTGAAGCTCGCAAGCCTCGGTCGCGGTGCATCGGGCGTCCGGCGAGAGACGGTCGCCATGATCGAAGCCATGCTCGCGCGCGACGTGATCCCAGTGGTACCGTGCCAAGGCTCGGTCGGGGCCTCGGGCGACCTTGCGCCGCTCGCCCACATGACCGGTGTGTTGCTGGGCGTCGGCGAGGCCTGGGTCGCCGGCGAGCGCAGGCCTGCCGAGGCCGCATTAGCGAGCGTCGGGCTTGCGCCACTCGTGCTCGGGCCGAAGGAGGGACTTGCGCTCCTCAACGGCACGCAGTTTTCAACCGCCGAGGCGCTGATGGCGCTGTTTTCGATCGAGCGCCTGTTCCAGGCGGCGCTGGTGACCGGTGCGCTGTCGACCGACGCGGCCAAGGGCTCCGACACACCGTTCGATCCCCGGATTCACGCGCTGCGCGGCCAACTCGGCCAGATCGATGTCGCCGCCAGTCTGCGCGCCCTGATCGCCGGCAGCACGATCCGCGCCTCGCATGTCCTCAACGATGACCGGGTGCAGGACCCCTATTGCCTGCGTTGCCAACCGCAGGTCATGGGCGCCGTCCTCGACGTTCTGCGCTTTGCCGCGCGCACGCTTGTGATCGAGGCCAACGGGGTCACCGATAATCCGCTGATTGTCGCCCAAACCACCGAGGCCTTGTCTGGCGGCAATTTCCACGCCGAGCCGGTCGCCTTCGCGGCCGATATGCTCGCCATCGCGCTGTGCGAGATCGGCTCGCTCGCCGAGCGGCGGATCGCCATGCTGGTCGACCCCGCACTATCAGGCCTGCCGGCCTTCCTGACGCCGAAGCCCGGGCTCAATTCCGGATTCATGATGGCGCAGGTGACCGCGGCGGCGCTCGTCTCCGAGAACAAGCAGCGTGCCTACCCGGCGAGCGTCGATACGATCCCGACGTCGGCCAACCAGGAGGATCATGTGTCGATGGCCGCCCACGGCGCGCGACGGCTCGGTCCCATGGCCGAGAACGCAACCCATATCGTCGCCATCGAGCTGCTCGCCGCCGCGCAGGGCTGCGACTTCCATGCCCCGATGACTTCGAGCCCGCCGCTCCAGCGGGTGCGGGAATGTCTGCGCGGCGCGGTGCCACCATTGTCCGACGACCGTCTGATGGCCCCCGACATCGCCACCGCCGCCGATCTCATTGGTTCCGGCGCGCTCACCGAGCGAGCGGGAGCCACGTTGTTCCCGCTCCTGCAAGGGCCGGGGCAATAACCGAACCGCCGTCGACGGCCAAACCGCGGCGATCCCGCGCCTGCGGTTCTCGCGGGGCGCGCGCGCCGCGGACCCGTGTCCACCGCGTCACCCGGCAAGCCAAACCCTACCAGACTGCGTAGGTTCGTCCACTGCCCTCTCAAGCTAGTCTCCTGCTCGAAAAGGCATCGAGCCTTTCCGTTTGGGGAGACCACCATGATCACCAAAACCGCGACCAGCCTTCTGGCAACCATCGTCGGCCTTGGCACCATCACCCCCGTCCCTGCGGCCGAACTCGTTCTGCACTTCAGCGGCGTCGAGCAAGGCAAAGGACCTATTAAAATAGAAATTCTCGATGAAACGCGGGCTGACCAGTTCCTGGACTCGACCAACACCAGCGGCGCCAAGCTTGTCTCGGTGCCGGCGGACCAGCCGCCATATTCGGTCAAGGTTGAGGTCCCGAACGGTCGCTACGCTGTGTCGGCGTTCCAGGACCTGCGCCGGCTCGGCAAGATTGATTTAAGCGGCCCGTACGGACGTCCCGCCGAACCCTGGGGCATCAGCAACAACGCCAAACCGGCGATGCGCGCGCCCGACTTCGCGGACGCGGCTTTCACCGTGGGCGACGGCGTTACCGTCAAGACGATCGATCTCGGTATGTGAGCCGGCCCGCTTTGCACCCGCGCCAGGATATCAAGCTCAAGGGGTTTAAAATGACCGACACGCTTTGCCAACTCTCGGACGGAATCAAGAACATGCTGGGGATCGACGAAGTCGACCTCGATCGGCCACTGTCTCAAATCGGCGTCGATTCGCTCAACGTCGTCGAGATGATCATCATCTGTCAGCAGGTCTACACCAACATACTGGACTACGATGCGATCAACATCGATGAGAACACGACCGTTCGGGAGATCGACAGCCAGATGAATTCGCTGATGCCGTTGCCTGCCTGACTGGATTGCCGAAACACTCGAGCTCGGAAGCTCACAGTTCGCGGAGCCTCTTCACCATGAACAAGATCGTCAACACGGACGGGCTCTCTCCGGCAGAAGCCAGCAGCGTATGGGAGCCCTCGCTGGGCGCGTGCGACGCCGCCGTCGAGGTTCACGACCTTCACTGCGCGCTATCCCCGGCCTTCGCGCTGATACTGCCTGCCTTCCGTTTGCCTCCCAAGAGTCTGACTGCGCTAATTGGCCCGAACGGATCGGGAAAAACCACCCTGCTGTCCTGTCTTCTCGGCTCACGGCCGTCAGGCCAAGGGACCATTCAGTTGTTCGGTCATCCGGTTCGGCAATTGCCGGTCGCGAAGCGGGCGCGCATCGGCGTCCAACTGCAGGATGTCGGGTTCAACGAGCAATACAAGGTGCAGGACATCGTCAAACTTCACCGCCGGGTCTACGCCGCTTCCGATCCGGCGATCTTCGACGCCTTTCGGATTGCGGAACTCGACGGCAAACGATTTGGCGCGCTTTCGTCCGGCGAGAAGCAGCGTCTGCAACTGGCCATGGCCATGGCGCATACGCCGGAGCTGATGATCTTCGACGAGCCCTCGTCGAATCTGGACGGGCATTTTGAGGCCGTCTTCTGCGATTTGCTGACCCGCGCGCGCCACCACGGCGCATCATCGATATTCATCACGCATTCACCGCGCGTCGTCGCCATCAGCAACCAGATACTGTTTCTGCGCGACGGCCGCGTTGAACATCAGGGCCCCCAACGCGAGCTCATCAGCAAGCTGTTCGGCCCGGTCGGCTGCCTGTTCGCCGGCAACAGCGCGGCTCAAAGCCACGTCCAATCAGCGCTCGCAGCTGTAGCGGGCGTGCGCTTTCGGCTCACCCGCGACGGACTGCAGGCCTTCGGCGACGCTCCGTTACGACGCGCCGCGATCGAGGCCGCGGCACAGGTCGAGCTTGAACGTTTCGCGCTGTGGTCTCCCGATGCCGCAGATCTCATGCAGGAGGTGAAAAATGACTGACGCCGTCTCGCAACGCCTTGCGCTGTTTGTCCACTTCCTCAGGATTGAATCGAAGAGCTACATGAAGACGCCAGCTGCAATCTTCTGGACCTTCTTCTACCCGATCCTGATGTTCTTCGTGCTGTTTGCGATCTTTGGCACTGCGGGCCGCGGCAGACCGGGTTTGAGCTATGCCGACTACCTGATCTCGGGGCTCGCGGTCATGACCGCTATCAGCGCCTCGATGTTCGGCGTCGCCGCCGCCTTGATCGAGCACAAGGCAAATGCGCGTCTGTGGTTGTTCGAGTTCATGCCGTTCCACAAAGGCATTTTTATCGCGGGGCTGGCGGCCTCACGCGTCATTATCCTGACGATCTTCTTTTTGGTCTTCATCGGTGCATTTTCCCGGTTGGCGCCCACTGCGAACGCGGTCACGCCATGGAATCTGCTTTTGCTGGTGACGCTGTTGGCCAGCGCGGCGCTCGTTCTTGTCGGCGCCGGCCTGTTGTTGGCCGCACTGATTGACCGGCCCGGGGTAGGCTACGCGGTCAGCAACGTCATCAATGTGCCCATCATCTTCCTGTCGGACCTTTTCCTGCCAGCCGCGCTGTTTCCCAAATGGCTGGCTTCGGCCATCCAACTCTCGCCCTTCCTGGCCCTGGTGAACACGGTTCGCGCGGTCTACGCCGGGGAATATTCCGGCAGCACGATCGCCGCGACCATCGCTGCCCTGCTCGTGGTCGGGCTTGCCGTCATCGCGCTGGCCAGCCGACTGATCGCGCTCCGCCCCCGAATGGTCGCGACCTGAAGTCCGTCCGTCAACCCGCGCTGATGCCAGATCGCCTGAGGAGTGCTTGCCGTGAACACCCGTATCATAAACCCACAGAGATCCGCTGTCCGTCATGCCCCGAACGACTTGTACCAGTCGGCCTCTCGATCTGTGACCGGCGAACTGCCAAAGGGCGCGCCGGAATATTGGGCCCACAGCGTCACCGACCTCGTCGCGGGCGCCACGCGGGATGGCCGCCTCGGCCGCATTCAAGATGATGCGGGGAAGGCTCTGTCGTCATCACGGGTGGAAGACGCCGTGCGAAGGTTCGCGGCCGAGGGGCTTCGCGCCGGCGACGTCGTCATCATCGAAGCCCGCAATACGCTTGATGTCGCCGAGTCGTTCCTCGCCCTTTGGCTGCTCGGATGCACGGTTTGCCCGACTGACCCGCAGGCGCCGGCGAATGTCAAGGCGATGATTGCAGCGGAAGCCAAGGCAACAGCTACCATCGCAGTCGACGGGCAGGTTCATGGTCATGACCGGGAGGACCCGCCACAGGAGCTGATCCGGCTGCGCCGGCCCAAACGCATCACCGGTGCGGATCTTGCTCTCATCATTTTCACGTCTGGGAGTTCCGGCGCCGCGAAGGGCGTTCTGCTGTCGCATCACAATGTGATATGCGCCTTGCGCAGCATCAGCGCCTACCTCGGCCTCAATACGGCTGACAGTATCCTCTGTATCCCGCCGTTCTTCTTCGACTACGGGCTGTACCAACTGCTGCTCGCTTTGTTCACCGATTGCACCCTGATCCTTAACGGCTCACAAACTAATTCCGTCACGATCGTGAAGCTGATCGAGCGGCTACGCCCGTCCGTCCTTCCCGTCGTTCCTGCGCTTGCCTCGAGCCTGGCGCGGCTCAACGAGCTGGCCGGAACCCAGGCAAAGAGCGTGCGCCTGATCACCAATACCGGCGGTCATCTGTCGGACAGTGCCATTGACTCACTTCGTGCGACCTTTCCCTCAGCCAAGATCATGCCGATGTACGGGCTGACGGAATCGAAACGGGCGCTCTATCTCGACACTGACCGCTACCCCAACCGGGCCGGCTCAGTCGGACGCGCCATGCCCGGCCTCGATGCCAAAGTCGTTGTCGAAAGCGATAGCGGAGAATTGCGCGAAGCGGCAGCCTTTGAGACGGGCGAGCTTTACGTACGCGGCTCTGCCGTGATGCAGAGCTATCATCGCAGCGACGCCGGCGCAGGTGCGCGGCTGGTAGGCGGGCACTATCGCGACGATAACTGGCTGGCCACCGGGGATCTGTTTTCAACCGACGCGGACGGGCTGTTTTATTTTCGCGGCCGTGCCAAATCGCTGATAAAACAAGGCGGCTATTGCATCCATCCGCGTGATATCGAAATATTGGCCGAACAACACACGGACATCGTCATTGCCAAGGCCATTGGCCGGTTCGAGGCGAATGGCGACGAAAGCGTCGTGCTGTTCCTGCAGACCGCAACCCCGGTGGAACGCGCCGAACGACTGCGGATCATCCGCGAGCTCAGGGCGGCAATCCCGACTTCATTGATGCCGCGCGTATTTCATTTCGTCGATCAATTCCCGGCCACCGCCAACGGCAAGATCGATGCCGCGGCGCTTGCCAAGTTCGACAGCGCCTCGGCTGCGTTCTGAACCCCGCCAACTCCCAACGAGCTTACGTTCATGCGAACACATCCCGAATGGATCGACAAACTGGTCGGACAGCCGATTGCCACGCCGGCGTATGTTTTCTCACCCGAGGAAATGAGCCGGCAGATGCGAAAGCTTGGCGCCGCGTTGGGCACGCGGGTCATCTTTTCTGTTTCGGCCTGCCCAAACTCCGATTTGCTGATGCGCCAGGCCGAGGACGTTCGTTTCGGGGTGCGCTGCTCCTCGAAGGCCGAAATGGGACTGGTCGCGGGCTGGCGCACCGATTACGCATTCGTCACGCTGCCGTCGATGGACGAGCAAACCATGCGCGCAGTGCTCGGCGCGAGATTCCGCCTCATCGTCGATGCGTCACAGCAGATTGAGCTCTTGGCCAGCCTGCGAGGAAAGCGTGAGGTCGTCCCCATCAGCCTCGGCGTCAGCGTCGGGCTGATCGAGGGATGCTCGGATCGCGGCGGCGATGACGTCAGCCGCTTCGGCATGGACTGGGACGATCTGAGACTGGCGATCGCATTGGCCAGGCGTCACGGCGTTCCGGTCGGCGGCCTCTATGTCTTTGGCGGCGCAAACAGCTTCGGCGGCCGATCTTTGGCCATCGTTCGAGCAATGCGGGACCTGGCGGCGCAGGTCGAGGCCGAGCTCGGCGGGCCATTGGACGTGATCACGATCGGTGCCGGCCTCGAGGCAGGCTGGGAAAACAAAGGTCACGATTTCGCCGCTTATCGCGCGGAGATAGCCAAATTCGCCTCGCACATCCAAATCATCCACGATGTCGGCCGCGCCGCGATTGCATCCGCCGGATGCTTCGTCACGAAGGTGGTCGCGCGCAAAAACGTGAATGGCCGCAGCTACGCCATTTGCGACGGCGGCATGGCGCAAGCGTATCTGCTCTCGAAAGCGGCGCGAGACCAGCAGCTCAAGTCAAATCCGCTGGTCTGCGGGGCAGGCCTCGAGCTGCGGCAATCAAATGCCGCCCGCTGCGCCGCGGTCACCACCATCGTCGGAGGCTCACTCAGTCGCGACGATATCCTCGCGGAAACGAACACCGACCTTAATCCGGGCGATCTGCTTTTCTTCCCGCAGGCGGGCGCTTATTGCCGAACCTATACGCCCGGCGAATATCTGGGCCAAGGCTACGCCGCCTCCTACGTTCTCTGAGACCGGGGCTAGACCGATGTACTTGCTCGAAGCCGCAGTCTACAAGCGCACCGTTGCATGGAGCGCGCTGGTATTGCATGGCAGCAATGCCGTCGCCGATCGACTCGGCGCGCTGCTCGGACGCCAGATCGAAATTGCACTCGGTGATATTCCCGCGCAAAGCGTCGGGCTCAATATGGTCGTCTCGACGATGCTTGATGTGCCCTTTACGTCGCAGTGGCTGCGGTGGCCCGCCATCGCCAGCGCGGCGCGAAAGCACACCCGGTCAGCGCCGCAAAACATTGTCACAGCCTATGAATGTGCATCCTGGGGTTATGTTCTCCGCTACGCGAAGAACTGCGCGCCAACGGCGCCATACATCGTGATCTCGATTCTCGATCTCAATATCTTTGGCCTGTCGTATTGGCGCAACAATTCAATGTGGGGCGACTCGGGCTTCGGACTGACAACGATTGTGCTGCGCTGTTCGCAGGACGATTTCATCCATTGCCAGACCTCGAAATCCGCGAACGCGTTCGGCGAATTCTGCGTCGACTTGCGCACGGTAATGACCGTCAAAAAAGATCTTCGGGTCTGCGCGCCGTATTTTCCCCCCAACATCGCGACACTCTACGACCGCCTGCTGCCGAGCGAACGGCTGCTGACCAACCGCAATGCGGACTACGGCCACAGCTTCGGCTCTGATCCGTGGATCGCGTTGATCGAACATCGACAACGCGGCCTTGATGGGCCAAGCGACCACTATCTGGCAACCTCTATCGCGCTCAGCGGCTACTGGTGCTTTGCCGAAGTCGAGATCGCGGACGCCGGACGATTCATTCTCTCCGAAGCCGAATCCGAAGACGAACTGGTCGAGGCTGCCGCATGATACCGACATTTTCCGGCCGACTGCGATCGTCGCCCTATGCGGGGTTGCCGATCCCTTCGATATCCCATCCCGCTGTGCTGACCAGCGAGGCCGACTTTACCGCGATGGCGTTGATGGCGCGGGCCGAATGGGCACCCGTGCTGTTATCTTTCGCGCAGCGGCACGATTTGATGCGCCGGATCTTCCAGACCATTGACGCCGTTCTCGGTGACACCCTCCAACGCATCCTGCTTCACAGCCGCGTGCCGGCGGGAGGGCGGATGCCGGCTATATTGGCGCGCGAAACCGTCTTCATCGTCTCTGAGCTGGAATGCGAGATTGCCCGGTTGCTCAGCGCCGGTCTTTCGTTCCTCAGCATCCACGAGGGGTTCGTACGTCATCCACTGGAGGTCGGCAACAACGAGGTCGAGATCGCCTGGCACAATCCGCCGGAAGGCGGCGCTGCGCGCTTCAACCTGCTGACGAGCGAGCTCAACAAGCTGGGCTTCAGCGCGCCGGCAGCCGGCGGCGGCACAACTTCCATCGAAGCTACGCATTGAAACACCTGCCGAAGCGGAACCAGGCCATGTTCGAACTGCAGTCGACCCACGGCGCTTTGTCGATCATGCGCCTTGCCATGGCCGATGGTGTGAAAATCGGGTTTCGCTTCTTTCAACCCAGCAAACCCGCGACGGCATGCGCAATCGTGCTGCCTGGCGGGGCCATGCACGGGGATTTCTATGTGACTTTCGCGCGCCTGTTGGCCAGCGCGTCGATAAAGGTCGTCGTCATCGATCCGCGCGGACACGGCCTCTCCGAGGGCACCCCAGGCTACCTTGACCGGCCATCCCAATATACCGACGACTTCGCGTGTTGCTTCTCGACATTACGGCGCATGCATGACCTGCCCCTCTTCGTGCTTGCGCATTCAGGGTCCGCCGCGATTGCGCTCAACGCCCTGTCGATCCTGCCGGAACGTTCGGCGGCCGGCATCGCGCTGCTGACGCCCTCCTTCGCCGACGACAGCACCCTGTTTCCGACTGACAATCGCTTTCTGCGCCGGTTGCAAAGCCTGCGCTATTGGCTTGGCCTTGAAGCGCCGGTGCCAGCACCACGCTCCAGTGACGAGATCAACATCCGGTTCTCCTACGCAGCATATCTGTTGGCGCGACTGACCGGCCTCGGCGCACGGCGCGCGATCTTGACTTTTCCGGCGATGCGCAACGAGGCCCCCTATAGCTACAGCGCGGCGGCCGTGGCTGGCATGCGGGCCGGCCGATTGGAAACCCTGATGTCCGCGATCTCCTGCCCGATGTTTCTGGCCACCGGCGGCGCTGACCCCTACGTCAATTCGGCCGCGGTTCAAACGGTCTTGCCATGGGCGCTGCCGCCCGACTGCTCGATGACCGCGATCAACTACGCCGATGGCGATCACTACACCGTCCTGCTGAAGTCCGCGCGCGCCTTGAGCCAATGGATTGGCGCCAACATTGGAGGGCACAAGCCATGAACGCGAATGCATTTCGGCGCTTCGAGGAACGACCAGGGGCTCTGCACGCCGCGCAGAAGACGGAATGTATCGTCGGAGCCGGCGCTGAGCGCGCAAGTTTGACGACGCTTGAGGCTTTCTGCGATCTGGCCTGCTTCGGCCTTGTAGCGGGGGTAACCCCTGTAAACGACAAGACCGGCCCGGGCCTTTCCCGCGCAGGGACGCCGGCCGAAGTGAAACGCGTCCGCTTTATTGATGCGACACCGGACCGTGCGGCTGACCTGCCGAATTATTGCATGTCGGCTACCGCGCGCGCCGTCGCGGCGCGACTAAGCCTGCCCCTGGTCAACACGCATCTGCTCGCGCTCATGGCCTTGGCGGATCGCCTGCCTGACGACGAACAGCTTCTTGTCTCGCTGCCGCCAAGCCAGCCAAAACCGTTCCTGGATCGCCTGAAGCCGCACGCACGCGCCATCGTTATCGAACGCATTTCGGTTCTGCGCGAGCATCGGCGCATCGCGCTTGGCTTGCCCGTTCGTTCGTCCGACGATTGGCTGGATCGCCAAATCGACCGCGCGTTCATATTTCCGATGGCGCGCCAGTACCTCGGCCGCTGCGTCGGATCGGTCGCGCAGCGTATCCATTTCCACCGCGCGGACGAGGCCGACCCCGCGCCCGCGCATGAGATCGCGCTAGGAAAATTCAAAGCCAGCGACCCGCTGGGACAAAACGTCTTCGCGCTGGTCATGCGTCGGCTGTTTTTCCGCAAACCCTCCTTGCAGGCGGGTCTGTGGTTCGACGTTAACCCTTTCATGCTTGGGCGCAGGGTCGCCCGCCTTGGCGGAGAAACGCCGCGGGGGGCCGGCGAGGCCATGTTGGCCGCGTTGCAAATCGACTTTCTCGAAGCTGCCCAGGCGCCGCCGCAGCCGGCTCGCAGCTGACCGGATCTCGGGCCCCACTGCCGTACCGCCCGCATGCCATCGATAGCTCAAGCGCGAGCGGTTGAAGGTCTCTCCTCCCTCGCACCAAAGCCCACCAAAGCCGGAGGCAGCATCAGGCTCGCAATGCTGCCTGCGCTCTTCGCGACCGCAGCCGTCGCGGCCCGCAGGCGCGCAGACCAGATCGGTCAAGCCGCGATGTTATCGACGATGGCCCGTTCACGCCGGGAGACGCCATCATTTGACCCATGCTGGGAAACGTCGCCGCTCGAACCATGCAGAACCGATTGCCGGATACCCGCACGCAAGCGGACTTCGAGCAGGCTTGACAGCGTGACGTCGATATACCCGGCGGCGACGTCGTGACGGCCCATGTGGAAGTTCGCCGCCTGGATCTCGACCTTGCAGCCCGCGGCCATGATGACATGGTTGAACACAGCTACCGGCATCAAGCCAAGATATTGGCTGATGCCGTTGGCGAGACCGAATTCGAGGCAGCCGCAGATCAGTTCCGCGACGACTCGTCGGCGTGTCGACGGGGTCAACGAGCGATCGCAGCCGAAGCGCGTCGCCTCCCAAATCGTCTCGGTCTCCGGGGGTGAATGCTGCAGAAGTTCCGGCCACAGTGATTTGATCATATAGGGACGGGTCGTCGGCAACAGGCGCGCCACCCCCCGCGCCTGGCCGTTGTCATCAATCCAAACCAGGTATCTGGCGGCCGGCGTATCGAACTGGTCATATTCGAGACTGTTGTAAGTCGGAACATCCCAGCTCTGCCGGCCGACAAAAATCTGATGACGGAGACGGTGATGAGAGATCCACGCTTCACCGTGCAAATGTGCATTTTCCCAGCTCAATACCAGTACTGTCATGGTCCTTCCCCAGCCCCGTCCGCTGATGCGGCACTAGCCACAGACTGTCACCATCAGTTTTTCTCATGAAGCTACCGAGTCTGGTAGGAGGGCCGCCACCGCTTGCTTTGGGCCTCAATACCAGCCCCACTCCCGGCATCTGGCGCGCCGCAACATGACACCCTGCTAACCTTGGTAGGTCTCAACCACCGCGGTCAAAGGCATTGTGATGTGCCTGGTATACGCGCGCTACCGCGCGCTTTGGGACTGTCGCACTCCATGGATTTTACTTTGCAACAACTGATCTATGCCGACGCGGCCGCGGAATTCGCCAACTTTACCGACGCTGCCCGGCACCTCGACGTCTCGCAAGCCTCAATCTCGGCGGCGGTTTCCCTGCTTGAGCGGCGGATCGGCGCCAAGCTCTATCACCGTCATTCGTCCCGCGGGGTGACATTGACGCCCCTGGGCGAAGACTTCATCCACGAAGTCCGGGTTCTGCTCGGGCACGTCAGGAAGTTCCAGGCGGTAGCGGTGGGCCTGAGCGCCGGACGGATCGGGGAGCTCAGGATCGGTTGCCAGGTCGCGATCGCGATCCGCTTTCTGCCCGCGCTGCTTGATGGGTTTGGGCGCAGCTTTCCCGCGATGACGCTGGCGGTGAAGGAAGAGAACGAACGTGACAACGTGATCGCCGCGTTATTGGCCGGCAAAATCGAATTCGGCATCGGCATCGGGCACGCGATGGACGACCGCATCGTCAGCGGAGAGGTCGCCGCGCTGCCCCCCTATGCCATCATTGCAGTCAACCACCCCTCGGCAAAGCGCAAGTCGATACGGCTGGCCGACCTCATCGACGAACCGTTCCTCCAGTCGGTGTCGCCCGAGAGCCGCCGCTACGTTCGCGGACTTTTCAAGTCGCTCAATGCTGAACCACGGGTCGCCTATCGATCAAATTCTCCCGACCTGATCCGTGCCATGGCCAGCCGCGGTCTCGGCTTCGCGATCGAAAACATCGTCCCCGCGACGACGGTTTCGCATGATGGCCACCGCTTCGCCGTCGTCCCCTTCGCAGATCGCCTGCCTCCGCTGCAGGTGATGACCTATCATCGCAAGAGCGACACTGCCAACGCTGCGGTCAGGGTGTTCGACAATTACGTCAGGGAAGCCTTCCCCGCGCCGAACGGATCGCGCTCGCCATGATCATCGTTCGGCAGGATCCGACAGCCTCACACCATGCAAAGGAGATGGGACGATGAAACATATTTCTCCCCCGCGGCTTGCGCCCATGCCGCCGATCCGCAACCAAAATCGCCTCAAGCTTGGTTTATTTGGCATGAACTGCTCGGGCGGATTGGCGGCTTCAACCGTGCCGGAACGGTGGCGCAACGGGTGGGAAAACAATGTCGCCGTGGCTCAATTGGCGGACGAGGCCGGCCTTGAATTTTTGCTCCCGATCGCGCGCTGGATCGGCTATGGCGGCACATCCGGCTTCCACGCCGATGTTCTTGATCCCATGACCTGGGCCGCGGGACTGCTGGCAGTAACCCGCCGCATCAACGTGTTCACGACCGCCCACACCTCGATCCACCATCCGGTCGTGGTCGCCAAGCAGATCGCGACGCTCGATCAAATCGGCGCAGGACGGGTCGGATTGAACGTTGTGGTCGGGTGGAATCGGCCCGAATTCGCAGCGCTCGGACTGCCGCTCGACGTCGATCGTGTTCAACGCTACGCGATGGCGGCCGAATGGCTGGCGATTGTCAGGCGGCTGTGGCACGAGACCGCGCCGTTTGACTGGAATGGCGAGTTCTACAAACTGAGCAAGGTCAGCGGCGCGCCGCGGCCGATCGCCTGCCCGGTGCCCATTTTCAATGCAGCGATGTCGGCGGATGGTCGGGACTTCGCTGTGCGAAACTCCGAATTTCTCTTCACCGCCTCCTTGGACCTGCGTACCGCAAAGACCGATATTGAAAGCATGCGGACGACGGCACAATCGCTTGACAGGAGTGTCGGCACCCTCACCTTCTGTCACGTGGTCTGCCGGCCTTCAGCGCGGGATGCACGCGACTATCACCGCTACTACGCCATCCAGCATGCCGATCGCGAGGCCGTGGAGACGCTCGTCAGTTCGATGATGCCGCATGTTGCAACGCTGCCGAAAGCTACTCAGGAAATTATCAAGTTCAGCTTCGCCGCTGGCCACGGCAGCCGTGCCCTGGTCGGCGACCCCGACATGATCGCGGACGATCTCGCGGCCATCAGCGCCGCCGGCTTCGACGGCACAACTCTCGGTTTTGTCGACTACCGGCAGGAATTGCCTTATTTTCTCGACGAAGTCCTACCGCGGCTTGAGAGGCGCGGACTGAGAGCCGATCGACGCCTTTAAGCGTGCGCTAGTCTGATCGAAGCCGATCAGATGACACATTCAGTCCCAAAGACTTCCGGTTGCCAAGACTTCCAATTGCAGAGACTTCCAATTGCAAACACTTCCAATTGCAGAGACTTCCAATTGCAAACACTTCCAATTGCAGAGACTTTCAATTGCAAACACTTCCAATTGTAAATAGATACAATTGCAAAGACTTCGGTCAGCTGCCCGGTCTTGCTCGGCGCGGCGGCCGGGTCTGCCGCTTTTGTGCCAAAACCTTCGTTGCCCCTGAATTGCTTGTTGTGATCTGCAGCACGAAAGCTACCGCGGCAGGGATTAGACCGGGCATGCCTCAAGTGAAACGGGTGTGACCGGAGCAGTCGTCAGCACCATATATTTTAGATTGCAAATCGCGGCGCGGTTCATTATTATCAAAAAAAGTTATTATGAAAAAGTTCAAGGAAATGCGCAGGCTCAGTCGTCCCAGTCGACGTGGGGGATCCCGTGGAAATTTTCCGCTTTATCGAACTTTCGAATCAAACCAAATCCCCCGAACTCATCTTTGAACTCCTGGTCGAGGCGACTTCAAGCGAGGGCTTCGACCGGGTTGCGTATGGTTCTGTTAATTATCGAGAGAGCCTGAGACTGGCAGACTACAACCCGCAAGCCATCATGCTCAACTACCCGATCGAATGGCAAAAGAGCTATTTTGAAAGAAAGGACCACGAGATCGATCCGATTTTGCTGTTTTCTCCCCAGATGGCCCGCTCCTTCCGATGGAACGGCTTTGCCGAACGCGGCCTGATAAATAAGCGGCAGCGGGCGTTCTTTGGGATGGCGGAGGACGCCGGATTGCGCAACGGAGTGAGCGTGCCGATCCACGGCGCCGGCGGCAAGATTTCCGTGCTTTCGTTTGCTTCCAGCGCAGCCGGGACTGACGAATCAGCAAAACAACGTCACCTTGAAGTGCTGGCGTCGCAGTTCCATATCGCCTTCCTCGACTTGTCGAACGACGATCCGATGGATGACGACGTCGTCTTGATGTCTGACCGGGAGCGCGACTGTCTGAGCTGGACCGCCCAGGGAAAGTCGTCCTGGGACATCGGCGCGATCTTGAACATCAGCGAGAACACCGTGAATTTTCACATCAAGAATGCCATGCGCAAGCTGGACACCAGCAGCCGCACCGTCGCGGTAATCAAGGCGATCCGTCAAGGCATCATCGATCTGCCATCTCGTTCCAGGATCAGGTAGCTCGTTGCCGGTCCGCGCCACGGCGGCGCGCAGGCTGGCTCATGGGATACGGTCCGTCGTTGCCTCGCTGAAATGGAAAACTGAGCGGCGCAGCCCTTCATAGCGCGAGTTCAACCTCAGCCGCGAACCCAGCAGGCGATTGTTGCGTTTACGCCATTTGTCACCGATCGCGAGATTGCCGTAGTCGAAGAAGCGGACGGCGCCGTTTGCGACCCGCACCGGCAGCACCTCCGATCTGATCAGGCTGTTGGCGGACAGCGGCACGTCGAGCCAGCCTCGCGCGAAGGCGGCGCCGATGGCATCGATCAAGACGTACCCATTGAGCACGCATTTCAGGAGATCGCGGACCTCGCCTTCGATCAGTTCCTCCTCTTCGGCGATCGTCTCGGAATCGAAGTCGATCTGCCCGATCAGCGGGCTATTGACGATGTTGGTCAGCGTGATGCCTTCGAGATTCGCCCTTTGACTGGGGATGCCGATGGCCTCCTGATAACTTTTGGTTATGACCTTGTCTGCGCCGCCGTGCCGCGCAACCAGGGCTCCGAGCAGTATCAGGGCTTCGGCGTCGACCCGCCGCTGCGGAAAGACCCCCATGAACTGGTGCAGGGCGACATAGATATCCGGACCGAACAGGAACTCGGACGCCAGTCGACGCAATACGCGCAGCGCGGCGATATCCTGCTCGGCGTTACCGGATTGGCAGATCGCCAGCGTGTGGCAGGCGACGCCGGCATCATGGGCCAGCACCGCCTCGAGCAAAACGCAGGCAATCGAGATGCTGGGAGGCATCAGCACGGCGGTCAGCGTGCCGAAGTACTCGCGGTCCACGATAATGCCGGCCCGAGCCAGATCACCGCAGCGGTTGTCGACATCCTGCCAGTAGCGCAGCGTCTCGACGATCGGGATGCCCTGACAGTAAGGGATATTGTATCCGATACCCCCGCCCTCGAACGAGGTTAGTCCCGATGCGATCGCATATTCGAACAGAGCTCTCGGATCCGGCGAGCCGTGGCGGACCTCGATCGCCTTCCGGGTCTTCAGGTTCAGCTCCCGTCCACGCTGCCAGCCATGCGCGACCAGCGGATAGCCGTTCAAGCGGTCAGGCGCCCACAACATGACCGCGTAGGCTTTTTCGAAGTTCAACAGGCGGGTGTGGGAATCGATGGTCATCGACAGGATATGCGGCGCTTCGGGTGCATCGAAGCCCTGCAGCAGATCGAGCATCTTGTCGTGCGCACCCACCCCCGATCGGGGTTGCAGAACCAGTTCGCCCTCGGTTCGCTTCCGCGCCAGGACGGCCTGCACCGACTCCTTTTTGAGCGAGCGAATGAAGTCGATGGATTCGTCAAGCGGCGGCACCCGATCGCGCGAACGCGTGCTGGAGAGAAAGCTGGGACTATCCATGTTCATTCCAGTCAGACCTCCGCCGCCGCCGGCGTATCCTTCACTGTTGCGGTGCGGTCGGGCCTTTGCTTGCCGGGCACCGCGCTTTGCGGTGCGGTCCGATCGCCAAGCTCGCGTGCGATCGCGGCCAGGCTCGCGCAGGAGAGCGGCAGGCGCCGGCGAATAAAGTAGCGCGCGGCCTCGATCTTTTCCTGATAGTATTCATGATCTTCCGCGCTGTGCGACCGCTCCGCCAGCGCTTGCGTCGCGACGCGCGCGCCATCGAGAAGCTGCCATGCGATGGCGATCTCGGCCAAGCCCGCCAGAAATTCGCAGGAAAATTCCGGAAGCCGGTTCATCTCCGATTGCCGAACCGCCAGCCCCATTCGACGGCAGACATCGAGCAGTGTGCGCTTGGCCTCTTCCAGCGCGCGGATCTCCTCGGCGAACATCGCAAGTTGCGCCAGGGCGGCCATGGTCGCATCGATTTCGCCGAATAGGCTGTCAAGGCGCGAACTCCGCAAGCACATGCCCAGCTTGTCGCGGATCAGGAACAGTGACTGAATATGGTTCGTGCCTTCCCAAATTGACAATATCTTGCAATCGCGGGCATTCTGCTCGACAGGGTTTTCCCTGAGGTATCCAACTCCGCCCATGGTCTGAATCGCCGACCCGGTCACGCGCCACGCCTGGTCCGACGTATAGGCCTTGACGATCGGCAGCAGGATATCGAGCAGGTCCTTCTCAATTTGGACCCGCTCCGCCGGCATCGAATTGCCTCGCAGCAAGGCGCGGCAGAGTCCGAGCCGTGCGATCAGGGCACGGCACCCCATCGTTGTCGAAACCATGTCCAGACGCATGCGCCTGACGTCGGCATGCATTTTGATCGGCAGGCTCGGCGCCTTGCCACTCATCGACTGATCGAATTTCTTGCCTTGAATGCGGTGCTCGGAATAGGTCTTCGCCGTCTCGCAGGCCGACGAGGCGAGCCCCAGCGCATAGATGCCGGTGCTGATTCGCGCCGGTGTCATCATCAGCATCAATTGCTGCAAACCATGGCCCTCGGCGGAGCCCAGAAGATAGGCCACCGTCGGCTCCTCCTTGCCGAACTCGAGATGGGTATTGGCGCAGCCGCGTAGTCCCATCTTTTTCACGACTTGCCGGCAGCGCACGCCATTGTCGATCGTCGGCTGGCCGCCCGCGTCAAGGCGATAGCGCGGGACCAGAAAGCAGCTCAGCCCCAACATCCCCAAGCCGTCACCGACTCGCGCAAGAATGAAGTAGTAGATGTTGTCGCTCAATTCGTGCATGCCGGCCGAAATAAGCCACTTATGGCCGCTGAGATGATAAATCCCGGGCGACTGCTTTTCGGCTGCGCAAGCAATCAGGTTCAGATCGGAGCCCGCCGCCTTCTCGGTGAGGCAAAGGCACGCAGTCGCGCTCAAATTGCCCAGTGCTGGTGCGAACTGCTCGCGCAATTCCTCGCTTCCGTAGGTTTCCAAAAGCGTCAGCGCAGGACCGTTGAACCCGACATAGGTCACGAAAGATGGATTTGATCCGACCATCATTTCGATCACGAGGCCTTCGACAATTTCCGGCAATGGAAGCCGTCCGTCGTCTCCGAGGGTTCGCCACGTCGTCCAAATCTCGCGATAGCGCTTCATCAAGGCTGCGTAGCTCGGGGGTGTCTGTACGACCCCATTGGCATCAAGATAAGCCTCCTCGCGGTCGGATTCCGCGTAGGCCGCAGCCATCGGCCCTTCGGCGAACTCGCGCGCCAGCTCGATCACCGCGTCTATCGCCGCGCGATCCTCCGGCGCCGACAGGCTCAGCGTCTCCTGGATCTGCATCTGCTCCCACAACACAAATTCGACTTCGCGGATCGGCGCCTTGTAAAAATAGTTATGCATGGCTGGGGATCTCCTGTTGCAAAGTCCACCTGAAGTAGAAATTGTCGTGTCCGTAGAATTCTTCTCGGACGTAGCGAATGTCTCTAGGTTTGTTCGCGGGCTCCGGCCGTGGCGCCCGAAACACGATCTCTCCGAGGTCTTTTGGTATTGCGGCCCGGGTGTCGAATTGGCTGTCCCCGACGTCGGGCCCGAGCGCGATGATGCCGAAGCGACCGCCGGCCCCGAGGCAGGCCAGGACCAGCGGCCGCTCGCGCGCGAGCTCAATATTGGCCGTCAGGTCGAGCAGCGGGCGAACGGTCATGAAATGGCGGTGCCCGTTTTCGATCGACGGAAGCCACGACAGGGGTTCACCGCCCTGGGACGCGACCGCAACCAGGCTTTGCGCGAGCCGTCTGGACCATTCCGATGAATTTTCGAACGAGACGAACTCGGCACCGGGAAGCTCCTTCTTGATTTCATTCATCCGCTTGAAAACCCGCGAGGCGAGCTTTGCGGTGCCTGACAGTTCACGACTGCGGGCGAGGATCTCGCAGCAATAGATCCGCAGCGCATCCGGTTCCGGCGTGCGGCTGATATCCACCACGAACGAGATATCCTGGGCGATGAAGCCGTCGCTACCGCCGATCTTGGCGAGGTCGAGCGTGTCCTGGACAAAGGCGGAGGGCGTCTCCAGAAGGAGAATTCGCGCATCGCGCGCGCTGCTTTGCATGAATTCGAGGACACAGGCGAAGAACCCCACGCAGCCGATCGAAACGAAGCCGTCGGGCCCCGTCGCACTGATCGGCCGCACCGCATCGATCACAGCCGCCGCCGCGGCTTGATCGACAATCTCGATCTCGGCCGAGCTGGTGACCAGAAAGCCATCGCGCGGGATCTGGCGCAATTCGCCGCTGGCCACGGTCTGCCGCGTCACCCGTCGCATACCGACGATATAGATCGCCTCACTCATGTCCAACCTCCTCTCGCCGAACGGTCGATAGGGATGTGCGCAGGCCGGCCAGCTCGAAGCCGATGATCATCGCCGCCAGCCGCGCTTCGACGTCGGCGGGCGGCTGGTGCCAGTCGAGCACGAATTCGTTCTGTCCCGCCTCCACGATGTTGCGAACGAAGCCTTCGCGGATGGCGATGAATCGCCGGCCCAGGCGGATCAACTCGCGTGCCTCCGCCTCCACGTCGACGACCAGGAAAAGATCGTCGCCGAACATCTCCTTCGGCATGCGCAGGGTGCTTGGCATCCGCGAAGTCATGATCATTTCGTCGACGCTGTCGCCCCGGTGGGTCCGAATGATCCGCAGGAGGTCGCTGAGTACGCCATATTTTTCCTCGTATCCGACCTGCGGCGTCGACCACCGCCAGCGCCCGATCTTTGCGAAGCTCTCAAAATCCCGATCGTCATCGAATGCTGGATTGGGAGGCGTCGCCCGCTTTACCCGACTGGCATATTTCGTCGTTGCCAGGACGCCCTCATATCTGGCGCTAATCATGATGTTGCCTCCTCGCGCGACCCGGGCCGTTCGAGCAGTTCGAACCGGCAGCCAGCATCGAAGACAATGTCGCTGATCGCCCAGTATCCGCGCAGGGACGCCGATGTCGCCGTGTACACGTCATTCGGCCCGAGTTGTCCCGACTTGGCGTGATTGATGTAGGAAAGCCAGGTGTCCGAGCCGAAGCAGTGTCCGTAGCGGTCATGCAGATTGGGCAGCAGCCGCTCCTGCTTGAGGAAATGCTTGTAGATCTCGGCCATGCCGGCCGGAAGGAAGGGGACGTTGGCCGCGCGCGATGGCGAACAGGCCAGCCATTTTCGCAGGTCAACGCAGTATTCGCCCATGCCGTGCAGCGATTGCGCAATCTTGGTCGTCAAGGGAAACGCCCCGTCGGTGGGCAGCCGAACGACAAGCGTCGTCACGCCAAATCCGGAAGGACCCCAGTTCGGATTTCGCCGCCAGAAGCTGAAGTCGAGAACGTTGAGGTCGGCGATGGTGATGACGATCCGCGAGCCCGGACGCGCGCGCCGCCTGGCGTATTCGAGCGCGAATCCCCAGCCGGCGCATTCATATGAGGCCGTGAAGTTGCGTGGCGGCTTATCCGTGACCTCCGCGGCGGCGGCGGCCACTTCCGGCCATTTCAACCAGCCGCTCGCGAACGGCAGATCAATCATCGTCGACACGCAGATGTTGAAAGAAATATCTGTCTCCGACAGCGACGCCGTCGCCGCGGCGATTTCCTCGCCGAGCAAATGGCCGAAGGCGCTGGCGGCGCACTCGCCAGTCTCCGAGGCCGACCATTCCGGAACGCTCCGATAGCGCACGCATTCAACGCTCAACATGGCGGGATCTCTTGTTGCGCTCGTAGATTTCGAAGAAGCAGCGATAAGAGCTGCCTTCCATCTTGGTGAATGCCAGCAGGTCTCGTTGATCGGCCTTGCTGCGAACCGCGCCGCGCACAACCAGATCGCTCCAGACCTCGTTCGCCACCCATTTTATCGCCATTGCCTGGTCTTCCGAGAACCGGTCGAAATAAGCGATGGCGGCCTGGTTTTGTGCCGCCAGCCGCAGGAAGGCGATGCGCTCGGCGGTCGCGGCATCGATTTCGACCCTGTGATGCGCGGCGAGCCAGCCAGCGTGCGCGCAAAGCGCCTGGATCAGCCAGGGACGCGCCAGGGCGAGAAACATTTTCGGCGAGATCGGGCCGCCCTCGCTCAGAAACCAATCGGCGTCGGCGTCGACGTCGAGCCGGACATTGCCGAGCGGCAACTGGCCGTCGAGAAATGGCGCGCCGGAAGCTTTGCGTGTCGCGCCGGCATAGACCTCGGGCGGGATGACGACGGGCACCATGATCATGGAGTTGCCACGACGCGCGACCACGATCGCAAAGTCCGCGGCCTCGGCGTTCATCGCCCAGATCTTGTCGATCGCGAGGCGAATGGGGCCTGTTCCGCTCGTCCCTGAACGCCACTGCGAGGCATTCGGACCGCCCCGGTCGGTCATGCAGAACGCGCCGGTCTTGCCGCTTTCGACCCACCGCATCACCTGCCGGGATTGGGCTGAATTCCCTGCGAGTGACATCATCACCGAGCCGAGCATGCCGAAGAAACTCAGAGCATGGGGCCCGAAACCATCGCTCGCAATGCGCGCGACGGTATCGCGGATGGCGTGGAGCACCGGCGGGCTCGGCAGAGGAATTCTGGTCCGGGACTCCTCAATCGGCGCGAACGGGAGCCCTGCGTCCTCGATAATCATCGCCGAATCAAGCAGCCGAACTGCCGAGGCAGCAAGCAGGTCCTTGACCGATTGCGGCGCTTGGGTGTGGCGGGCCAGCGACATGATCGCCGGCGCGGCAAAGATATGGCCAACCTCAGACGACATAGACATTGGCCTCTCCAAGTTGCAGGAAGCTGTTCATGGCATAACTGCGAAAATAGGCGCCGCACAAGTCGAACAGCAGCACGTCGCCGTCTTCGACCGTCTCGAATGTCTCGCCGATCACGTCGTCACGGCTGCAGGTCGAGCCGCAGATGATGGTCTTTTCCTTGCCGCTTGCACTCTGGCGCACGGGCCCGAAGATCCGTGGCGTACGGTATTTGCGCAGGATGTTCTCGGTCTGCGCGAGCAGAAAGGCCTGCGCCATGCCGCCGTCACAGACGGCATAGCGCTGGCCGTCGATCGACTTGGCAAACAGTACGCGGACCGCGAAGCAGCCAGCCGTGGCGAAGATCGCGCGCCCGAATTCGTGCACAAGTTCGATATGGGCGGGGAAGCGCGCCAACTCGCGGCGATAGGCGGCGAAATCGTAACCTTTCTCGCTCCAGGTCTCTTCCAGCCCGCCTCCCAGATTGACCGTTTGGAAGCGGAAGCCGGCGTGGCTTTCCAGCCTGCCGAGCAGGCTCACCGCCGCGTCGACCACAAAGCGCGACGCACGGCCGAAGGTGTGCGGCCCCGCATACAGATGAAAACCGCGGACCCTGATATCGAGCGAGCGCGCCAGATCGATCGCCTCGCACGCTTGCTTGAAGTCCATGCCGAACTGATCGTGCCGCAGGGTCGGCGCATCCCGGTCATGCGCGTTGACGAGCCGGTTCGAGAGCCGCAGCATGACCGGCTGCACCTCGCGCCTGCCGCGCAGCCGCTGGATCAGCGCGAGATGCGCCGGGGAGTCGATAATGAAGGTCGCCTGCGCGCCAAGCGCCGAGCGCGCCAGACTTTCGGTCAACGCCGGCGTATTGACGTAGAGGTGACGGCTTCTGAGGCCCGCAAGCATATGCAACTCGCCGCGGGAGGCGACCTCGACGCCGTCCCAGAGATCGGACGGAATACGCGAGACAATATCCTGGACCGGGCATGCCTTAAGCGACACAATCACGGTCGTGCGGAGCGCGTCCTTGAGAGCGCGCAGGCGTCGTCCGACCTCGTCTACCGAGTAGATATAGGCCGGAGTCTGGACCTCCGTGACATCGATCGGCGCGTCCCACAATCTGGGCTGGTTCGGGCTCAAAAGCATCTCAGAGCTCCATCGCGAGGGTTTTGAGAGCGTTGAGATCGATTTTGCCGACCGGCGAAGGCGGCCATTCCCTGAGAAAGTGAATGATCCCGGGATAGAGCGACTTGTGCAGGTTCCGTCTGAGCTGCGCGCGCACCGCGTCCCGCTGCGCTTCGCAGGCCTCGTTCCGCGTCACCACGAAAAGAACCGCCGTTTCGTCGCCGTCGGGCTCCGATCGGCCAACGACGACAGCCGATGCCACCCCGTCGAGCGCTTCGGCCGCGGCCTCGATATCGCGCGGATAGAGGCAATAACCTTTTTGCTTGATCAGCGACTTGGAGCGGCCGCGGAAGTACATGCAGCCGTCGCCATCCATTTCAAACAGATCACCGGTTGCCAGCCAATTGTCGTCGCGATACCGCCCGGGTACGAGCCTGGCTCCCGCGCTGCTGTCGGCCCTGTGATAACGCTGCATCACCGAGGCCCCGCGCAGGTACAACTCGCCGATCTGGCCCGGCTCCGCCTCAACCAGCTGTCCTTCGCTGTCCTGCACCACGACGCGCGCATCGAGGCCCGGCATAGGTCCGCCGACAGAGCCCGGCTTTGAGGGCACGAGGTGCGGCGGCAAATAGAGCGCACGCTTGGATTCCGTAAGGCCGTACATCGGATAGATCGCCGCCTCGGGAAATGATCGCGCCATGGCCTCGATGGTCGCCGGCGCCAGGTGCCCGCCGGTGTTTGAGATGAGGCGCAGACTGGATATGGTCTGATTGAACGTGTTGAGAACCCGCGCGATGTTCGAGGCCAGCGCCGGGACGACCGGCAGGATGCTCGGCCGATGACCTTCGATGAGCGCCAGGATTTTCAGCGGATTGGTGATGCCCGCGGCCAGCAAAAGCCGGCATCCCACGAACATCGAAAACAATAGCTGATAGAGTCCATAGTCGAGGAACATCGGCGGAACGGAAAGAATCTTGTCCTGTTCGACGATCTCGAGATAGCTGGAAATGGCCCGCAGTGCGGCCAGTACGTTGGCATTGCTCAGCATCACGCCCTTGGGCGTCCCCGAACTTCCCGAGGTGAAGATGATAAGCCCGAGATCGACTCCGGTGGCCCTGCCGGGCGTCAGCGCCTTGGGCGGCGGCCTGCCGGCAACAAGCGACGCCTTGCCCTGGTTGTCGATTCGAGCCGCGGCGCCGGAATGCAGCTCGATCAGCTCGTGGACTTTCCGAGGCGCGGACGGATCGACCGGACAGATGGCGCAACCGTGCAGCCAAACGCCGAGCACCGAAGCGGCGCCCGCAACATCGTTGTTGGCCTTGACGAGCACAACCTCACCGGGCCGGACACCGAGCGACCGCAATTGTTCCTGCGCGGCGAAAACGTCCTCGTCACGCAGCCTCTTGCCGGTGGCGTCTTCAATGTTGCCGGCACGGCCGTCACGCAACATGGCGACGACCAGATCCTGCAGGCTCTGCGCCCAGAGGCGCGCATCGCCGGCGGGCGCCGCTTCGATCAGGCCGGCGAGCGGCTCTGCAATCGCCCTGGCGCCGCGATCGAGCCGCGTGTCAACAATGCAGTCCGTTACGATCTTATTCATGGGCGCCTCTCGACTTCTGGCTTCATGGAATCCCGCCGACCGGTCATGCAGGGATGGATAGAGAATTCAGCTGCTCATCCAGCTCGCGGATGGTCGTGTTTTCGTCGATGGCGATATCCTCATAATTCTGCACATCGACGTAGACCTGCTGGCAGATGATCACCATCTCGACAATGTTGAGCGAGTCGATGCCCAACTGAGACAGCGGAACGTCGATATCGATGGTCTTGACGCTCAACATGCGCTTCATCTCATCTTCGAAAATCGTCAGCGTGTCGCTCATCTCGCTTCCTTTCCTTTTCTGTCACGTCGTTGTCCGCATTATCCCACCAAGGCTGGCGCAACGGGGTGCGATTTCGGACCGGCTGCGGCCGGCGCCATCTCGGATCGTCGCCGATCGCCCGGCGCGGCCGCGATCGACAGAAACTCTTCGAAGCTATTCAGGACATGGTCGACTCCCAGGTCCCTGATTATCGCCTCGGCCCTTTCGGGTTTCTGGACGCCGACAGCAAGCCGACCGCCTATGAATATCGGCGGGCTGTCACGATATCCTTTCTTGATCGCCTTCAGCCGCTTCAGGTCGTCGACGGCGTGGCCGTTCTGCGCGCCAATCACGATGGCATCGGCTCGGAAGTTCACCGCCTCCCTGAACATGAGTTCGAGCGGGACGCATGCACCGAGATTCAACACCTGAAATCCTCTCTCTTCGAGATAGAGCTTGAACATGTACAGGGAGACGGTGTGGCAATCCGATTCTGTCATTCCAATAACGACGCGCTTCATCGTGACACCGTCCCATTCCCGCAGCAGCGAAACCTTCGACCTGCCGGGCCCGCCTTCGCTGATGTGTCCGCAACGTATCCATAACTCGGCAGCCAGCGCACCTACGAATGTTGGTAGGCTTGGGCGTCGCCGTCGCAATGCTAGGATTTGACCGGTGAGAAGCGGATCGGGACGGAAGGGTGCGAACGTGACAGATGAAACCAGCGCTTTGCTGAGCACACTCGTGGTTGATCGATCGGATAGCTCGTCACGCCGGTCCGCGGCGTGGAAGGGGCGCCTTCTGACTACGAGCGCCGCGATCGCGGCCGGAGCCACGGCCGCCGCGATCTGGCATTGGAATCTTTTTGCTGTGTGGCCTCCATCGGCTGTGACGCAGTCATATGCCGCGGTTCCGAATCCCGCGCCTACCCCGAAGGCGCCGGTGGCCGCGGCGGCAGATGCAGGACTTGTGGCATCGGGCTATGTTGTCGCGCGTAGAAAATCCGCCGTCGCCGCCGAAGTAACGGGCAAGGTCACTGAGTTGCTCGTCGATGAAGGATCGGTCGTTCGCGAGGGCGACGTGATAGCTCGCCTGGACACAACCCTGGCCGAGAAGGACGTGTCCCTGGCGAGATCTCGCGAGAGCGCCGCCGTGGCGAACTCGGATTCGATCGCAGCCGATCTTGCCGATGCCGAACGCGTGCTGGACCGCACCTCGCAGCTCCTGCAAAAGGGCTTTTCGACCGCCGCCGACCTCAGCAAGGTGGAAGCGCATCGCAACGTCCTACGCGCCCAGCTCCATCAGGCAAACGAGCAAATCCTGACCAGCAGGCTGGACGTGCAACGCACGACGCAATTGCTGGAAAAGTATACCATCCACGCCCCGTTCGACGGCGTCGTGACCGAGCGCAATGCCGAGGTCGGCGAACTGATCTCGCCGACTTCGCCTGGCAGCGGGCTCGTGCGAAACGCAGTCTGCACCATGATCGACACGGACTCGCTGGAAATCGACGTCGACGTCAACGAAGCCTATATCGGTCGCGTCCGCCCCGGCAGCCGCGTCTCGGCCATCCTTCAATCCTACCCCGACTGGAGTATTCCCGCCTCGGTATTCGCATTCAGTCCAATGGCCAACCGCGACAAGGCGACGGTGGGCGTGAGGATCGCCCTGACCGGCAAGGATCAGCGGGTAGTGCCCGGTCTGGATGTCAAGGTCACGTTCCAGGACGACGTTGCCGCCGAGGAACCGCCGCCGCGGAACGTCAATGCGGCCGGGAACTGAATGCAATCCTGTTCGCGCAAACCCGAGGTGAGGCATGTCACATGAAGCCGTCGTCAATCTGATCGATATATCCAAAGGCTATGTCAAGGGCGGAGAACGGATTGCGATCTTCGACCGCATGAATTTTCAGATTTCCCACGGCGACTTCATCGCCATCATGGGACCCTCCGGATCCGGAAAATCGACCTTGCTCAACCTGCTCGGCGGGATCGACCGTGCCGACTCCGGCGAGGTTCATGTCGCCGGCACGCGTATCGACACACTCTCGGAATCAAGGCTCACGCGCTGGCGTGCCCGGCATATTGGCTTCGTGTTCCAGTCCTACAATCTCCTGCCCATACTCACGGCCGCCCAAAATATCGAATTGCCGCTGCTTTGCCAGGGCACCGGCGACCGCAACAAGCGCGTCGCGGCGGCGCTGAGGATCGTCAATCTGAGCGAGCGCGGACGACACTATCCGAACGAAATGTCCGGTGGGCAGCAACAGCGCGTCGCCATCGCGCGCGCGATCGTTTCCGACCCGGATCTGTTGCTTTGCGACGAGCCCACCGGCGACCTGGACCGGGCTTCGGCCAACGACATTCTGTCGATGCTGCGGCTGCTCAATGGCGATTTCCGCAAAACCGTCGTGATGGTGACCCACGATCCGGCGGCGGCCGAGTACGCCAACCGCACGCTCCACCTCGACAAGGGACAATTTGTCGAAAGGAGGCTGGCGGCATGAACGTCCTCTCACTGATCTGGAAAAATCTCTTGCGCAGCAAGGTGCGCTCGGCACTCATGATCGCCTCCATCATGATCGCCTTCGGCATGTTTGGCGTCCTCTCCGCTTTTGAGCGGGGATTGAGCGCCAGAGCCGACGCCGCGGCCGCCGACCGGCTCGTCGTCGTCAACAAGATCGACTACGTGCAGCCGCTGCCGCTCGGCCACTACCAGCGGGTTTGCGCGGTCAATGGCGTCCAATCCGCGACCCATCTCAGTTGGTTTGGAGGCTACTTCCAGGAGCCGAAGAACACGGTCACGGCGATGGCGGTTGACGCTGAGACCTACCTGACCGTCTATGGTTCGGATTACGTCGTTGCCGACGACGCCAACAAGGCCTTTTTGCGGGAGCGCACCTCGGCCCTGGTCGGCGCGGAGCTGGCTCGGAAGTGGGGATGGAAAGTCGGCGATCAAATCCCGATCTCGAGCGATATCTATTTCCAGAAGAACGGCTCGCTCAGTTGGACCTTGACGATCGTCGGCCTGCTGCAGGGCCGCACCGCTAACAACCCGACCAATTTCCTTGTGTTCCACTACGCGTATCTCAATGAGACCCGCACATTCGGCAAGGATACGATCGGCTGGATTGCGCTTCTGACCGGAGCGCCCGAGCGCATCGACGAGGTTGCGCGCATGATCGACGGCATGTTCGCCAATTCCACCAACGAAACATCGACCGATACCGACCGCGCATTCAACAGGGCTTTCGGCGCCCAGTACGGCAACGTCGGATTGATTGTCACCCTCGTCATCGGCGCCGCCTTTGCGACCATTCTGATGATCGTTGGAAACACCATGGTGATGGCGATCCGCGAGCGCACGCGCGAGATCGGCGTTCTGAAAACGCTGGGCTTCTCGCGCCGGACTTTGCTCAATTTGATGCTGGGCGAGGCTTGTGCGCTGGCGCTGGCCGGCGGCGTGCTCGGCATGATCGCAGCCGAGGCAGCCATCCTTTGCCTCCACTTCGCCGGCGCGGGGGCGTTTTCGCAGTTGACGCTGAGTTTGGCCATCGTGGGCGAAGCACTGGCGATCATGGCGGTATTCGGCATTCTCACCGGCTTAACGCCGGCACTGCGCGCCATGAATATCGGAATTGCGCAGGCGCTCAAAAGGAGTTGAACCATGGATTGGTTGCGACAAAGCGCGGTTGTCTCCAGGCTCAATATCCGCAGCATCCCCCGCCGGTTTCTGTCCTCGGCGTCGTCGGTGTTGGCGGTTACGCTGGTTATCGTCGTTCTGCTCGGTTTTCTGGGCATGGCCGACGGATTTCGCAATACGCTCACCTCGTCCGGATCTGACGACATCGCGGTTGTGTACCGCGGCGCCTCGCAGTCCGAGTTCAACAGCGTCGTGAGTTCAAGCCAGATCAAGTTGCTGGCGCAGGCGCCGGGCGTCGCCCGCGGTGCCGACGGCAGGCCCCTGATTTCGCCCGAACTCTACCTCGCGATCTCCGGGGTGGAGCGGGATTCACAAAGGCGCGCCAACATTCCCTTGCGCGGTGTCAGCCCGGACGGTGCCAGGCTGCACAAGAGCATCAGGTTTACCGAGGGAAGAATGTATCATGCCGGCAGCGACGAGATCGTCGCGGGGGCCGACGTCATCAAACGTTTCGAAGGGTTCGAACTGGGCAGCACCATCACGCTCGGTGGCAGCAAGTGGACCGTGGTCGGCGTCATGGCGTCCGGTGGAACCGTATTCGGATCCGAACTCTGGGCAGATCCTCCCGTCGTTCAAAGCCTGTTCAAACGCACCAACGTTTTCCAAACCGTGCGGCTGCAACTTGGCAACGCCGCCGATCTTCAGCAGCTCAAGTTCTATGTTGACGGCGAGCCCCGACTCAAGCTCGAGGTCAAATCTGAAGCGGCCTATTTCGCGGACCAATCTTCCCGCGTCACCAACCTGATCCAGAATGTGGGCTGGCCGCTCGCGATCGCCATGGCGATCGGCGCCGTCGCCGGCGCCCTCAATACGATGTACAGCTCGGTCGCGGCCCGGGCGGGCGAGATTGCGACCTTGCGGGCGATCGGCTTCAGCGCGGCCTCGACGTTTCTTGGCACCATGTGCGAGTCGCTCGCGGTAGCGATGCTCGGCGGTATCATCGGCTCGCTGGTGGCCTATTTCGCATTTGATGGCCTCGCCGCAACGACGCTCGGAAACAGCTTTACCCAAGTTGCATTCAACCTGAAACTAAGCGGGGGACTGATGGCCAAGGCTCTCGCGCTTTCGATCGCCATCGGGCTGGTCGGCGGAATGGCTCCGGCATGGCGTTCAGCGCGTATCGGCATTGTCGAGGGTCTGCGGGGTTGAGCCGTGGCATCATTTGCAGCCGCACGGAGTTTCCGCTCATGGCCGTAGTCGGCTTTACGGTGATCGTTTGGGGCTTGGCTGCCGTTGGATTTGCAGCTTTGGTGTTGGCCGGTCTTGTCGCGTGGCCGCTGCGATCGCCACCGGAGCTGACCTCGGTTTCAGCGGCCCGCAAATTGATCAATCTTGCCACCCTGCCGCCGCTTGACCGGTTTCAGGCCAGGGACGGCACCGAACTGGCCTACCGACGCTACGCGCCGCGTTCGGCTGCCGTCGATCGTGTCGCCATCGTCGTGCACGGCTCTTCGGTTTCGAGCCGGGGCTCGATCCATGTCCTGTCCAGAGCCATCGCGATGCGGGGGGTCGAAGCCTATGCGGTGGATATCCGCGGACACGGCGCGTCGGGCACGCGCGGCGACATCGCCTACCTCGGACAGCTCGAGCACGACCTTGCCGATTTTGTCGGTGAAGTTCGCAAGCACCACCCCGTGGCGCCACTGACCTTGGTCGGACATTCGGCCGGCGGCGGGTTTGCGCTGCGGATCGCCGGATCATCGATGCAAAAACTGTTCGTGCGCACCGTGTTGCTCGCGCCCTATCTCGGATACGACGCCCCCACCAGCCGTCCCGATTCGGGAGGCTGGGCGAGCGCGAATGTTCCGCGCTTCATCGCGCTATCGATGTTGCGCCGACTGGGGATGCCCTTTGCCGAATCGCTGCCGACGCTTGCCTTCGCGGTGCCGCCCAACGCCAGCAGATTTCTGACGCCAACCTATTCGTATCGGCTGCTGCGCGATTTCTCCGCCTCGCGTGATTTTCGTCAGGACCTCGCAAAGGCTCTCAATCCCGTGACGGTCTTTGCAGGCGCAGCGGACGAACTGATACTGCCCGACAAATATCAGGAAGCTTTCAGCCCGCTCGGGATCGTCAGGATCATTGCCAATGTCAATCACATTGGCATCGTGAGCGACCCCGCCGCCGTATCCGTTATCGCCGACGATATTGCACGATCCGGAGCGAATTCCCGGTCTAGCCCCGAAAGTTCACATCAAGAGATATGTTCTCGCGGCGACAAGGCGGGCTCCGGCGGAATGCAAAATGCCCAATTGCCCGGGTAAATTGTTCATGGTATGTTCTGGAAACACATAGGGTCGTTCGTTCCGGTCAACCGCCATGCCCGAGCAGATCGTCATCACCGAAAAAAACAGCCAGGCAAAGGACGTCCGCGGCGCAGTTGGTTCTCGTTACGGAGACGTTCTCCCGGCCGAAGGTCATCTACTCGAGCTCCTGGAGCCAGGTGATGTGGTGCCGGCGTGGAAGCGGTGGTCGCCGATACTTCTGCGGCCCGAAGGCCTTTACGGCACTCGTCCGGCAGCGGGCGGAAACAAAGCCGCCAAACTGAAAGTCATTCGCGAGGCACTGCTCGGAGCCAAACGAGTTTGGCTCGCCACCGATTGCGATCGCGAAGGTCAGCTCATCGGCCAGGAAATTCTCGAGCATTGCAAGTACCGCGGCGAGGTGATGCGGGTGCTGTTCACCGCGCAGGACTCCCAGACAATTCGCACCGCATTTGATCGGGCAAAGCCGAACACCGAATACGCTCGCCTTTACGCCGCCGCTGTGGCGCGCCAGCAAGCCGACCAGATCTTCAATTTATCCCTCACCCGCACGGCGACCGTCATCCTGCGCCAGGGCGCGCGTGGTGTGATCGGGGTTGGTCGTGTGAAAACGCCGACCTTGGCAATTGTTTGCAAGCGCGAGCTGGAAATCCGGGATTTCGTGCCACTTGCCTATTTTGAGGTCGTTGCCACCGCGAAAGTTGCGGAAGGCCAATTCCAGATGCGGCACGCGCCTTCGGACCGAATTGTTCGGCGCGAATTGGCCGCGGCTGTCGCCGCTGCTGCGCAAGACTTCGCGGGCGCGCTCGCCATTCGCGTCGAGGAAAAGCGGCAAGGGCCACCCAGGCTGCACGATTTGCCCTCGCTGCAGCAACTCTGCGGCTCGCGCTTCGGCTGGTCCGCGAGCAAGACGCTTGGGGTAGCGCAGGAGCTGTATGACGGTCAGGGCAAGAATATCATCACCTACCCTCGGGCCGAGGTGCGCTACCTGCCGCAGAGCCTGATTTCGGATGTGCCGCGAATCGTGGCCGGACTAAGGGTCGGCCAATCCTTCAGCGCGATCCACTTGCCTGAGCCGCCGGTGATCCGCAGCGGCGCAAGCGGCACATTCTACGACAAGGGACTGGAGGGCGCGAGCCATCACGCCGTCATTCCCAATGTCAACACGATCGACAAACTGCCGGGGATCTGGCCTCGTCTGTCATCTGACGAAAGGAAACTGTTTGACGTCATCGCGCGGGCCTATCTCGCCGCCCTGATGCCTGACTTCCGATACCGGCAGACAACCGCTTCGCTCGACGTGCGTGGCTTCGAATTCCGTGCCGTCGGCCGTCAGCCCGTCGATCTCGGCTGGCGAGCCGCATTTCCGGATTGGCAACCCGCCGACGAAAAGGGCGACGAGGCAAAATTGCTGCCGCCGCTGCGCAACGGTGAGATCGCCCAGCTGCAGGACCCCAAAATTGAGGACAAGGAGACCCGACCCCCGCCGCGTTACAACGAAGGCACTCTGATCGAGGCGATGCAGAATGCCTGGCGATTCGTCGACGATGAAGTTCTGCGGGAGCGTCTGAAGCGAGCCAAGGGTATTGGCACGCCGGCGACCCGGGCTGAGATCATAGGCGGACTGAAGAAGCAGGGTTTTCTAATTGCCCAGGGAAGGAATACGGTGCCGACCGCGGCCGGCCTGTCGCTGTTTGGCGTTCTCAAACAGGCCGATCCGGCGCTGGTCGATCCGGGTGTGACGGCACGACTTGAATGCTTGCTGGACGATGTCGTTGTCGGCAAGCAGGAAATGATCGGTGCGATCGACGCGGTGTGCGATGTCGCCCGGCGGATCATAGGCAAGCTTGCGGAAGGCGCCCCTGCCACGAAGATTGCGCTCGGCAAAGGCTTCGTCATTCCCGACGAGGCCAAGGCCAACTCGGCTGCAATGGACGCGCGGATTGACTCGAACAAAGGCGCGAAGCGCCGCAAGAGCGCCTTAGGGCCGGCGGGATCGATTGCGTCCCCATCAGGGGCCCCGACAAAGAGGCCCCGAAAGCGCAAGGCTGATGCTGTTGCCGTCCCACCGACTCCCGCGCAGCCAAAGCGCGTAACCGCAACGCGGCTGCGAATTCCTTATGGCAACAAGGAAGTCGCCATGAAGCTCGGCGCCCGCTACGGCTCAGCAGGATGGTACGCTCCACCTGGAGTTGAAACGGGTCCATTCAAAGAGCGCGGATGGTTATAACGTCCGATCGCATCCCTCTCGGCTTGCTCGATCGAGCAGCGCACGGGCTCGGCGATGAACGAAGCAAAGGAGCGGAGGTCGCCGCCGATGCTCGCGGTTTTGAGCGCCTTGAGCGGAAGTTGCAGCTTAGCGAAGGCGTAGATCATCGATCCGTCTAACTGATCGGCGGAAGGGGCGGCTGTACTGGCTACAAGGCGGTCGGGACGTCCGGGAGCTGGAAGGCGCGCTCCTGGACGGGGGGTGGGCTTTGGAGGGCGACGAACAATGCTGCCATTGACCGTGCAACCGCTCGCGGTGCCGCGTATGTTGCCTGCGTGTCTCGGTTTCGTAGCCGGCTTTATTGACGCTTGTACCTTTTTTGCATTGTTTCATCTTTTCGTTGCTCAGGTGACCGGAAGCTTTGTCGTCGCCGGCGGGCATTTCTCTGGATTGGACGAAACCATGCTGGTGCCCGTTCTCGCTATTCCAACTTTCTTTCTGATGGGGTTGGGCACCAGGCTGCTATTAGCTTGGTTCGGGCGCACGGGTTGGACGGCTTTGACAGCCGCGCTTGCGGTGGAGTTGGCCCTGGTCGTCGCATTTTTCGTAGTCGGCATAATAGGGGCACCGTTCGTTGACGCGAATACTCCGCTTGCGGTGGTCTCAAGTCTTCTCGGCATTTCGGCGATGGGCGTGCAAAGCGCATTGGTCCGCCTGCTGATGCGCGGCGTGGCCTCCACAAATGTGATGACGACAAATACAACGCAGCTTGCCATAGATGCTGCCGAATGGTTGATCGCATCGCACTGTAAACGTGTGATGCCAGACGATCCCGGCGTCCAAGCTGATTACGCTGCCATACGCGGCCGTTTTACCGGGCTATTTTCGATCATGGCCGGGTTTCTCGGAGGCACAATTGGCGGAGCGCTCGGCTACCGATGGTTCGGTTTGTCGTGTCTTATTGGCGCCATTGCCATTCTCGCAGGGGCTGTCGGCTACTGCGCTTGGCGCGCGATACAGCGCTGATTGCGGGCCAACCGTCTTCGCGCCTGAGACCTCATCAAACATCGATTGGGCCACATTTGCTCAGCACAAAAGGGGCGGCATCCCCGGGCGCCTATTTCACCGCTCCAGCGGTCAGGCCGGCCACGTAGTGCTCGACGAAGAACGAATAAATGATCGCTACCGGAATTGAGCCGAGCAGCGCCGCGGCCATAAGCTGCCCCCAATAGAAGACATCGCCGCGGATCAATTCGGCAATAGCACCGACTGGCACCGTACGGACCGAGGTGTCGGTCAGGAAGATCAGCGCATAGAGGAATTCGTTCTGCGCAAGCGTGAAGGCGAAGATGCCGGCCGAGATGAATCCCGGTTTGCATAGTGGCAGGAACACCAGGAACATTGTCTGCAGCCGGCTCGCACCGTCGATCCGCGCGGCGTCTTCCAGCTCGCGTGGGACGCTCTTGAAATAACCCATCAGCAGCCACGCGCAGAACGGAATCAGCAAGGTCGGATAGGTCAGCATGACCGAGGTGAGCGTGTTGCCGAGCCCCATCCGCTCGATGATCTCCGCCATCGGGATGAACAGCAGCGGTTGCGGGACGAGATACGTCGCCGCCACCGCGAACGAGACCAGCGCACTGCCGGGGAAGTTCATTCGCGCCAGCGGATAGGCGAGCATGGTGCCAAAAACCAGCGAGATGGCGGTCGAGACCGTCGCCACCAGCATCGTGTTCCAGGTCCAGATCAAAAAATCCGTCTCGCCGAGCAGGTCGACATAATGCTTGAGCGTGGGGTGATGCACGATCAGCGGCATCACCTGGGGATTGTACAGTTCCTGGTTCGACTTCAGCGACGTGATCGCCATCCAGTAGAAGGGAAAAAGCGCGAAGATCAGAAAGAATCCGAGTGGCAGCCATAACCGCAGCGCGCGCACCCGCCAGCCGCCGTCGTCCACCATCAAGCCCTCCTCAGATACAGCGCCAGCGCGATGATCAGCAGCGCTAGCGGGGGAAGCATGGCGAGCGCGACCGAGGCGCCGAGACCGAACTGTCCGCCGCTCATTGCGATGTCGAACGCGTAGGTCGCGAATAGGTGGGTGGCGTTGGCAGGTCCCCCCCGGGTCAGCACGTAGACCAGCTGGAAGTCGGAGAAGGTGAAGATCAGCGAGAACATGGTCACGATGAAAACGACCGGCTTGAGCAGCGGCAAGGTGACGTAGCGGAAGCGATCGAGCGCGCTGGCGCCATCGATCGTCGCGGCCTCGTAGAGTTCCAGGGGAATTGTCTGCAGTCCGGCGAGCAGCGTGATCGCGTAGAAAGGCAGGCCGCGCCAGGTGTTGACCACGATCAGGGAAAACATCGCCCAGCTGCCATTGCCGAGCCAGGAGGGGCCGCGCACGGCGATCCCGCCGTGCACGAGCAGCCAATTGATCACGCTGAAGGACGGATCGAGGATCCACATCCAGGCGATGGTCGACAACACGGTCGGCACGATGAACGGCAACAACAGCAACGCACGAACCAGGTTCTTCATGCGGAAGGCCTGGTTCATCACCAGCGCGAGTCCGAGGCCGCCGACCATTTTCAATACCGTCGCCACGCCGGTATAGACGAAGGTGTTCTGAACCACCTGCCAGAAGGTCGGATCGTGGAAATCGGTGATGAAGTTGCCGAGCCCGATGAAGGTGCCGGGCTGGGCGACCGGGCGATGCTCGAGGCTGAGCCAGATGCCGTAGACGAAGGGATAGCCGACCAGCGCGACCAGGAAGGCCATCGGCGGCAAGATCATCAGCAAGCTGAAGGCGTCCTCGCGTTCGGTCCACTCCCGCAGGGCCGGCAGCACGCGCCCGCGAGTGGCCGGACGCGGTATCGGCTCGCTGTGCGCCGACATGCTCAGGTGGGCCGGTAGATCTGCTTCAGCTGTGTGTTCGCATCGGCGATCACCTCCTTGGTCGACTTGCCGGCGCACGCCTTGGCGAACATATCCACGACCACGTATTTGGCGACGCTCTCGGACGAGGCGCGGCTGATCGGCGCCGGCCAGCCCGGCGGATGTGAGGTGGCGAGCGAATCCCGGTACGGGATGTTGCGCGGCTCGACATGCCACAGCGGCGCGTCGTCGAAGGCGTGAAGGAACGGCGCGTAGTAGCTGTCGGCCGAGGCATACCATCCGCCGACCTGCGCCGGCTCCATCAACCAGCGCAGAAAATCTTTCGCGGCCTGCTGATCCGGAGTGTGGCTGAAGATGGAGTGGCTCCACGGCAACAGGATGTGGAAGCGCTGGCCACCCGGCCCCTTCGGATTGAGCGACTGGTCGGTGGCTTTGGCGATCTCGGGGAAATCGCGCTTCGCCGCCCACAGGATACTCTCGGCGTTGTTGGTGCAGGATATTTGTCCGCTCAAATAGGCCTTGTTGTTGTTGGGATCGGTCCAGCCAAGCACGTCCTCGATCATGGTCTTTTGGAAGAAGGTGCGGGCAAAATCGACCGCGCGCGCCGTCTCGGCCGAATCGATCACCACCGTCTTGCCGTCGGGCTCGACCTCGCGCCCTCCATAGGACCATAACAAAGGATAGAGCCAGCCGTGATTGTCGCCAAAGCCATGACCGAGCTCAAAGCCAAAGGGATGCCCCATGGCATTCAGCTTGATGCCGGCCTCCAGAAGCTCGTCCCAGGTATCGGGGAATTTGTCGTAACCGGCCTCCTTGAACCAGTCGGTGCGCCAGTTCATCAACTGGCCGACATTGCCGAACGGGATAGCCTTCCATTTGCCGTTGACGATGACGGCCTCCTTTGCCGCGTCATGCCAGCCGCCGCTTTTTTTGCCTACCTCCTCCGCGACATCACCGACATCGACATATTTCTCATCGTACAGGAACGGCCAGTTGAAGAAGTTCAGCGTCATGTCCGGACCCGATCCGGTCTCTGCCACGGTAGTGACACGGGTCTGCAGGCCGCCAACGCTGACCAGCTCGTATTTTATCTTGACTCCGGTGAGCTTCTCGTAGGCCGGGATCAGCGCCTTCTGGAAATACTCGTCATAGGTCCTGATGAACGAGTTTTCGTGCATGATTGACATGGTCTTCGGCGCTCCAACTCCGGGGCGCACGCCGAGCGCAGCCCCGGCGACACCGAATCCCGTTGCCTTCAAGAATTGCCGGCGCGAGTTGTCCGGCAAAGCGTGTACCGCCCTGGTCATCGCATCCCCTCCCTGTGGCGCCCCTGTCCATCGACAAGAGCGCAGCCCAACCTTTTTCGATCCGACATTTCGTCCGGTCACGTATCGAGGCGGTTTTTTTCCCGTTAGCCTAACCCCTCCATACACTGATGCAACTGGATTTTCTCAAGCCCAGAAGTTGCGCGGCCCGGTGCAGCGCTACGATTGGATGAAAGGCCCATGACGATCCGGATGCGGCCTGAATCCCGGAAGGCCATAAGCCGCTGCGGCAGCGCATGATCGAACACATGACAATCCGCAAGTTAGAAAACCATGCGCGTCCTGCCATCCGACTTACCCCGACCACCGCCGTGTTCAAGAGATATCGTAGACCGACACCTTGTCGGCGATGCCGCTCAACGCCACGCGTCTGAGCGTTGGCTTTAGCCCGTTGGTCTCGAGCAGGGCCCGGGCATGCGCGTTCTCCACCACCGATTGCGTCGCCACGATCGAGCGCGAGGCCGCAAGGCCCTGGACGCGCGAGGCGATGTTCACAGTCTGGCCAAAATAGTCCTGCTGGTCATTGAGTATGACCGCGAGGCGTGAGCCTTCATGGATGCCCATCTTCAGGCGCAGGCTCTGATGCTGACGCTCGGCGCCGAGATCGCTCATCGCCTCGCGCATGCGGATCGCAGCGGCAATGGCGCGGTCAGGCGTCTCGAAGGTCGCCATGACGGCATCGCCAACGGTCTTCACCACTGCCCCCCTTTCGGACGCGATAATCTTCCCCAGCAGCCTGAAATGCTCGTCGACCAGATCGAAAGCGACGAGGTCACCGACGCGCTTGTAGAGCTCAGTGGAGTCCTTGAGATCACTGAACAGGAAAGTCAGGCTCAAGATCTTGAGGCGCTGGCCGATGGCGAGCGTCTGGGTGCGGTAGATGTCGCGGAAGCTCTGATTGGTGAGGAGACGCTTTGCCGTGCGAACAGGCTTGCGTCGCTTCAGGAGATCGTCCAGCGCCTGGTTCGTCACCCAGACCGCCGGCAACACGCGACCCTCGGTGCGGTTTTCCAAAGCCAGCCGCAGTGGCCCGGGGCACAAGGCAACGGTATCGACGGGAACCTGGCGTCATCTTTCACGAAATGGGTCAGCATCGCCGGGCCATCGAGGAGGGCTCGATCCCGCGTTGCTGCGCGATCCCGCCAATTATCTGGCGCTGTTCACCCGCGCGTGCGCTCTTGAGCAGATCGCTTCCGGCGAAGCAGGCGCGGCATGGCAAAAGATGCTCGACACCTCGGCCGCCGCACCGCGCCACCGCTGCCCGCCCTGGGTGATGACGCAAGCACGCGCAAGCCGTCGACCAGATCCAAATCGGCGCATCGCGGCAGCAAGCGGCCGCGTGAGGGAAAAGACCCGCACGGCGCCTTCGTTCAGGGGCACTTCCGCGGAGAGCGCGATGATGACGGATTTTCAGCGTTCGCTCGACATTGATCGGATTACGTCAAGCCCGGTATCCGGCTTACGGGTGCAACTCCGGCCCCGCCTACCCTGGCGCCGCCCGCCAACCGGCTGCACCATCCCGCAAGCACCCGCAGCACACATATTTTTTTGTCGTGACTGGCCGCGAGTTTGTGACAGTATCACTACAATCAGATGTCAGTTCGGTCACACGCGGAGCGATCCATGAGTTTGGAATGGCGGGCGCGGTCAAGTTCCCTGGCCTGGTCAAATCCCCTGTCCTGGTGGTGGGGTCTGTTGACCCTGGTCAGCAGCGCCAATATCGCCGTTTGGTTCTTTCTGTATCGCCAGCTCCACGAACAGCCGACTGGCAGTCTCGGCAGCACCTCCGGCATCGAGCTCATGCTCCTCCTCAGTGCGGCCTATGTTTTCGGCTGCGCATTCAGGTCGTTCCTTCCGCGCGCGGATGTTCAGCGGATCTGCTTGTTCGACACCTGGCTGTCGAGCGTTGTCGTCGGTCGGTCGGTAGCAACCGCGGCCGAGGTGTGCTTCGCGGCGCAGTGGGCGATGATCCTGCACCAGCTGGGCACGATGACGGGAGCGGACACCACCTTGAACGCCGCGTGGGTGATCGTGCCGTTGATCCTCATCGCGGAATGCTTCTCATGGTATGCCGTGCTGACCACCCACTATTTGGGCAACGCCATCGAAAATTCGATATGGGCCGTTGCCTTCTTCGCAGTTGGGTTTGGACTTTGCCGGTTGCTACCGGAGTTCGATGGTCCGGTTCGCCTGGTCCTCGCCATCGCGATCATCGCTATCGCAGGCTATCTGGCGTTTCTCGTGACCATCGATGTGCCGATGTATCTGAGCCGATGGCGGGCCGAGGTCGCCGTCGGCAGCACGCTCCTGAGACCTCTCGATGGTCTCCGTGACGTGAGCACGCGTTGGGTCGTGACGCACGACTTTGCTGAGTGGAAGGATGAGATTGCCTGGATGTCGCTTTATTTCAGTGCGGCGGTCTGGGCCAGCCTCGCGCTGTGCGTTTTCTACTCGCTCGAGGATCATCTCCCGCGCTATCGCACCGAAGCGACGGTCGCAAGCCGGTCGTCGAACGCGCTGGCGGTGGTTAAGTTAGGGAAACCAAACGAGATCGTGTGTTAAACCGCGTCCAGCCTGGGAATGGTCTATTCCCGATGCCCTTCGCAATTCGGCAGGTCGACGCCGGACACGCTTGTGAGAAGCGCGCACAGCAGACGACCACCATGGCACGGAATCTAGGTTACCACTAAGTGCCTGAAACCATTGGTGGGCGCACCAGGGCTCGAACCTGGGACCCGATGATTAAGAGTCATCTGCTCTACCAACTGAGCTATGCGCCCGGAACCGGCCCGGAAAGCCTTCGCAAGAGGGCGTCGTTTAGCAAAGCGACCCCCCGATGTCCAGCAATGCGGCAGTTTATTCCCGGCCCCCGGCGGTGCGAAGCAGCGAAAAAGCCGCCGGATCCGGCGGCTTCTCTGGAGCCTCCGAGTCATGCAACGCTCGCGCGGCTAGAGCCGGTCGGGGCCATCCCGATCGCCGTCATCCCCGCCCCGGCCGCCCTGGCGCTCGTGGCCGTGATCCCGGTCGCCGCCCATCATGCCCCGCTCTGAGCCGGGGTGCCGCCAGCCGCCGCCGAAACCGCCCTGCCTGTGTGTCAGGACGGCAAGCCGCCGTTTCTGGCCGTCGTCGAGGGTCTTGTAGAGCGGGTCGGCCGTATCGGCGATCTTCTTCAGCGCCGCCGCCGTGGTCGCCATATTGTCGGCGCGCTCGCGCAGCCGCGCCACCGGATCGTCGGGCTTCTGGCCTTGCGCATCATCCGGCTTCGCATTCATCCGCGCATTGGCGCGGTCGATCCGCAGTTTGGCGAAATCCCGCACCGCGGCCTCGACCGGCGGCCACAGCTTTTCCTGATCGGGATTGAGTTTCAGCCCGGCATGAACCGCGGCGATCCGCGCATCGGCAAACGCCGCCCGGTCCTCCGGGCTGATCCGGAAATGCTCCATGCCCTCGTGAAACCACGGGCGATGCTGGGCATAGACCGCGGTCGAACCGGCGATGGCGAGCGCCGCAATACCGGCGATAGTAAACTTCCTCATGTCGGCCTCCTGTCAAGCTTGCATCAACATGACGCGCTTTTAGGCGTATTCAACTTACAGTTTGGCAAGAGTGGCCCGCGTTACCAAGATGTAATCTGCCGCCTTTGAAACAATAAGGCTAGACCATGCCGAGCAGGCGCGGCAGCCACAGCGAGATTTCCGGAATGTATGTAATCAGCCCGAGAAAGGCCAGCATCGCGCACAGCCAGGGCAGCACCGCGATAGTGATCTCGCTGATGCCCATTTTGGCGATACCGCTGGCGATATAGAGATTGAGGCCGACCGGCGGATGGCACAATCCGACCTCGGTGTTGACGATCATCAGGATGCCGAGGTGGACCGGATGGATACCGATCTTGGTCGCGAGCGGAAACAGGATCGGCGCCATGATCAACAGGATCGACGACGGGTCCATCACGTTGCCGGCCGCCAGCAGCAGCACATTGACGACCAAAAGGAACATCCAGAGGCTGAAATTCTTGTCGATGATCCAGGCCGCCATTTGCTGCGGGATCTGCTCGTGCGTCATCAGGAACGAGAACAGTACCGCGTTGGTGATGATGTAGAGCAGCATCGAGCTCATGCTCGCCGCCTGCAGCAGCACCTTGCCTGCTTCGAGGAATTTCAGTTCCTTGTAGACGAACACGGTGATGAAGAACGCGTAGACCGCTGCCACGGCGGCGGCTTCGGTCGGCGTGAAGATGCCGCCATAGATGCCGCCGAGCACGATCACGATCAGCAACAGGCCCCAGACGCTTTCACGGAACGCGGCCCATTGCTGACCAAAACTCGCCCGCGGCATCCGCGGATAGCCGTTGCGCCAGGCAATGAACCAGGTGACGGTAGCCAGCATCGAAGCCAGCATGATGCCGGGCACGATGCCGGCCATGAACAGCGCGCCGATCGAGGTGTTGGTGGAGACGCCGTACAGCACCAGAATGATCGACGGCGGCACCAGGATGCCGAGCGCGCCCGAGGTCGAAATCACGCCGACTCCGAAGCGGCGCGGATAGCCGTGATCCACCATGGCCGGCATCATGATCGAACCGATCGCCACCACGGTGGCGACGCTGGATCCCGAAATCGCCGCAAACATCGCGCACGCCGCCACCCCGGCCAGCCCAAGGCCTCCCGGCAGATGGCCGACCAGCGAGGTGGTGAAGGCGATCATGCGCCGCGCCACCCCGCCACGGGTCAGAAAGGTGCCGGCCAGGATGAAGAACGGGATCGCCATGATGCCGAAATTGTCGAGGCCGGAAAACAACTTCAGTCCGACGCTCTCGATCGGCACCTCCGTCATCGTAAACAGGAAGGTCAGGACGGTGAGGCCGAGCGAAATCGAAATCGGCATGCCCGTCAGCATCAGGGCGAACAGCAGTCCGAAAATAAGGGCCGCGCTCATCACGCTTCTCCGAGCGCGATCGGCGCCTTGGCGCTGACTTCGACGCCGTCGACATGGGTGGCATCATGATGCGGCAGTTCGCCGGTCCGGAAATAGCGCCACGACACCTGCAGAAATCGGAAGCACATCAGATAGGAGCCGAGCGGGATGCAGGCGTAGACGATCCAGCTCGGCAGTTCCAGATCGGGCGAGACCTGGTCGGTGCTCATCAATTCGAGCACGAACTTCGCACCCATCGAGCCGACGACAAAAGTAAACAGCGCGCCGCCGAACAGACCGAACAGAATGACGCCCTTCTGCCAGCGCGCATTGAGCTGATTGATCAGGACGTCGACGCCGACATGGATGCCGGTGCGAACGCCATAGGCCGCGCCGAACTTCGCCATCCAGATGAACATGTAGATGCACAGTTCCTGCGCCCAGGAAATGTGGATGGCGATCAAATAGGGATAGAGGAACGGCACGCCGGTGCCGAACCGGTGCACGACGGATATGAAGATCAGAATAGTCGCGGCCGCCATCAGCGAGGCGATGATGATTTCCTCGAGCCGATCAAGTATGCGAAGCAGCATCTCTCATGCTCTAGTGGCTGGCTCCGCCGGTTTCCCTGACGAACTCGTCGATCAAGGGTTGGCCGACCCGGCCTGCGACGTCCTTGTAGACCGGCTCCATCGCCCTGCGCATGGCGGCGTCCTGCGCCTCGGTCAGCGTGATGATCTCGGTCTTGCCGGCCTTCCTGATCGCCTCGAGCGCGTCCTCGTTTTCCTTCGCCGACTGCCCGTTGCCAAATGCGGTGGCTTCCTTCATGGCCTTTTCGAGCTCGCCGCGCAGGTCGGCAGGCAGACCGTCCCAGAACTTCTTGTTCACGACCACGACATAGCCGATATAGCCGTGATTGGTGATGGTCGCGTATTTCTGCACCTCGTTCATCTTCTGGGTGTAAATATTCGACCAGGTGTTTTCCTCGCCATCGACCACGCCGGTCTGCAGCGCCTGATACACCTCGCTGAACGCCATCACCTGCGGGATCGCGCCGAGCGCACGGAATTGCGCCTCGAGGACCTTCGACGACTGAATGCGGAATTTC
>NZ_JBEKXH010000003.1:0-43884 GCF_049512235.1 Bradyrhizobium sp.
AAGACATTCGTCAGGCCGGCGGTACCCGAAGACAAGCCAAAATCATAGATCGCCATCCGGATCTGGTTGGCATAGGTCTGCATGCCCGGGGCGGCAGCGGTGTCCATCAGCTGCTGCGTGGCCGCGCGCAAAACGTCAATTCGCATGGTCACGTTGAGCGATTTGGCCAAGGTATAGAAATCGTCGGTAGCGCCCTTGGCGGTGTCGTGACAGGCGAAGGCGCAGTACTGATTTCCACCGAAGCTTGCCGCCGACGTCGCGCTTACCATGGTGGCCACGTCGGCCGGCGTCGCCCCGACGCCCATCGACGGCGAGTTGTCCAGCAGCAGGTAAAAGTCGACATACACCGGGACATTGGCGGTAGAGGTCGAACTGCCGGTGACCGTCATCGTGCTCTGGCCGATCAGCCCGAGAAACGTGTTGGGCACATTGGCAGAGAATTTTACGGTCGAGCTAACGGTGCCGTTGGATTTTACCACCGTTGGACAGACTTGTACGGTCGAGATCGCGGTGCAGTTGGGGTTTGCAGGCGTTACCACCGGTGCGGTCACGCCGTTGAGGGTGTAGTTGGGTATGCCCGCGATATAGCCGCTAAAGATTTTGGTCGCATCCCCCACGCCATCGGGGATGGGGCCGTCCACCGTCATCGAACCTGCTTCAGCAAAGGCCGCCGATGTCCTTGCGATTGATCCGACGCTGGCGGCATCGGCGGCGGCCTGCAGCTTCGCGGTGGTCTGGAGAGCTTTGGAGTAGTCGATCGCGCATCCAATCGCTGATATCAAGGGGACGCAGGCGATCGCGAAAATGATTGCGATGTTGCCTTGCTGATCCCTTGAGAAACGGCCGACGATGCGGGACAAGGTGCACATGGTGATGCCTCTACCGGTTGAAATCGCGTAGATTTCTAGCGCCCGCGGCTTAATCAGAACTTATACGGATCGTAGAAGTACGGACCCGGTTCGGTTAAGGTTGATGAACCCCTTCCGAACCGTTCGAGGTTTCGCCGAGACCGGTCCCCAACGCATCAGCGCATGGCTCAAATCAACGTCGCTCGCATCAACGTCGTCCTCGTCGTCGCCTGTGCGCTGGTTGATGCCGACAAGCGCGTGCTGATCGCGCAGCGACCGCAGGGAAAGACGCTCGCCGGCCTATGGGAATTTCCCGGCGGCAAGGTCGAGCCCGGCGAGCGGCCGGAACAGACCCTGATCCGCGAACTGCACGAGGAAATCGGCATCGGGGTCAAGGAAGCCTGCCTTGCGCCGCTGACGTTTGCGAGCCACGCTTACGACGATTTTCATCTCTTGATGCCGCTCTACATTTGCCGGCGCTGGGACGGCGAGGTGATTGCGCGCGAGGCACAGCAGCTGGCCTGGGTCCGCGCCAACAAACTGCGCGACTACCCGATGCCCGCTGCGGACATCCCGCTGATCCCGCATCTGATCGATCTGTTGATGTGAGGGCCCCCGGATGCCGCGAGCCGCGCCGCGTTCGCGGCGTGGTGCGCTGCTGATCCGGGTCTGCGCCGCAGGCTACATCATCATGGGGCGCGGCTCTGCGGAGCGGCGTGAAGCCGCGGCACCGCGTCCGGGATGCGATCAGCCGCGATTCACCGGCCCCTTTACCGCCGCCGCCAGACTGGCCTTCGCCGAACCGGGCTGCAGCGGCTGCTGCTGGCTTTGATGCGGTGCCCAGCCCGACAGCCAGATCACGTCGAAGGTGGCGCGGATACGGCCGTCGGCATCGGCAAAGCGCTCGCCGTAAATCTGCGCCATTCGCGACAGCGTGGCGCGGCGGGTCGGTTTCCGCCGCCGCTCGACCAGGATGTTGGTCGCGCCCATGCGCCTGAGGTCGGCCATCAACGCGAACGCATGGTCGTAGCGCACCACGACGCGATCGACATCGGTGACCGGCAGCGCCAGGCCTGCGCGCTGCAGCAGGCTGCCGACGTCGCGCAGATCGGCAAACGGCGCGACCCGGGGCGAGACTCCGCTTTCGCATTCGGTTTCCGCCGCGGCAAAAGATTGCCTGAGCTCGCTCAGCGTATCGCCGCCGATCATCGCGGCCAGCAATAGCCCGTCGGGTTTCAAGGCGCGGCGGATCTGCGCCAGCACGCCTGGCAGATCGTTGACGAACTGCAAGGCGAGCGCAGACACCGCAAGGTCGAGCGATTGCGGCTGCAGCGGCAGCGTCTCGGTCTTAAGCGCCGTTAGATCGATGGGCTCAAGCTGTTCCACGCGTCCCGCCAGCGCGAGGCGCACCTGATCTGCCGCGGTGCCAATATCGGCCGCGTGCTTGAATTGCCGCAGCACTGCGTCAAGCCGCTCCACCATGTCCTCTGCCACGCGATCGAGAAGGAAGCTCGCTGTCCCAAGGCGCCGCGCACGATCCTGTCGCGTGCGCAGCAAGCCGCGGTCGAACAGGACGGGCGGGGTGGTTGGGTTCGGGGCCATCCGAGGTTGGTACGCCGATCTCCTATGAGCTGGCAATTCGGCGCCCGTGGCGCCGTTTGCGGCCGTTACCGAACTCCCGCCTTCAACCGCAAGGAAGCCAAATAGACTCTAAAAAGATACTTTTCAGTACACCCTTTAACGGCTAGTTTTTGGCATGGCCACAGAAAAAGCCGAAACCGACCGTGTTCCGATTACGTTGGCGCTCTCGACCATCGGCTATCTCGAAAAGCTGGTGAGGCAGGGCACCCACGGCACCAGCGTTCCCGGCGTCGCCAGGACCTTGATCGAGGAAGGCATTCGGCTCGCCATCAAGGACGGGCTGCTTTCGATCCGCGACAATGGCAAGGCGCCATGATGTCAGGGCGCGGGCCGGTCGGGCGACAGCGAGGCCAGGATTAGGCGTGATCACTCTTAAGCTCGGGACCATCAACATGATCGCCAACGAACCCACCTGGACTGACGAACGGGTCGCACTCCTGAAAGCCTGCTTTGCAGCCGGGCTGTCCTGCCGCCAAATTGCCAACGACATCGGGGTAAGCCGCAACGCCGTCATCGGCAAACTTTCCCGCCTCAATCTGACGCGCGGAAAAAAAGCCGGTGATGCACGGCGTCAGGCGCGAAAGGATGCGCCGAAGGGACGCGGCCCGGGACGGCCGCCGAAACTGAGGTACCTCATGCTCCGCGCGTTGCAGGCCGAACCGCTGCCCGCGGCCGACGACGAGCCGATCCACCGCGAACATTGCTGCTCGTTGCTTGAGTTGAGCGAGGCGAGATGCCGCTGGCCGATCAGCACCCCGGGCGCTCCGGATTTTTCTTTCTGCGGCAATCCGCCCGTCGAAGGCCTGCCCTACTGCGCGGGTCACACCCGGCTCGCCTATCGGCCGGGCTTTCGCCAGCGCCTCGTGCGGCAGTGAGCTTGGATCAGGTGCCCTTGAGCGCCACGCCAGCCGGCGGTAGCGTCCTGCGCATGGACATCAGGCCATCTCCATCGCGCGCCATCGCGCGTCATTTGCGCGGCGCGCTGAATATCTGCCGCGGGGCGTGGTCGCATGCCGCAAAACTGGCGCTCGACATCGCGCTGCCGACGCTGTGCGTGGCCTGCCGCGAACCTGTCGATGGCGAAGGCGTCTGCGCCAAATGCTGGGCAAAACTGGCGTTTATCGCGCCGCCGTTTTGCCCGCGGCTCGGCATTCCCTTCGTCTACGATCCCGGGCCTGACATGCTTTCGATGGAAGCGATATCCGATCCGCCAGCCTATGCGCGCGCCCGCGCCGCGGTGCGTTACGACGACGTCGCCAAGACGCTGGTGCATGCGCTGAAATACCAGGACCGCACCGATCTGGCGCCGGCGATGGGGCGCTGGATGGCGCGCGCCGGGCGCGAACTGCTCGATGAGGCCGATATGCTGGTCCCGGTTCCGCTGCACTGGCGGCGCGGCTGGAGCCGCCGCTATAATCAGTCGGGCGCGCTCGCACGCGTGATTGAACGGCAGTCCGGCGTCAAGTTGCAATCCGAAGCGCTGCGGCGGGTGCGCCCGACCCAGCAGCAGATCGGCCTGAACCGATTGCAGCGCGCCAGCAACGTGCAGGGCGCCTTCAAGGTCGCCGCGGACCGGCAATCGCTCATTCAGGGCCGGCGGGTGGTACTCGTCGACGACGTTCTTACCTCCGGCGCCACCGTGGACGCGTGCGCGCGGGCGTTACTCCGAGCCAAGGCGGCTCAAGTCGACGTGTTGGTGTTCGCCCGGGTTGTGGATACCAACAAAGCTCCCATATAATCCGACAACCATACTACCCGAAAGCCGAAGCACGAGATGACTGCCGCCATCGAAATCTACACCCGCCCGGGCTGCGGCTATTGCAGCGCGGCCAAGTCACTCTTGACGCGAAAAAAAGCCGCCTTCACCGAGCACGATGTCGCCACCGATCCGACGCTGCGGCAACAAATGTGGGAGCGCGCCGGCGCCGGTTCGACCTATCCGCAGATTTTCATCGGCAAAACCCATGTCGGCGGCTGCGACGAACTCTACGCGCTCGATCGCGCGGGCAAGCTCGATGCGTTGCTGGCGGGCGAGAAGGCCAATTCATGAGCACGGATCTCAGCTTTACCGCCGCCATGGTGCAGATGCGCACGGGGTTGTTGCCGGAGCCCAGCCTCGAGCAGGGAACAAAGCTGATCCGCGAGGCGGCGGCCCAGGGCGCCGACTATGTGCTCACCCCCGAGGTCAGCAACATGATGCAGCTCAATCGCAAGGCGCTGTTCGAACATCTCGCCGCCGAGGAAGACGATGTTTCGTTGAAGGCCTATCGCGCGCTGGCGAGCGAACTGAAAATTCATCTCCATGTTGGCTCGCTGGCGCTGCGCGCTTCGCCGGAAAGAGCCGTCAACCGCTCCTTCCTGATCGGGCCGGATGGCCTTGTCATCGCAAGCTATGACAAGATCCATATGTTCGACATCGATCTGCCTGACGGCGAAAGCTATCGCGAATCCGCCAATTATCAGCCCGGCGAAACCGCCGTGATATCCGACCTGCCCTGGGGCCGCATCGGCCTGACGATCTGCTATGACGTCCGGTTTCCGGCGCTGTACCGGGCGCTCGCCGAAAGCGGCGCTTCGTTCCTCACCGTGCCTTCCGCTTTCACCCGCAAGACCGGCGAGGCGCATTGGCATACGCTGTTGCGCGCCCGCGCCATCGAGAACGGCTGCTTCGTGTTCGCCGCGGCGCAAGCCGGCACGCACGAGAACAAGCGCGAGACCTTTGGCCATTCGTTGATCGTCGATCCCTGGGGCGTGGTGCTGGCCGAAGGCGGCGTCGAGCCCGGTGTGTTCATGGCGAAGATTGATCCCGCCACCGTCGAGAGCGCGCGCAAGGCGGTGCCCTCACTGCAGCATGGAAGGCGATTCAGTATAGCCGATGCCAAGGCTGGCCCCGAACATTTGCATTTGGTGCGGGGATCGGCATGATCCTTTACTCGCTGCACTGCGCGCGTGGCCATGCCTTCGAAAGCTGGTTTCAAAGCTCTTCCGCCTATGATGCGCAGGTCAAGCGCCAGCTGGTGAGCTGTCCGGCCTGCGGTTCGGTCAGGGTGGAAAAGGCCATCATGGCCCCGCAGATCGTCAGCAAGAGGCGGCGCGATGGCGCGGTCCCGGCGCCTGCTCCGGCGGCGGAAGTCACCGCGCCCGCGTCCACGCCGCTGTTGCTGGCCCAGGAACGGGAGTTGCGCGCCAAACTCCGGGAATTGCGCGAGCACATTGTCAAGAACGCCGACAATGTCGGAGAGCGTTTTCCCAATGAAGCCCGCAAGATGCATTATGGCGATATCGAGCATCGCCCGATCTACGGCGAGGCTTCGCCGGATGAAGCGCGCGCCTTGATCGAGGAAGGCGTCGAGGTGTCGCCGCTGCCGGTGCTGCCGGACGACAGGAATTAGGCTTCGGCCCGCTGCCCCATCTCAGCCGTCCTCATCGGCATCAGGCGCTAAGCCGCGACCAATAGCGCGACCCCGATCACGATCAGCGCGATGCCTGTGAGTTCACGCGCCGCCAGCGGCTGCTTGAAGGAATAGTAGGCGACGCCCTGCGCGAACAAGACCTCGACGAGCGCCAGCGTGCGCACGTTGGCGGCCGCCGTCAGCGCAAACGCCAAGAACCAGAACTGCGAGGCGAACGCGCCCATGAAGCCAGCGAAAACTGAGGGTTGCCACAGCCCGAGAATTTTCCTGAGCACCTCGGGCGCACGCGCCAGCAGATAGATCGACAGCACCAGGGTCTGCAAGAATAGCCCCAACACCAGCGTATAGGACGCCGCGGTCACGAACGACACGCCTGGCACCGTGATGATGGCGCCGCGAAAACCGATCGCCGACAGCGCGAAGGCCGCCGCCGCGACCAAGCCGGTTATCGTCGGCTTCAATTCCGCAAAATTCTTTTCACCGCCAAGCCGCAGCGCGGTGATGACGACGCCTGCTGTCGCAATCAGGATCGCGATCACCTTCGAAACGCTGAGATGATCGCCGAGGAAGACAAAACCGAAGATCGCGGTCTGGATCGCCTCGGTCTTCAGATAGGCCGTCGTCACCACGAACGAGCGCTCGTTCATGGCAAGCAGCATCAGTCCGGTGGCTATGATCTGGCTGAGTGCGCCGAGCAAAAGCCATGGCCAGAACGCCGTCGTCGGCCATGGAACAGGGTCGCCGGTCGCCGCCAGCACGACTGCGAAAAACCCGATCGAGAACGGAAAGCCGAACAGGAAGCGGATATTGGTGGCGCCCCAGGTGCCCAGCGGCCCGGTCAATTGCCGCTGCATTGCGTTACGCGCCACCTGGCCGAGCGCCGCGGTGACGGTAAAGGGAATCCAGAGCGTGTCGATACTGATCATGAGGAGGCTAGAGCTTGGCGGGAGGGCTTACGAATCGTCCCCACCGTCAAGACTGCCGCGCGTGCGGTCAACCGGAACCGCATCATGACAGCATTGCGGAACAACTCATCTATAGCCGCAGCGAGTGCATCCCGCAGGCGCACAGAGGTCAAGAGAGAAGCATTTCTTTTCGGCCACCCATCGCCTGCTCACCGCTCGTTTACCATCCCGCACTAACCTCGATCCGGGCTGAGGCAACCCTCGCCCGTGGGTCGATCGTGTCGGGTGGAGTAGGCGTTGCGTACATGGTTGACCGATTCGCGCATTCGCCGCCGCATGATGCCGGTGGCAGCCTTCGCGCTGGCTCTCGCAGTTCTGGTTGAGCCGCGCATCGCGGCTGCCGAAAGCCTGCTCGATTTTTTCTTTGGCGCCTTCCAGAGGCAGCCGCCAAAAACCCCTCCGCAGTCGAATCCCTTCGCCGATCCCACAGGCCTCAACCAGCCGCCCGGGGCGCCGCCGCGCGCGCTGGCATCGGCGGGCACCGGACCGGCCTTTTGCGTGCGCAACTGCGATGGCCGATATTTCCCGCTGACGGCGCGGGGCGGTGCGACGCCGGCGCAGATGTGCCAGGCCTTTTGCCCGGCGAGCCCGACCAAGGTCTTCTTCGGCGGCTCTATCGATGGCGCGTCGTCGGGCAGCGGCGAACGCTATGCCGACAGCGAAAACGCCTATGCCTATCGCAAGGCGCTGCGCGCGGACTGCACCTGCAACGGCCGCGACCCCGCGGGGCTCGCACCGGTCGACCTGACGCTCGACCCCTCCTTGCGTCCCGGGGACGTGATTGCCACCACCAGCGGGCTGGTGGCCTATTCCGGGGTCAAGGCTGGTACCAGCGACAGCGCCGAATTCACCCCGGTAGCTTCCTATCCAGGCCTGACCACTGAGGTGCGCGCGCGGCTCGGCGAGATCAAGGTGGCGCCGGTAGCTGCGGATACGCTCGCGCGTGACACGCCGCCGCCCGGGGCCGGCCGCGACGCGACATTGCCCGCGACCGCGGTGCCGAAGGCGGCCGCGTCGCGCGACAAGCGGGCGGAAGCGGACCAGAGCCTTTCCGGTCCTGATTGAATCCGGACCAAGGCTGCATTCTTTATTATTGACAAGTTTTTTTCCCCCGAACCGGTATCTGCCCCGGACGAGGTTAGTTCGGGGCGGCTCGAAAAGTTATAAGGCTCACCGTCCGACGATGACGCCGATCACGTTCGGCGCCGTCAGATATTTTTCCTCGATCTGTGCGCGCGCCGCCGCCCGGTTTTCCGACGTCAGCAGGCCGCGTTTTTCGGCCAGGATCATCCAGCAATAGCCCCACCAGTCCGTCAGCATGCCATCGTCGTCGACAAGGTCGTAGCCCTGGCCAGCGGCGAAGATGCGCGCCTTCGCCTCGTCTAGCGAATCGAGAAAGGCGTGATCCTGATCGGAAAACAAATCGTCCGAGAAATCCTCCGTGGCGTAGCCCCAGACCGACCGGCAGACGGCATTGAACTCACGGTCGATCGTGTCGTCGTCAATGGGCTGGCGGCGCGAGGCCTGATGCAGCCGCGACAGCGAGCGGGCGAAGTCGGCGATGCGCGTGAGCGCGAAGGAATCGAAGGCGGTGGTGGACATGTAGTCCTCGAATGCTCGGTTGGACGCTAGATGTTGTGCAGGTGGCGCACCGAATCACTATGATATATCAAAAGGTTGCTAAGTTGTTCTTAATTCGTTCTTGTGACCTTGTTGCCTTTGACGAAATGCAAAGCCGATAAACCCAACGAGGCGCAAAAGACGAAAAGAGGTCCTACCCAATTTGGCATGGCCGGCTCCTTTCGGGTCCGCCGCCATCGGTGGCCTCTTTCGGCCCGGCTCACATCGCCGACAGCAGCTTGCCGCCGCAATAATTGGCGGCAAATTTTCCGCCGCACTGGCGACGGATTGCGGCACAGCGCGCCGCCGGCGAGGCGTTGGCTGGGACGCCATACGCGCAGCTCAGGCCGTCCGCGCTGTGGCCTATCCTGCCGGCGGCGGCTGCGCTGGCGGCGGTGATGCAGAACAGCAGCAGCGCGGCGGCGGCAATCTCGATGGTCCGTCTCATAGCCAAATCCTCTGCAGAATTTACGACATCGGATTTCCCGAAACTCATTCTATCACACAACGGGCGCGTGCGCTGAATGACAAAAAATCGGCCCGGTCCTTGCATAAAAAGCATGCACGCGTGCACAATCGAAGCCAACGAGCGGGTTTCGATCCCGGCTCAAGGCGCGTATCATTGCCAAGAACTCAGTCGAGGGGGATGCCGAAGTTGTCCGATCCATCATTCCCAGTGAATTTTGCAGCGCCCGGCCAGCCCGTTGACGAACTGGCACTGACAGAGATCAAGAGCGCGATCCTCGGCAAACTTCGGCTTGCGATCGGTAAGGATGCCGGCATGGCAACCAAGCACGATTGGTACAAGGCTGCGGCGCTGGCGCTGCGCGACCGCATCGTGCACCGCTGGCTGACCGCCGAAAAGCGCAGCTACGATGCCGGCGCCAAGCGGGTCTATTACCTCAGCCTGGAATTTCTGATCGGCCGCCTGTTCACCGACGCCCTGAACAATATGGGGCTTTTGCCGGTGTTCGAGGTGGCGCTCGGCGATCTCGGCGTCGGTCTTTCGGAGTTGCGCAAATGCGAGCCGGATGCGGCGCTCGGCAATGGCGGTCTTGGCAGGCTGGCCGCCTGCTTCATGGAGAGCATGGCGACGCTTGCCATTCCCGCGATCGGCTATGGCATCCGCTACGATTTCGGCCTGTTCCGCCAGATTATTGCGCAGGGTTGGCAGCAGGAATATCCCGACGAGTGGCTGAGCTTCGGCAACCCCTGGGAATTCCAGCGGCCCGAAGTGGTCTACCACGTGCATTTCGGCGGCGGCGTCGAACACCGCGAAGCCCGGGGCCGCGACATCGCGATCTGGCATCCCGGGGAAACCGTCCAGGCTGTCGCCTACGACACCCCGATCGTCGGCTGGCGGGGCCAGCACGTCAACGCGCTCAGGCTGTGGTCGGCGCGCTCGCCCGACCCGCTCCGGCTCGACGTCTTCAACACCGGCGACTATCTCGGCGCCAGCGCCGAGGAGGCGCGCGCGGAGTCGATCTGCAAGTTCCTCTATCCGAATGACGAGAGCCCGGCGGGCCGCGAATTGCGGCTGCGCCAGGAATATTTCTTCGTCTCCGCCTCGTTGCAGGACCTGGTCAAACGCCACCTTGCCGCCGACGGGCAGCTGCGCGGCCTAGCCTCGAAGGCCGCGGTGCAGCTCAACGACACCCATCCGAGCCTCGCCGTCACCGAACTGATGCGCATCCTTGTCGATCTGCACAACATCCGCTGGGATGACGCGTGGAAGATCACGGTGGATACGCTGTCCTACACCAACCACACGCTATTGCCGGAAGCGCTCGAGACCTGGCCGGTCGAACTGTTCGAGCGCCTGCTGCCGCGCCATCTCGAGATCATCTACCGCATCAATGTCGCGCATCTGGCGCTGGCGGAGGTACGCGCTCCCGGCGACATCGATTTTCGCGCCTCGGTCTCCCTGATCGACGAAAGGTCCGGCCGCAGGGTACGGATGGGGCAACTGGCTTTCATCGGATCGCACCGCATCAACGGCGTCTCGGCGATGCATTCGGACCTGATGAAGGAGACCGTGTTTCACGATCTCAATCATCTTTATCCCGGCCGTATCACCAACAAGACCAACGGCATCACCTTCCGCCGCTGGCTGATGCTGGCCAATCCGAAACTGACCGATCTGTTGCGCGAGGCCTGCGGCGAAGCCGTGCTCGACGATCCGACCCAGCTTGAGCATCTCGAAGCCCATGCCAGCGACAACGCGTTCCAGGACCGGTTCCGCGCCGTCAAGCACCACAACAAGATCGCGCTGGCGCGGCTGATCGGCGAGCGCCTCAACATCAAGGTCGATGCGGCGGCGCTGTTCGACGTCCAGATCAAGCGTATCCACGAATACAAGCGGCAGCTGCTCAACATCCTCGAAGCCGTCGCGCTCTATCACGCGATCAAGGACGAGCCGACGCGAGACTGGGTGCCGCGGGTAAAAATCTTCGCCGGCAAGGCGGCGGCGAGCTACCGCTATGCCAAGCTGATCATCAAGCTGATCAACGACGTCGCCGACATCGTCAACAACGATCCGGCGATCGGCGGACGGCTGAAGATCGCGTTTTTGCCCGACTACAATGTCAGCCTGGCGGAAGTGATCATACCCGCCGCGGACCTCTCCGAGCAGATCTCGACCGCCGGCATGGAAGCCTCCGGCACCGGCAACATGAAGCTCGCGCTGAACGGCGCGCTGACCATCGGCACGCTCGACGGCGCCAATATCGAAATCCGCGATCATGTCGGGGCGGAAAACATCGCGATCTTCGGCATGGAGGCGATGGACGTGGTGGTGCGGCGCAAGCAGGGGCTGGATGCGAGCGACGTGATCCGGCGTTCGCCAAAACTGTCGCGCGCCATCAACGCGATCGGCGGCGGCGAGTTTTCGCCCGGCGACCCCAGCCGGTTCGAATCGGTCGCGCACGCGCTGCGCCACCTCGATCACTACATGGTCAGCGCCGATTTCGATTCCTATTACGAGGCCCAGCGCGGCATCGACGCGCGCTGGCAGGTGGTGCCGGCATGGACCCGGGCTTCGATCCTCAACGTCGCGCGGATGGCGTGGTTTTCCTCCGACCGCACCATCCGCGAATATGCCCAGGAGATCTGGAACGTGCCGGTGCGCGCGAACGCGCCGCAGGCCTTGCCGGCGCCGGGCGTCCAGCGCGGAGCGACGCGCTGAACATTAGCTCCTGAAAGGGCGGCTTGCCCGCCGCCCTTTTGCTTCAACAATCTCACTATTCCAGTGCTAATCTCACTCCGCCGCGAGTTTCACTTCCGGCGCGGCGGCGCGGACCTCGGCATCGACGCCAGCTTCGAACTTGGCAAAATTCTTTTGGAACATGACAACCAGCGCGCGCGCGGTCTTGTCGAATTCGGCCTTGTCGGCCCAGGTCTTGACCGGATCGAGAATATGCGGCTCGACGCCGGGCAGCGAGGTCGGCACCGCGAAGCCGAAATATCTGTCGGTGCGGAAATCGGCATGGCGCAGCGATCCGTTCAGCGCCGCGGATAACAGCGTCCGCGTCACCTTGATCGGCATGCGGCGGCCGGTGCCGTATTTGCCGCCGGTCCAGCCGGTGTTGACCAGCCAGCAATCGACATCGTGTTTGGCGATCAGATCGCGCAGCAGATTACCGTAGACTGAGGGATCGCGCGGCAGGAACGGCGAGCCGAAACAGGTCGAGAATTCGGGCTGCGGCTCGGAGCCCAAGCCGCGCTCGGTGCCCGCGACCTTGGCGGTGTAGCCGGACAGGAAGTGGTACATCGCCTGCGCCGGCGTCAATTTTGCAATGGGCGGCATCACGCCGAAGGCGTCGGCGGCCAGCATCACCAAATTCTTCGGATGCGGCGCGCGGCCGCTGCGCGAGGCGTTGGGGATGAATGCCAGCGGATAGGCGGAGCGGGTGTTTTCGGTTTTCGCGCCGTCGTCGAAATCGGGCTCGCGGGTAAAGGGATCGAGCGCCACATTTTCCAGCACCGCGCCAAAGCGCTTGCTGGCGGCATAAATCTCGGGCTCCGCCTCTTTCGACAGCTTGATGCATTTGGCGTAGCAGCCGCCTTCGAAATTGAACACGCCATCGGCGCCCCAGCCGTGCTCGTCGTCGCCGATCAGCGTGCGTTTCGGATCAGCCGACAGCGTGGTCTTGCCAGTGCCGGACAGGCCGAAGAAGATCGCGGTGTCGCCGTCGGGGCCGACATTGGCCGAGCAATGCATCGGCATCACGCCCTTCTCGGGCAGATAATAGTTCAGCATGGTGAACACCGACTTCTTCATCTCGCCGGCATAATAAGACCCGCCGATAAGGACGATCTTGCGGGCGAAATCGATCGCGACCACGTTCTCCGAGCGCACACCGTGGCGTTTGGGATCGGCCCTGAAGCTCGGCAGATCGATGATGGTCAGTTCGGGCACGAAGCCTACCAGCTCCGATGTCTCCGGGCGGATCAGCAAGGTGCGGATGAACAGCGAATGCCAGGCCAGTTCGGTGTAGACGCGGGTCTTGATCCGTAACGCCGGATCGGCACCGCCATAGAGATCCTGCGCGAACAGCGTCATGCCTTCGCTGTGCTTGAGGAAGTCGGCATAGAGCGCCTCGAATTGCGCCGAGGTGATCGACTGGTTGCCGGCCCACCACATGTTCTTGTCGGTTAAGGCGTCGCGAACGGTAAATTTGTCGTTGGGACTGCGGCCTGTGAACACGCCGGTGTCAGCGCACAAGGCGCCGTCGGCGGACAACACGGCTTCGCCGGTAGCCAGGGAGTGCTCGTAGAGCTGCGGCGCGCCAAAATTCCATTTCAAGCCCTTGAGATTTTTGAAGCCGAATTTGTCGGCACCGAAGGCACCGTTATGCACGCCCATCTCTTGCACAGAAAGATCCTCCTCGAACCCGCGTTGCTCCAGCGCGAATGCCACTGGAAGCGCCTTCGTCGCGGTGACCGTAAACTTCGATATAGCCTTGCGGCTTCGGTCCGGCGACCTATTACTGACGAACGCCGGGCTTGCCAAGCAGATCCCGCGTTACTTGGTTTATTCCAAGGCGGTCAATACCGCTCAAAGGCTTACCGCAATGCGGAATCAGCGCTCGGCGATCGGTCCATGACCGGCCCGTGCCTCGTTTGCCAGCCTGACCAGCATCTTCCTTAACTCTCCCGGCCCGGTCACCCGCTCCGGAAATTCCAGCCGCAGCGTGGTCGGGCCGGCCTGCAGGTCGAGCCCGTCGGGATCGCAACCGGTGCAGCGCCAGTCGGCGGCACCGGCGCCGAGCAGCCCGGTGGCGTAAAGGTTAATGGCGTCGCGATGATCGGTATTCATGTGCTCGATCGCACTCGGCTCGGCCTCAAGCAGCGCGGCGGCATCGGAAATGTCGGTCAGAAACTGCTCCGGCTTGAGGTCCACGATGCGCCCGAAACCGGCCACCAGGTGCATGGTCGTTGGCCGGATCCTGAAAAAGGAAAAATCCCTGAAATCGACGAAGGCTTGCGCGGACGGATGGGCGCTGAGGTAGCGCAGGCGCAACATCGTGGTTTGATCGAGGGCCACCTCCTCGGCGTGGCCCGACAACATGATCCGCGCCCCCTCCAGCGGATCTCCCCCCGCCCGTTCGTCCAGCATCAACGAGACCCTGGCATCCCCGAGGATGTTCCGCGTGTGCAGCGCCAGCCGCGAAATCAAAAGAATCGGCGTGCCGTCGGCATCGCTGGCCACGTTAACCAGTGAACAATAGGGGTCGCCGCTGCCGGCCATCAGGGTCGCCAAGGCCCCCTGTCGGCTGCGGCGCAGCAGGGACCGGGCTACCTTGCCGGCGTCGAAATCCTGGGTTAACTGCATCGTTAATTTCCGTATATCTCATTGCAAAAACGGCCTTTTCCTGGCCAAATGAGAGTCTATATAGGCTTGAAGCATGGTCTCGCTCGGGCCTTTTGCGGAACTCGGTCACACTTCAGCCCAGCTTGCATTGCTCGTTGAACTGGTCCGAACCCATCTATCCGCTGCATAGCTGGATCGCTCGCCGTGTAAGCCACTCCGTTCCGAAAGCAGGCTCATGCCCACCATCGCCCTGGTCGACGACGACCGCAATATTCTTACCTCCGTCTCGATCGCGCTCGAAGCCGAGGGCTATCGCATCATGACATACACCGACGGTGCATCTGCGCTAGACGGTTTCCGCACCAGCCCTCCGGATCTTGCGATCCTCGACATCAAGATGCCGCGCATGGACGGCATGGAGACGCTGCGGCGGCTGCGGCAGAAGTCCGATCTGCCGGTGATCTTTCTCACCTCCAAGGATGAGGAAATCGACGAGTTATTCGGCCTCAAAATGGGCGCCGACGACTTCATCCGCAAGCCCTTTTCGCAGCGCCTGCTGGTGGAACGCGTGAAAGCGGTGCTGCGCCGCGCGGCTCCAAAGGATCCCACCGCCGTGCCCAAGGAAACCGATGCCAAGGCGCTCGACCGCGGTCTGCTGCGCATGGACCCGGAGCGACACACCTGCACCTGGAAGAACGAGCCGGTGACGCTGACGGTGACGGAATTTCTGATCCTGCAGGCGCTGGCCACACGGCCAGGCGTCGTCAAAAGCCGCAACGCCCTGATGGACGCAGCCTATGACGATCAGGTCTATGTCGACGATCGCACCATCGACAGTCACATCAAGCGGCTGCGCAAGAAGTTCAAGGTGGTGGACGACGATTTCGAGATGATCGAAACCCTGTACGGCGTCGGCTACCGTTTCAAGGAAACCTGATCTGCGGGGGCTGATGCGGAGTTTGTTAACTGACGCCGCGACGCGGCTGGGGTAGTATTGAGACCGCGACGCGCTTCTTCAAGACGCACTCGTAAACAACCGGCAGTCTGGCCATTGCTTGATCGAACGCAACCTGCTGCAAGCCTGAACGCCGAGGACGCCTCACCGTCGCTCGCTCTCGACACCGCGGCCGTCGAAAATCCGCGCGCGCGAGGCTGGCAGCGGCCGCTCGGCTGGCTGCGCCGCGCCGGGCAGTTCTTTTTCGCGCTCAGCTTCTCCAGCCTGACCCGCCGCATCGTTTCCTTGAATCTGGCGGGCCTGGTGGCGCTGGTGGCGAGCATCCTTTACCTCTCGCAATTCCGCGCCGGCCTGATCGACGCGCGGGCGCAGAGCCTCCTGGTGCAGGCCGAAATCATTGCCGGCGCGATTGCGGCGTCCGCTACCGTCGAGACCAACACCATCACCATCGATCCGGACCGGCTGCAGGATCTCAAGCCCGGCGAAACCTACGGCGCCCCGGACGAATATGCCGGACTGGATTTCCCGATCAACCCGGAACGCGTCGCGCCGGTCTTGCGCCAGCTGATTTCGCCGACCAAGACCCGGGCCCGGATTTACGACCGCGATGGCGACCTCATTCTCGACAGCCGCAATCTCTACGGCCGCGGCGATGTGCTGCGCTTCGAACTGCCGCCGCCGGCGGTGGAGAAGCCGGGCATTGCCGAGCGCACCATGATCGCGGTCCGCACCTGGCTCAATCGCGGCGACCTTCCGCTCTATCGCGAACTCGGGCCGGAGAACGGCAACGGCTATCAGGAGGTCGCGCAATCGCTGAAGGGCCAGAAGAGCAGCGTGGTGCGGGTCAACGACCGCGGCGAGGTGATCGTCTCGGTGGCGGTGCCGGTGCAGCATTTTCGCACGATCCACGGCGCGCTGATGCTCTCGACCCAGGGCGATGACATCGATCAGATGGTGACCGCCGAGCGGCTGGCCATTCTGAAGGTCGGCGGCGTCGCTTCGGCGGTCATGATCATGCTGTCGTTGCTGCTGGCGAGCACCATCGCAGGCCCGGTGCGCCGGCTCGCCGACAGTGCCGAGCGGGTCCGCCACCGCATCCGGACCCGCATCGAGATCCCTGATTTCACCCGCCGTCGCGACGAGATCGGACATCTCTCCGGCGCGCTGCGCGACATGACGGATGCGCTTTATAATCGCATCGAAGCGATCGAGATGTTCGCCGCCGACGTCTCCCATGAATTGAAGAACCCGCTGACGTCGCTGCGTTCCGCGGTCGAAACGCTACCCTTGGCGCGAAGCGAGAGCAGCCGCGCGCGGCTGCTGGCGGTGATCGAGCACGATGTCAAACGGCTCGATCGGCTGATTTCCGATATTTCCGATGCCAGCCGGCTCGATGCCGAACTGCAGCGGCAGGATGCGACGCCGGTCGATGTTCGCCGCCTCCTCACGACCCTGACATCGGTCGCCAACGAAACCCGGCTCGGCCATGACGTCGCCGTCGAAGCCCGCTTCGAAGGCCGCGGCGCGACCGACACCTTCTCGGTACCGGGTCATGATTCGCGGCTCGGACAGGTGATCTCCAACCTCCTGGTCAACGCCCAATCCTTTTCCAATCCCGGCGGCAAGGTGCGTATCGTCTGCCGCCGCGTGCGGTCGGAAATCGAAATCCTGATCGATGATGATGGGCCGGGAATTCGTGAGGACGCGCTGGAGAAAATCTTCGAGCGCTTCTACACCGACCGTCCGCATCAGGGCTTCGGACAGAATTCGGGATTGGGGCTGTCGATCTCCAAACAGATCATCGAAGCCCATGGCGGACGCATCTGGGCGGAGAATCGCACCGGTCCGATCGGAGACGATGGCGAACCGACGGTCGCCGGGGCGCGCTTTGTGGTCAGGCTGCCGGCGCCATGACCTCCCGCGCAGGCGCCAGCGTCCACGCTTCCGCGGTTAAGGTGGGAAATCGTGCCGTATTGATCCGCGGGCCTTCGGGTGTCGGCAAATCGCGGTTGGCGTTCGAACTCATCCTTGCCGGGCGGTCGGGGCAAATTCCGCACGCCGTGCTGGTCGGCGATGACCGCGTCTTGCTTCAGGTGTACGAGGGGCAGCTGGTGGTGCGCCCGGCGCGCGAATTGGCCGGCCTGATCGAAATTCGCGGGCTCGGTATTCGCCGCTGCGACTTCGCCGAGGAAGCCGTCGTCGGCATGGTCGTCGATCTCTCCGCTCCGGACGCGGAGCGGTTGCCGCCGCCGGAAGCACTCCTGACCGCCGCTTACGGTGTTTTGATACCGCGCATTCCCGTGGGTCCGGGAATGCATCCACTCCCATTAGTTGTTGCCGCGCTTACGACAACCGATGGTGTAGTTTGCCCGCGTTCTTCCGCCGATTGTTTGAAGGGAATTGGTAACCATATGAGCCGCACTATCGCGACCGAATAGACCGGCGCAGGCTCTCCTCTCTAGATCTAATTTCCGGGAGAAACGCGACGATCCCCTCTTGCGCGGGGGCTCTGGATGGTCAAAGTGGCGCGTTCGTGCGGTGCACCAAAAGCACCCGCGAGGAGTTTTCAATGATTGGTCTAGTACTTGTGACCCATGGGCGTCTTGCCGACGAGTTCAAGGCGGCGCTTGAGCATGTAATGGGTCCGCAAAAACAAATTGAAGCCGTCACGATCGGAGCCGAAGACGATTCCGATTTGTGTCGAAGTGACATCATTGAAGCCGTCAACCGGGTCGACAGCGGCGATGGCGTGGCAATCCTGACCGATATGTTTGGCGGCACGCCTTCCAATCTCGCGATCTCCTGCATGAGCCGTCCGAAAGTGGAAGTGCTCGCCGGCATCAATCTTCCCATGCTGGTCAAACTTGCGAAGGTGCGCGAAGAGCGGTCGCTTCCCGACGCCATCGCCATGGCGCAGGAAGCCGGCCGCAAATACGTCACCATTGCCAGTCGGGTCCTCGCCGGCAAATGAGCGACGACGCCCCGTCGCCTGAAAAAGAAGTCGGGGCAAGCGTGCCCCCAGGTGCGGTGTCCCGCGAACTTCCGATCATCAACAAACGCGGCCTGCATGCGCGCGCGTCGGCGAAATTCGTCCAGATGGTCGAGCGCTTCAAGGCCGAAGTCTGGGTCACGAAAGGCGGCGAGACTGTTGGCGGTACTTCCATCATGGGGCTCATGATGCTGTCGGCGGGTCCGGGTACGACCATCACCGTATCCGCGATCGGCCCCGATGCCGAAGCCGCCATCACCGCGATCACCGATCTCGTTGCCAGCAAGTTCAACGAAGAAAGCATGTGATCGCGGCATCAGCCCCGCGCCACACCCATCATCGCCCGACTTGATCGGGCGACCCCTATACGCTGGGGTCAATGATGAAGTTGACGAGGCCACACTGCCTGTTCGTATCGAGCACTGTGCATCACGGCGGCGTCTCTGGAATACCGGGTCGGAACTTGCCTGGCGGCGTGATGTAGACCTTCCAGCTGATCGCAGGACCGGGATGGCCGTGGAAGAAGCGCTGCGTGGTGATGGTGAGAGGCTCGGCATTGACGGCGTTCGCCGCCATCCAGGCCTCACACACCGGCAGCCGGCCATCGGAGGTATCGCAGATGCCGATGAACCCGAGCCGCTTCGCCTCCTCGAGCGAGGTCAGCCCCGACGACCAGAGCTCACCCGGCGTATACGGCGCAGGATGATCCGGACTGTAGAACGTCATCGGCTCGCCAATTTCCGTGGTGCCGGCGACCACACCCCATCTGGTTTGGAAACGCGCGTGCCAGGCTTGGGTCAGCTCGCGGGCAAGCTGGGAGCGCGCGCCGTAGCTTGACGCGCCATTGGGATTGTCGGCCATCTCGCGGACGGCGATGGTGGGCGAGGCGGCCAGGGCCGCGAGCGTGACGACAAGCCAGATCGCTGTGATGTGGAACAGCGCAATGCGTTGCATGCGCAGCCGGGGAAGCGCGACCAGCGCCAACGGCGTCAGGAAGAACAGCGAGATACCCCAATCAGTCTTCATGTAGACCGAGAAAATCAAGCCGCCGAGCGGAGGCCCGATCGCGACCACGATCTGGATGATCCAGATATTGAGCGCCTGCGAACGATTCACCGATCGATCCGCGCCAGCCGGCCCTGTCCGTGCAGACAGCGCCAGCGGTCGCCGCGCCAAGCTTACCCGCGACAGCGGTGCCCATGCCAGCGCCACCGCCGCCAGCACGACGGGCACGGCCAGCAGCGCCAGATTGTGGCCGATATAGCCGAGCACGAGTTGCAGGCTCTGGGTCCGGCTCGACAGGCCATAGACGTCGCCGGCATAGGTCACTGCGACGAAGTCTGTATCCTTCAACCACAAGAGATGCGGCATCATGGCCACGACCAGCGTGACGATGGCGACCCAAGGTGCCGGCGAGCGCAGGAACAATAACCGGTCCGGATGAAGCAGCGCCGCGATCCCGATGGCGCCGATCATGGTCAACACCCAATACTTCGTCATCAGCGCCAGCGCGCCGGCGAGCCCGAGCCACAGGCCGGCGCGCGCGCTGCGTTTTTCGAACGCATGCAGATAGGCCAGCACCAAGAGCGGCAGGGTCACGAGCTGCAGCAGATCGGGATTATATTTATAGCCCTTGAAATTGAAGATCGGGTAGAGCGCGAGCATCACCACGACGAAGAAGGCACGGCGGCGATCGACCACGCGCAGGCTGATCAGCCATGCGATCACGAGGCCACAGCCGAGTGTTGCCATCGCCAGCGCATAGGTGGCCCAGTCGGCGACCGGAAATATCCGAAACCAGAGACCTGCGATCCAGCCCGAAAGCGGCGGATGCTTGCCATAGCCGAGCTGGAATTTCTGGCCCCAGGCGAAGCCTTCCGCGACGTCCATATGGACGTCCTGGGCCGCCTTGAGATTGATCAGGATGAAGGTCCAGAGCACGGCATGGGCTAGGGCAAAGCCGATCACCAGCCACAGACCAGCCTTGCGATCGGACGCCGCCGCCGCGAGCCACGCCGCGATTCGCCGGACTATCGCAGAGGTGCGCGCGCGCGCTGTTGCGGGCAGGACCTGAACTGCAGTCATGGCCGACGGCGTAGCGCGTTTTGGCCAGAAGTGGAATCAGCTTGGCGTGAAGTCGTGGCGGTAAATGCCGCAATGTGGTTGCCGCACCGGGGCGCCAATGCTATCCCGCGCCGATGACATCCGGCCCTATTTCCAATATCCGCAACTTTGCCATTGTTGCGCATATCGACCATGGCAAATCGACGCTGGCCGACCGCCTGATCCAGACCACCGGCGGCCTTGCCGCGCGCGAGATGAAGGAACAGGTGCTCGATTCCATGGATATCGAGCGCGAGCGCGGCATCACCATCAAGGCGCAGACGGTACGGTTGACCTATCCGGCGAGGGACGGCAAGACCTACATTCTCAACCTGATCGACACCCCGGGCCACGTCGACTTCGCCTACGAGGTATCGCGCTCGCTGGCGGCCTGCGAGGGTTCGCTTCTGGTGGTCGATGCCAGCCAGGGCGTCGAGGCGCAGACGCTGGCCAACGTCTACCATGCGCTCGATGCCGGTCACGAGATCGTCCCCGTCCTCAACAAGATCGACCTGCCGGCGGCGGAACCGGACCAGGTCAAGCAGCAGATCGAGGACGTGATCGGCATCGACGCTTCCGACGCGGTCATGATCTCGGCAAAAACCGGTCTTGGCATCGACGAGGTGCTGGAAGCCATCGTGCACCGGCTGCCGCCGCCGACCGGCGACCGCGACGCCTCGCTGAAGGCGCTTCTGGTCGACAGCTGGTACGACGTCTATCTCGGCGTCGTGGTGCTGGTTCGGATCGTCGACGGCGTGCTGAAAAAGGGCCAGCGCATCCGCATGATGGGTACCAACGCCGCCTATGAGGTCGAGAGCGCCGGCTTCTTTACGCCGAAGATGCAGCAGATCGAAGAACTCGGCCCCGGCGAAATCGGCTTTATCACGGCCGCGATCAAGGAAGTGGCCGACACCAGGGTAGGCGACACCATCACCGATGACAAGAAGCCGGTCACCGAGATGCTGCCGGGTTTCAAGCCGGCCATCCCGGTGGTGTTCTGCGGGCTGTTTCCGGTGGACGCCGACGATTTTGAGACTTTGCGGGCGGCGATGGGCAAATTGCGCCTCAACGACGCCAGCTTCTCGTTCGAGATGGAAACCTCGGCCGCGCTCGGCTTCGGCTTCCGCTGCGGCTTCCTCGGGCTGTTGCATCTGGAAATCATTCAGGAGCGGCTGCAACGCGAGTTCGATCTCAACCTGATCGCGACCGCGCCGTCGGTGATCTACAAGATGCGCCTGACCGACGGCCAGGTGATCGAGATCCACAACCCGATCGACATGCCCGATGTTGTAAAAATCGCCGAGATCGAGGAGCCTTGGCTCGAGGCCACGATCCTGACCCCGGACGAATATCTCGGCAGCGTCCTGAAGCTCTGCCAGGACCGCCGCGGCTCGCAGAAGGAACTGACCTACGTCGGCAACCGCGCCATGGTGAAATACGAGCTGCCGCTCAATGAAGTGGTGTTCGATTTCTACGACCGGCTGAAATCGGTCTCCAAGGGCTACGCCTCGTTCGACTACCACCTCACCGACTACAAGCCGGCTGATCTGGTCAAGATGCAGATCCTGGTCAATAACGAGCCGGTCGATGCGCTCAGCATGCTGGTGCATCGCCAGCGCGCCGAAGGCCGCGGCCGCGCCATGGTCGAGAAGATGAAGGAACTGATCCCGCCGCACATGTTCCAGATCCCGATCCAGGCCGCGATCGGCGGCAAGGTGATCGCCCGCGAAACCGTGCGCGCGCTGCGCAAGGACGTGACGGCAAAGTGCTACGGCGGCGACATCACGCGCAAACGCAAGCTTCTGGAGAAGCAGAAGGAAGGCAAGAAGAAGATGCGGCAGTTCGGCAAGGTCGACATCCCGCAGGAGGCGTTTATCGCCGCGCTGAAGGTGGATAGCTGAGCTAGGGGAAAGCTAGGGGGCTTAGCGAAAACTTGACGGAAGGCCGCCCGGTTCTCAGCGAATCTCCGCCTTAGTCGGATTTGCCCATGAGCTTTCGTCGTTGCGCGCGGGCTTGCTCTAGTTCGGGAAACGGCCCGTAGCTCGGATCGTCACATTCAAAGATGCCCGGACTTCTTGCCTCAAGATGCTCGTATCCATTGCTCAATCGGGTAACTCGTATCACCGCGGGTATCGGCAACCCCAGGATGCTGTATCGGGCCGAAGCGCAATAGATTGTTAATGTCCGGCTCGATGTCGTAAAAATGGATGTATAAGTGTGCTCCATTGGTCCGGCTAACTTTGCATCGATAAGCTGCGCCCAAAAAATATTCCGATACGCGGGTTGTGCTTCGAGCATTTCAGCGATGGCTTGCCTTCGACGCTGGAGTAAAACGGGACTTGCGTCGAGCGTGCTCGCCGAGGAGGTCGTCGATCCGCCGGCAGTAGTCTGCGACGCGGCGGGACCGGCTTTCGGCGGCGAGCTCCCGTCGCTCGCCAGCGGCGCGCTTCCACCCGCGCCGGCGCAGCCGGCCAGCAGCAGGCAGGCCAGTGCCAGACCGCTCACTGAGCTTCTGCTCGTGGATTTGGCGAAGCCCGCAGGGGTGCGCGGCAAGGTCGGCGGCAGCGCCGCCTGAATTCGGTGAAACATGATCTACCCCCCAGCCCGGGGGCGCAGCGGCGGAGCTCGCGCTTTGCCCACAGGCTGGTCGACTAGCGGCTCTCGATCGAAGCTTCAATTCCAAACTGAATTTCTTTCGTAAATCGCACCGAGCAGGGGATTTCCGGCAACACGCCATTCCTACCTGTCGCCGGTGTCGGCTTTGCGGCTCCGTTGAATGTCCCGTCGTAACATGTTACGCTCCCGCATGGTCACCACCCCGAAAAAGGCAAAACCCCGCACTCCGAAGCAGCGCATGGCTTCGCGCCGCGAGCGGTTGCGCGCGCTGGGGCTGCGGCCGGTGCAGCATTGGGTGCCGGATTTGCGCGATCCCAAGGTGCTCGCGGAGATCCGGCGCGAGGTAGAGCTGATGGCGCAGCATCCGGAAAATGACGCGATCGATGACTGGATCGAGCAGGCCTATGATTGGGAATCGTGGAAATAGCCCGTGGTGATGTCGTGCTGATGGTCGTACCGAGAGATCTCGGGAGGCCGCGGCCGGGCATCGTTGTCCAAGGCGACATATTCAACCAGGGTCTTTCGACTATCTTCGTCTGTCCGGTCTCGTCGGACCTGCAGGAGGGCCTTTCGCTTCGGCCGCTGATCGAAGTTGCGCCGGAGAATGGGCTTCGCCTTCGCTCGCAAATCATGACAGATAAACTGGTCGCGCTGCGCCGTGACCGCATCCGGCGGGTGATTGGTCGCATCGACGGTGAAACATCCGAACAACTGGACCGCGCGCTGCTGCTGGTACTCGGCCTAGTGCGGTGACGGTGCCGCGGCATGCCATCTGCGGCTCCTCATCGTCCTCCCCCACCTTGATCCGCCGCCGCGGATGGACCACCATTGCGCTGTCGCCAAGCAGAACCCCAAACACGGCGAGGAAACGCATGAACAGGCTGCCAAGCATCGGACTGATCGAGCGCGCGCGGGCGCTTGCGCCCTTGATCGCTCGCGAGGCCGACGCGATCGAGCGGACCCGTCGGCTGACCGGGCCCGTGGTTTCCGCCCTGATCGAGAACGGGCTCTATCGCGCGCTGCTGCCGCGAAGTCTGGGCGGCGCCGAGGCGCCACCGCAAGTGTTCATGCAGATGCTGGAGGAAGTGGCAAAGTCCGACGCCTCGACAGCGTGGTGCCTTGGCCAATGTTCGGTCTGCGCCATGACGGCTGCCTACCTCGAGCCCGATGCGGCGGCCGAGATTTTCAATACCCCGCCCGGCATCCTGGCCTGGGGCGCGATCGCCCATGAAGTGCAGGCCGTTCCCGGCGGCTACCGCGCCAGCGCTCGCTGGGACTTCGCCAGCGGCTCGCGCCATGCGAGCTGGCTCGGCGCGCATGTTCGGATCATCGAACCCGACGGCGCCCCGCGGCGCAAGCGCGACGGTTCGCCGGAAGTGCGTACCATCCTGTTTCCGGTCGAGAGCGCCACGATGTACGACGTCTGGGACGTGATCGGCCTCAAGGGCACCGGCACCGACTCTTATTCGGTCGACAATCTGTTCATCCCGGAGAAATTTACGGCGCTGCGCGACGACCCGTCCGCGTTGCGTGAAACAGGTCTGCTCTACCGGTTCACCACCTTCACCATGTTCGGACTGGGCTTTGCCGCGATCGCGCTCGGCGTCGCGCGCGCCACGCTGGATGCCGCCATCGAGCTTTCGCGTGGCAAGGCTACCGCCGGTCTCAAGGCGATGCGCGAGAATCATGCCGTCCAGGGATTGATCGGTCGCACCGAAGGAAATTGGCGCGCGGCGCGGGCCTATCTCTATGGCGCGACCGCCGAAGCATGGAGCGACGTGACGCGCACCGGAAACCTCGGCGACGACCATCGCACCGCGCTCCGGCTGGCCGCGACCTGGACCATCCACCAGGCGGCGTCGGTGGTCGATACCGCTTATCATATGGCGGGTGCCACCGCCGTGTTCAGCGCCAACAACTTCGAACGCCGCTTCCGCGACATGCACGCCATCGCCCAGCAGATCCAGGCCCGCGACACCCACTATGAGGATGTCGGCCGGGCGATCCTTGCGAACACGCCCCCGGTGCACCGCCCAGGTGTGCCTGACGGACAGGCGTAGCGGCCGCACGCACATACCGCAGTCGTTAAGCATTTCATGGGAGACTTCGAAAGCCCCCACTCGCGGAAGCTCGGAATCCCCATGTTCAAACTGCGATCGATCGCGGCGCGCTTGATCCTCGCCACCTCGCTCACCGTCGTGGTGGCCTGCGGTGTGCTCGGGACCTTCTCGATCCTGCAGCAGCGCACGTTGACGCGCCTTGCGCTCGATCAGCAGATGAGACTGCAATATGACAGCGTCATCGCCGCGCTGGATTACGAGGGGCGCACCGCGCTCGCGGTCAGCGCCGTGATCGCCACGCTGCCTCCGGTCGCCGATGCCGTCGCCGCGGGCGATCGAAGCAAGCTTCTGGCGCTGCTGCAGCAACCGCTGGATGCATTGAAGGCGCAAGGCATCCCGCTGATCAGCTTCCACACCCCGCCGGCGGTCGCCTTCTTCCGGGTGCACGCGCCGAAAGTATTCGGCGAAGACATCTCCGCGCGCCGCGCCACCGTGGTGAAATCGAACGCGACCGGCAAGCCGATCGTCGGCGTCGAGCCCGGGCGTGAATCGCTCGGCATCTTCGCCATGACGCCGATCATGCGCGACGGCAAGAGCCTCGCCGTCGTCGATATCGGGGCGGAATTCGGCAAGGAATTCGTCGATCGCGTCAAACAGCGTTACGGCATCGAACTTGCCGTGCATTGGTTCGATGGCAAGGCCTTCAGGAAGCTTTCGTCCACCTTCGGCGACGCCATGGTCGCCACCCAGGACGAACTCAAGAGCGTGCTCGATGGCGCGCCGCTGCACCGTGACGCCACGTTCGAGGGCCATCCCGCGGCGCTCTATGTCGGGCCGATCAGGAATTACGAAGGCCAGCCGGTCGCCGTGATCGAAATCATCAAGGACACCAGGGAATACGAAGCGGCGGCGGCGGCGTCGCAGCACAATCTTATCCTGGCCACGCTGGCCATTCTCGCCGGCGCCGCGCTGCTGGCGTTCCTGCTCGGCCGCGGCATGTCGCGTCCGCTGCTGGCGATCACGGCGGTGATGAACCGCCTCTCCAGCGGCGATACCGGCGTGACGATCCCCGGCGGCGACCGCAAGGACGAGCTCGGTACCATGGCGGTGGCAGTGGACGTATTCCGCCGCAACATGATCGAGACCGGTTCGCTGCGCGAGGCCCAGGAGGCGGCCAAGCAGCAGGCCGAGACCGAGAAAAAGCTGCTGCAGCGACAGATGGCCGATCGCTTCGAAGCCGACATCAAGGGCGTCGTTGGTGCCGTCGGTCGGGCGACCAAGGACATGGAGCGGGTGGCCAATGAGATCACGTCCAGCGTCAGCGGTACGTCGGAGCGGGCCGCGGCCGCCGCGAGCGCTTCCGAAGAGGCCTCGGCCAGCGTCAGCACGGTTGCCGCCGCCACCGAGGAACTCGCCTCTTCCGTTACCGAAATCGGCCGCCAGGTCACCCATTCCAGCGGCGTGGCCGGCCAGGCCGTGGTCAAGGCCGCACAAACCACCGAAATGGTCGCAGGGCTCGCCTCGGCCAGTGAAAAAATCGGCGATGTGCTGCGCCTGATCGGTGCGATCGCCAGCCAGACCAATCTGTTGGCGCTGAATGCGACGATCGAGGCGGCGCGGGCCGGCGAAGCCGGCAGGGGCTTTGCGGTGGTCGCCGCCGAAGTCAAGCAACTCGCCAGTCAGACCGCCCGGGCAACCGAAGAGATCGCCGGACAGGTCAGCGCGATCCAATCCGCCACCGGCATGTGTGTGGAGTCGATCGGAGGTATCGGCGACACGATCAAGGAGATCAGCGGCATCGCCGCGGCGATCGCGGCCGCCGTCGAACAGCAGGATACGGCAACCCGCGAGATTGCGCGAAGCGTTCAGCAGGCCGCTGCCGGCACCAGTGATGTCTCGGCCAACATCGCGGGCGCGAGCCAGGCCGCCGAGAGATCCCGCGCACTGGCTGCCAACGTGTTGGGCGCGGCCGGCGAACTCAGCCAGCACGCCACTGCCCTGTTCCAAAGCGTCGATAGCTTCCTTGCTGGCCTGCGCAACGCGGCCTAACCCAACCCTAGCGGCCCGCGCGAGGTCACGGAACTCCGGCGCGCCGCCGCGCGTTGCGAGGTCTGACGACCGCAGCAAGCGAGGGAGACGATCATGCCGCGCGGCGATAAATCGAGCTACAGCGACAAGCAGAAACGCCAGGCCGAACATATCGAGCAAGGCTACGAGCAACGCGGGGTCGCCGGCAAGGAAGCCGAGCGGCGCGCCTGGGCGACGGTGAACAAGGAAACCGGCGGCGGCAATAAAAGCGGCTCCGGACGCGGCGTCCCCGATACCCATACATCCTCCGAGCGCGGCGGCAGGATTGGCGGGCCGCGTGGCGGCCAGGCATCCGCCAACCGTCCGGCCGCGGCGCGATCGCGCTCCGCGAAGAAGACCGCCGCAACGCGCAAGCGAAAGGCGACGGCAAGCACGGGAGCGCGCAAAGCCGCGCGCAAGAAATAGCTCTTGAAATCCCCTTCCGCCGGTCCGGCATTCGCGGGGCTCGCGATTTGCACCTGATATTTCAGGGCCTTTGTCACATCGACTGATCGGTAACGCGGGTCAACGCCGTCGCCACAATCCTGTTAAACGCCGTGACGGGCGCCGAGCTTGCACAGGGAATGCGCGACTTTTTACTTCCGCACGAATTTTCAACAATGATCGGCAGGGTTAGCGAACGCTTAAGACCGCGTCCATTGCAGACCATGATCCGATCGAACTGGATCATGGTCCGCATCTCTCTGATGGAGCATGATCTCCGCGCAAACGCGTTCCGCGTTTGGCGGGCGATGATCCTTCAACGGAGTGGCGCGATATCAAGCGATTGCGACTGGCGGGCTTATTCGCAGGCCTGATTCCGTGCTAGGTTGACCGCATTCTCGAGTGAACCGATGCACCTCCGCCCGATTGTCTTCCTGCTGCTGTCAGCCGTGATCGTCAGTGCCACCGGCGCGCTGGCGCAGGACAAGGGCAGCGTCGATCCCAAGCCGCTGCCGCCGCTGGCCAATCCCAACGATCCCAAGCTGGGCGCCAAGGAGTTGTTCGCCCGCAAGCTGTTGCCGGCGGCAATGCCGACGCGGGTGATCGGCTCTTATATCAAAGGCTGCATCGCCGGCGCGGCGCCGATGCCGATCAATGGCGACACCTGGCAGGTGATGCGGCTGTCGCGCAATCGCAATTGGGGACATCCGGACCTGGTCGCGCTCTTGAAGCGGTTGTCGATCAAGGCGCACAAGGACGCGGACTGGCCGGGGATACTGGTCGGCGACATGGGGCAGCCGCGCGGCGGCCCCGCTCTCAGCGGCCACGCCAGCCATCAAATCGGCCTCGATGCCGATGTCTGGCTGACGCCGATGCCCGATCATCGCTTGTCGCGCGAGGAGCGCGAAGAAATGTCCGCGGTCATGATGGTGCGCCCCGACCGCCTCGACGTCGATCCGAAGGTTTTTACGCCGGGTCATGTCTTGGTTCTGCGGGACGCCGCGCAAGAGCCGAGCGTACAGCGCATCTTCGTCAACCCCGCGATCAAGAAGGCGCTGTGCCGAGAAGCCAAGGGCGACCGCAGCTGGCTTGCCAAGATTCGCCCGTGGTACGGCCACGACTATCACTTTCACATCCGCATGGCATGCCCGCCCGGCAACAGCGAATGCCAGGGCCAGCCGCCGCAGACGGGTGGAGAAGGTTGCAGCGCCGCCGATCTGGCGTACTGGTTCAAGGATTCGGTGCTTCATCCGCCACCGCCGACCACGCCGCCGAAACCTCGGCCGCCGATGACGCTGGCGCAATTGCCGGCCGCCTGCCGCCAGGTCCTGGCCGCGCCGGACGCCAAGCCATAGCCGCGCCGCGAGGTCCGGTTGCAACTCGAAATGAAAATGCGCTAGTGTCGGACATGCTGCGCGCCGTAAGCGCGCTGCATTCCGGGACGGCGGTCCAGCTCATCAAAACAAACCAACCTGCGCGTGCGTGGCGATGCCGCGCGCGGCTCAATTTTGCAAGGACCCTCATGCGCATCAGTGCACGCAACCAGATCAGGGGCACCGTCGTCGAGGTCAAGAAGGGCGCGACCACCTCGCATGTCCGCGTCGATATCGGTAACGGCCAGATCATGACCTCCGCGATCACCAACGAGGCGGTCGATGATCTCGGCATCAAGGCCCACGGCGCCGTCACCGTGGTGATAAAGGCCTCCGACGTCATGATCGCGGTGGATTGAGCATGCGCGCGCCTCTGCTCATCGCGTTGATATGATCGACAAAGGGACACTTTTACCCCGGCGATCAGCCTGCTATTGTTTTCGTTGCGATATCCTGATCGACCGCAAGTCGGCCGGGATCAACGGAACGGCGCTTCCGCCTGTCGCATCGCACTTTTCACCAACGCCTGATTCGCGCGCGCGGAATGCGCCTCCGCGAGCACGCAAGGGAGCGCCGCTATGGTCCGTCTGGCCCGGGTTTTCGCCGTTTTCGCCGTCCTCTGCGGCCTGTCCTTTTCGCCTGCCGCAGCCGCAGACGACAGCCTGGTTGTGTTCGCCGCGGCGTCGATGAAGAACGCGCTCGACGACGTCGACGCCGCCTATTCCGCCAAAACCGGGGTCAAGGTCGTGGCCAGCTATGCCGCAAGTTCGACTTTGGCAAAGCAGATCGAACAGGGCGCACCGGCGGATATTTTCCTGTCCGCCGACACCGACTGGATGGACTATGCCACAGCCAAAAAGAACATCGACCCGCCGACCCGGGTCAATCTGCTTGGCAACAGCATCGTCCTGATCGCGCCCAAGGACTCCCTGATCGACGATGTCGCGATCGCCGGGGGATTCGACCTCGCAAAACTCGCCGGCGACGGCAAGATTGCCACCGGCGACGTCAAAGCGGTTCCGGTCGGCAAATACGCCAAGGCGGCGCTGGAGAAACTAGGCGCCTGGCAGGCGGCGGAGCCGAAATTCGCGATGGCGGAAAGCGTGCGCGCCGCGCTGGCGCTGGTGGCGCGCAACGAAGCCGTGCTCGGCATCGTCTACTCGACCGACGCCAAGGTCGAAGCCGGCGTCAAGATCGTCGGTACCTTTCCGTCCGATTCGCATCCGCCGATCATCTATCCCGTCGCGGCGACGGCGACGGCGAAGCCGGCGACTGCCGATTATCTCGCGTTCCTGCGAACGTCAGCCGCCAAGACCATCTTCGAGAAATATGGTTTCAAGTTTCTAGTCAGCCCGACGACTTAAAGCGTGTTCGACATTTCCCCGACGGAATGGACAGCGATCGAGCTTTCGCTGCGGGTCGCCACGGTTGCGACGCTGGTGGGAACGCCGATCGGGATCGCCGTCGCTTGGCTTTTGGCGCGGCGCGATTTCTGGGGCAAATCGGTGCTGGATGCGGTCATTCACCTGCCGCTGGTGCTGCCGCCGGTTGTTACCGGCTATCTGCTGCTGCTGACGTTCGGCCGGCGCGGCCTGGTCGGTGCCTGGCTCGCGGACCATCTCGGCGTCGTGTTCGCCTTCCGCTGGACCGGGGCGGCGCTGGCCTGCGGCGTGATGTCGTTTCCGCTTCTGGTGCGTCCGATCCGGTTATCGCTCGAGGCGGTGGACCGCAGGCTGGAACAGGCGGCGGAAACGCTGGGCGCCGAGCCCTGGCGCGTGTTTACGACCATCACCCTGCCGCTGGCGATGCCCGGCGTGCTGGCCGGGATGGTGCTCGGCTTCGCCAAGGCGATCGGCGAATTCGGCGCCACCATTACCTTCGTGTCGAATATCCCGGGCGAGACCCAGACCATTTCCTCGGCGATCTATTCGCTGATCCAGACGCCGGACGGCGACACCGCGGCGTTGCGGCTGGTGGTTGTCTCCATTGTCATGGCCATGGCGGCGCTGGTGGGCTCCGAATGGTTCGCGCGGCGCGCCGCCAAGCGTCTGCACGGCCATTGATCATGCTGCGTGTCGACGTCGCAAAACAGCTCGGCGAACTCGGAATCGAAGCCGCCTTCGCCAGCGCAGGCCGGGTCACCGGCCTGTTCGGCGCCTCCGGCGCCGGCAAGACGTCCTTGATCAATATGATCGCGGGATTGCTGCGGCCGGATCGCGGCATCATCGCCATCGGCGACGAGGTGCTCGACGATACGGTGGCGCGCGTGCACGTTCCGGCGCATCGGCGCCGGATCGGCTATGTGTTCCAGGATATGCGGCTGTTTCCCCATCTCGATGTGCGGCAAAACCTCGACTATGGGCGGCGCATGAACCGCCTCGCCGACGATCCCGCGCAGCGCGCGCGGGTCACCGATCTGCTAGATATCGGCCATTTGCTGGATCGCCGTCCGGGCCGGCTCTCCGGCGGCGAACGCCAGCGCGTGGCGCTCGGACGCGCGCTTCTGGCGCAACCGAGATTGCTGTTGCTGGATGAGCCCTTGGGATCGCTGGACGAAGAACGCAAGGTGGAAATCCTGCCCTATCTGAAGCGGCTGCGCGACGAAGCCTTGATCCCCATGGTCTATGTCAGCCACGACGCCGGTGAAATGCGCCAATTGGCGACCCAGGTGGCCGTGCTGCGGCGCGGTCGCGTGATCGCGTTCGGAGGAGCGGAGGTGTTGGCGCCGGCCTGATAGCCCGCAGGGCGCATTGGAGCCGAAGCCGTCACGCGCCATCGCGGCGATTCATGACGACGGATCACGATCCGGCCTGCGAGCGCTGATTTGCGCGCGCGACGCAGTGCCATTCCGAGAAGGCGTACCGATCCGGCGCCGTCAGGCGGCTCTGTTGCCGCGCGCGATCTCTTTTTGCTTGTCGAATTCGCTTCGGCGCCGCGCCAGTTCTTCCGGGCTGATCTGGGATATGTTGTTGTAGTCGAGCTTCCAGGAGGCATCCTCACTCCAGCGCAGCGGCGACTGCATCGTGGTGCGCGCGCCGGAGGCATGCTCCAGCAAGCCCAGCGCCAGTTCGAGTGTCAGCGCCTGCGACGGGATATCATGCGGCTTGCCGGCAGAATTACCCAACGGGAAGTCGCTGAACAGGAAGCGCGGCACGGCCGCGTGCTCAACAATGTCCTTGGCGCATCCCATCACCACTGTGGAAATGCCCCGGGCTTCGAGGTGGCGGGCAACCAGGGCGGCAGTCTGGTGGCAAACCGGGCAGTTCGGTACCAGCACGGCGACATCGACCTGGTCGGCGAGGCAGCGGGCAAGGATTTCCGGGGCGTCGAAGTCGATAGTTACGCGGTGGCTGCGATTGGTCGGCGCGCCGAAAAAGCGCGGCGCGACCTCGCCGATCCGCCCCTTCGCTGCAGCCTTCAGGAGCTGAGGCAGGGGAAACCAGGTGCCGCTGTCGGTCGCGGTGGTATGCTTGCGGTCGTAGCCGATATGCGAGATGCGCAAATCGTGCGGCTCGGACGTGCCGCCGTCATAGACCTTGTAGAACTTGGCACCCCCGTTATACGCGGCACCGGGCCCTTGATCGCCTTTCGCCGGATCATAAGGGGCGGCGGTGGTGATGATCGTCGCGCGCGATTGCGCGAGGGGCTTTTTCAGCGGCTGGAACGGCGCCTCGACATAGTGCGCCCAGCGATAGGGCGTGGTGTAGCCGATCGCGGTGTAGTAGTCGCGGGTCCGCTGCATATAGGGGACCGGGGAATCGCAGTCAGGCGCAAAGCCAAGTTGGTCATCAAGCGAGCCCGGCATGATGCTGTCTCTCCTGCGTTTCCACCGCGCGTCATCAATCGACCTTCGGCCAGACTAACCATAGTCCGTTCAATCCTCAACAGTGGACATGCCGCGCTGGATCAGCGCTAGATCCCCGCCACCTGCGACCACAGCTCCGACAGCTTGCGCCTGAACGCCGCCATCCGCGTTGGCGGGGTTTTCGCTTCCTCCTCTTCGGGCAGGCGGAGGCCGACCACATTGACCCGGCCGCCGGATATGCTGCGCGCCACCAGCACGATGGAGTCGAGTTCGAGCGTAGCGCCTTCCTTGGGCGCATGATCGAGATGGACGTCGAAATAATCGGCCAGGGTCAGTTTTGCCTGCTCTTCACCCACCGCCACGCCGTAGATCTCGGCAAGTTCGCCAAGCGTATGTTCGCCGGAGACCACGAAATCACCGAGCAGATGCGGGTCGGGCGCCGAGCTCGGCGGCATGTCGACAAAGAAGCGGTCCAGCGCTTCGGCCTTTTCCGGCGGCGCCAGCAGATAGATGTAGTCGCCGGGGGCGATCGGATCGGCTTCCGCCGGCGAAAGGATGCGCTGGTCGCGTATCACCAGCGTCGGCTTCGACCAGGATGGAACGAGACCGCGCCGGAAATACAGGCTCTTCGGGCGAACCGGATAGCCGACCAGTTGCAGTTCGAGCTGGCCGGGCAGATCGAGTTCGACCCGGCGTGGCCCGCGATCGGTCCGCGGCAGCGCCACGTGCAGCCGCCGCGCCGCCGCGGCCAGGGTCCAGCCCTGCAGCAACAGCGAAATGATGACGACGACGAAGGCGACATCGAAATAGAGATAGGCCTTGGATAGCCCGACCAGCATAGGGATCGAGGCCAGAAAGATCGCCACCGCGCCGCGCAGGCCGGTCCAGGCCATGAAGACCTTTTCCCGCCAGCTGAACCGGAACGGCGCCAGGCAGAGGAACACCGCGACCGGCCGCGCCACCAGCATCAGCACCAGCGCCACGATCACGGCCGGAACCATGCTGCTGGAAAGCCGCAGCGGCGATACCAGCAGACCGAGCAGCACGAACATCACGATCTGCGCCAGCCAGGTCGCGGCGTCGAGAAAGGTCACCACCGAATTATGCGCACGCGTCGGCCGGTTGCCGACGATGATGCCGGCGAGATAGACCGCGAGAAAGCCAGAGGCGTGCGCGATCTGCGCCGCGCCGAAAATCACCAGCGCGGCGGTGGTGACGAATGGCGCGTGCAGGCCCTGCGGCAGCGCCACGCGGTTGAGCGCCAGCACCACCAGGCGCCCGCCAACCACGCCGATGATGGCGCCGAGCACGGCCTCACGGAGGAACTCCATCGCCACATGGAAGGCCGAGCTTTGGCCGGCCGAGATCAGTTCCACCAGCATCAGCGTCAGAAACACTGCGAACGGATCATTGGTGCCGGATTCGACCTCCAGCGTGGCGCCGACGCGCGGACGCAGGCGCAGGCCTTGCGCATGCACCAGAAGGAACACCGCCGCGGCGTCGGTCGACGCCACCACCGCGCCGATCAGAAGCGCCTCGGTCCAGTTCAGGTCGAGCACATATTTGGCGACCGGCGCGGTGATCAGCGCCGTCAGCAGCACGCCGATGGTCGCCAGCGCCATCGAGGGCGCCAGCACGGCGCGGATGCTCTGAAAGCGCGTACGCAGGCCGCCGTCGAACAGGATCAGCGCCAGCGCCACCGATCCCACCAGATAGGTGGTACGTACGTCATCGAACCGCAGCCGGCCCGGGCCGGAATCGCCGGCTAACATGCCGATCAGGAGAAATACCAGCAGCAACGGCGCGCCAAAGCGCAGCGCCAAAAGGCTCGACAGAATGCCGGCCATCACCAGAACCGCGCCGAGAAGAATGGCTATGCTGACCTGGTCGAGGGAAGCCATGAACCTTCGCAAATCAATGCCAGAACGTGCGGTTGCATCCTTATCGTCGCCACAGTTCGACGCCAACCCATTTCTGCCGCGAGCGGCAATGTGCCCCGATTTATCGGCCTCGAACGGTGGTGCGGACGCTGCCGTTATCGGAATTTAAGGAATATTTGAAAAAGGTTTGCGAAAGCGCCGATTTGCCTCGAAATGAGATATTGAAGATGGATCTGAACGACATCATCGATTTCCTGCAGACCGCAGAGCGTTCGGTCGGCGCCGGGGTCGCCTCACCCTGGTTCTATCTGCAGCTGGGGCTGATCCTGGCCGGGGGCGGGATCGCATTCGGCATCGGCGCGGCGGTTCGTTCGCGGATCGACCTCACCTCGGTCGCCATGGGCTGGCCGGCCCCGCTCCGGCTGTTGATGCGCGTTTTGGTCGGCAGCGTCGCGACAGCGGTGTTCGCGGTACTGATGATGCTGGTCCGCGCCGCGATGGTGGCGTCGACCTGGCCCAGCCGCAGCTATCTCTTGGCGGTAGCCCTCAAGCTCGCCGTCGCCTGGCTGATCGTCGGGCTCGTTACCTCGGTCATTCGCAACACGTTCATCGTCCGCGTGGTGGCGCTGTCGGCGTGGCTGGTGGCGGCGTTGAGCATTCTGGGCCAGCTTGATCCGGCGATCGAGGCGCTCGACTCGGTCTCGATCGTGCTCGGGGGATTGCGGCTGACGCCGCTATTGCTGATCAAGTTCGGCGCGCTGCTGATCCTGGCGCTGTGGCTGACCAATATCGCCTCCAATTTCGCGGAAAGCCGGATCACACGATCAAGCGATCTGACCCCCTCGATCCAGGTGCTGCTGGTCAAGATGATACGGACCGGCCTGATGATCGTAGCCGTCGCGGCCGCCATGAGCGCGGTCGGCATCGATCTCTCGGCGCTGGCGATCTTCTCGGGCGCGGCCGGCGTCGGCATCGGCTTCGGCCTGCAGAAAATCGTCGCCAATTTCATCAGCGGCATCATCCTGCTGGCGGATAAATCGGTGAAGCCGGGCGACCTCGTCACCGTCGGCGACAGCTCGGGGCGGATCAGCGCGATGAAGACCCGCTATATTTCCGTCGCCGCCGGCGACGGCCGCGAATTCCTGATCCCGAACGAGGATCTGGTGACGCAGAAGGTCATCAACTGGACCTATAGCGACACCAACACGCTGGTAAAGATCAATTTCGGCACCAGTTACGACAGCGATCCGCGGCTGGTCTGCAAGCTGGCGGCCGACGTGGCGTCCGCGGCACCCCGCGCCATCAAGAACAAGCCGCCGAACTGCATCCTGGTGGAATTCACCGACGCCGGCATGAAGTTTTCGCTGACCTTCTGGCTCGCCGATCCCGACGGCATGGACAATGTCAAGAGCGAAGTGATGCTGTCGCTGTGGGAAGCCTTCAAGCGCGAGGGGATCCGCATGCCTTATCCGGTGCGCGAAATCCGGGTCCGCGGCGGCGCGCTACCGGTCGAGACGGCAGGGGAAGTATCGAACGGATGAACCGGCGCGCGGCCCGGCGCCGGGTTGTTACTGGCGCCCCCCAGCTTGCGCTAACAGCCGCGATCGTTAAATTAGGGCGTCAGTCACCCTTCTTCCCGAAAGACGCGATCGGCCCATGAGCTATATCGAAGCAACAGATACCTCCTTGCGCAAAACCGGGCAGATCAAGCTGCACGGTCCGAGCGGCTTCGCCGGCATGCGCAAGGCCGGCGCGCTGGTAGCCAAGTGCCTCGATGAACTGACCGATATCGTCAAGCCGGGCGTGCCGACTTCGCGGATCGACGACTTTGTCCGCGAATTCGCCTTCAGCCATGGCGCCTACCCCGCGACCCTGATGTATCGCGGCTATCGCTATTCGACCTGCACCTCGATCAACCACGTGGTCTGCCACGGCATGCCCGGCGATCGGGGCCTGAAGGAAGGCGACATCGTCAATATCGACGTCACCTTCATCGTCGAGGGCTGGTACGGCGATTCCAGCCGGATGTATGCGATCGGTCCGATTGCCCGCAAGGCCGAGCGGCTGATCGAGGTGACCTATGAAGCCATGATGCGTGGCATCGCCGCGGTGAAGCCCGGCGCCACCACCGGCGACATCGGGCATGCCATCCAGAGTTTTGTCGAGCCGCAGGGCATGAGCGTGGTGCGCGACTTCTGCGGGCACGGCCTCGGCCGCATGTTCCACGACGAGCCCAACATCATTCATGTCGGCCGTCCCGGCGAGGGCGTGGTGCTGAAGCCCGGCATGTTCTTCACCATCGAGCCGATGATCAATCTCGGCAAGCCGCATGTGAAGATCCTGTCCGACGGCTGGACCGCGGTGACCCGCGACCGCTCGCTGTCGGCGCAATTCGAGCATTCGGTCGGCGTCACTGCCTCAGGCGTCGAAATCTTCACGCTGTCGCAGCGCCACGCCGAGAAGCCGCCGGGCGTGGCCTGACTGCTGTGGTGCCGGATCCCGCAGCAGATGCCCGGTTGCGCCCGGCCCGCAATCCGGCACGCTCGCCGTCCGAACCGGGCGCGCGGCCCAGCCTGTCCAGATAAATTTTTCGTATGTGAACCAGTTCACACGCCCGGCGCACGGTGGGTGATTAGTCTGGGTTTGTTCCATGCGCGGTCTGCAGGAAGCCGACCCGACCAAAATGGATTGCAAATGTCGAAGTAATTCCCACGATATTGGCCATAGGAAATTGCGCCATGGGCGTTCCGCATATTTTCTTGAGCTACGCAGCGGAGGATGCATCGTGGAAACGAAATTTCGCGTTCAAGGAATGGTTCGGAGATCTCCTCGGTCCTGTTGAGTTTGTCGACTATAAAATGGGAGAGGAACTTCCATTTGGTCCGATCGACGAGTGGCTCAGCAACCGGGTCCGCGAGGCGACGGTGTTCATAGCATTCGTCTCGAAAGACTACATCGATAAGAACTATCCCATCAAGGAATGGTGGGCGGCATTGTCGGAAACGAGCCGGCAGCGCTTCATCTTCGTTCCCTTGATGCTTGACGGGTCTGCCAAATCCTGGTGGAGGCAATTGAAAGAAGGGGGCTCCCTGCGTGACCTTGGGGACGACTACGCCTACAGCGATTTCACGGATGGGAACGGACGGCCTGCGCTGATCGTAACGGAAATCGGGCTTGCGGTTGATGCGATCACCCGTCGAATAGGCGAACTGGCGCGATTGATACGCGAGCATATCGATGAATTGACCGACCGGTCCGCTGCAACGGCCCACACGGATTTGACCTCCACTCCGGCGGAACCGAAAGAGGCGCCGGCGGCGGAAGCCGACGGCCAGTTGTCTGCCGGGTCATGTCCCGTGATTGTTCTCGGGCATCCCAGCGCCAATCCAAGCGCGGAATTGACGGCGAAGACGAGGGAGCTGGCGAGCGCGCTGGCGGCGAACGATGTTCCCTTTGTCCAGTGGGGTGACCAGTGGCGAGCCAGGCGCTGCAGCGGCCCTTCGCGCACTCAGCAGCCGTACTTGTTTATCCAGCCCGCCGGCCCGGGCGACGCCGGCGACTTGGCGGAAGAACGCTCGCGACTAAGTCAGTGGCTGCAGCGCTGCTTGCGCTCCAGGTCCACGGAAAGCGCCCTGAACCTGTTGGGACAGCAGCAGGTACTTTGGCTTCCGGAAGGCCTGAGCGATGAAACCTTCGAAAAGATCATGAAAGCTGCCCCTGAAGACACAAATCTCGTCCTGCGGTCCGATAGTCCGCTGGCCCTTGCGAATTGGATTCGCGGAAAGCGTATCGGCAATGCTCCACAGAACGTGCCGGTTCTCACCCTGGAAGAGGTCGATGTTAACGATGCAGGAAAGTTGCGCGAGGCACTACATTCGAGCTTCCATAAGATCGTAGGAGAGCTGGTCCAGCCGGCACCCGAACTTTGGACGTTTGATTGCGACTTGCTGGTCCGACAAATTGAACAAATGGAAGCAGACCACGCTATCGTTGCGGTGCACGACCTCAATACCGGTGTTGCGCGCGGTCAGCGCGAGGCGCGAAATCAACTGGAGCAAAAGCTCGGCACGATTTCGAGCGAAGTGGACCGCGCCGTGCGGGCCGCCGGGCGGAAGGACCTGAAGCTATTCTGGACCGCGCTGTTGGTGCAAAAAGCCGAACAACTCCCCTGGGTCAAATATCCAGCTCCAAGCCAATTCGAAAATTGGTGCCTATTGCCATATACGAATTCGCCTGCGACCGAAAGCGGCGCAGACATTGTTTCTCCCAAGCAGGGACCCTTGAAGATTTTCCGGACCTATTTGCGCGATTGGGTCAACGAGATAAACGCATGAGCTAGACCATGGACTATGAGACCGCGATGAGGCCGACGCCGCGGCAGCGGTTCCAAGCCATGTTGGAAGCCTACCAGCAGGGCCAATCATTGCCGTCGCGGAGCGGGCGGACGGCGGGCTCGCCGGAGGATGAGGATGCCTACCGCGGTCCCACCATTCCATATCCTGGTTTGCGCAGCTTCAGCCCCAAGGAGGGCGGAGTTTTTTTCGGGCGCGAGCGAAGCGTCAATGATATACGCGATCGTCTTGCCAAGATGCATGTTGCCGTCGTGCTCGGCGCTTCCGGCTCCGGGAAATCATCGGTGGTTCGCGCGGGGTTGATGCCGCGGCTAAACAGCACCAAGGGGATTCGAGGTCGCCCCGGAAATTGGTACGCGGCAGAATTTCGTCCTCGACTGCAGCCGATGCGGCAAATGATTGGCGCACTGGCCGATCTGGTATCCGTGGAATTCTCGCGGTATGGTTCGGAACCCTCCCTCTCTGGCCCGCCCGACCCGACATCCGCCCTGCAGGCGCTGCACGCGGCGTACGCAGCAGACCCGGGGCTGCAGCCGGCTTCGCAGGAGCATCAGCGTGAAACCCGCGCCGGCGCTCTCTGCCAGGCTCTTTTCAGCTTTGTGGATTCGGAGCTCGATCGGTTGGATCGGAATGCCACGCGAGGCCTCCGCGCCGGCCGCCCGAATTTACTCCTGGTGGTCGATCAATTCGAAGAGGTGTTTCGGCCGGAGGTCATGAGAGATCCCGCCTCCGGTGGTGGCGAGTTCCTCGACCTCTTGCTTTCAGCCTTCGGGCGCCTCGAGAAGGAGCGGGAGTTGAAGGCCGACGCCCGAAGCGGCCTCTTCATCGTCATCACGATGCGGAGTGAAGAACTTCACCGCTGCACCGAATATCCATCGCTGCGGACCACCTTCGGAGATGATACGGCGCGCCGAAGCCTGGCGGATATGGTGAACAGCAGCGCATACCTGCTTGACCTGCTCGATCCTGAGCAGGATCGACAGGATTTACGCGAAGCAATCATTCGGCCAGCCCGCCAAATCTTCGCCGATTGGGGATTGCCGTTGCAGCCGGACAACCCGGACTCCCCTTTTGCCGAGGGAGTTCCAGATTGGCTGCTCGAGGGAGCGCAGCGGCTGACGCTGGAGCTGGAACATCGGCCGGACGAGCTGCCCCTGCTTCAGCACGCGCTGCAAACGATCTGGCACAACGCCCTCAATGATTGGATGCAGAGCGGGGAGAACCAGAATTTCGTGATCCGCCGCGGCAATCTTCCCGGCCGACCGACGGCGGAATTGGGCATTGCAGAGGACGCACCTGATCTGGCTGCGGTTCTTGATCGCCAGGCAGATCTGACGGCGAGCAAGGCCGCGGCGCGATTGGAAAGTGCACTGGCCGGTCAATCCGGCAGCAGCAGCAGCAGCAGCAGCAGCAGCAGCAGCAGCAGCAGCAAGAAGGCGGAAGCTGGCTCAGAAATAACCGGCTCTCGCGGCGTTGCCGCGATCCGCGCGGCCTTTCGGTCACTTGCACAACACGACGATCGCGGCAACTGGGCGCGCCGTATTGCGGACATTCACCAAATCACGGCCTTTACGCTTGCAGATCCGCTGACGAATGCGGTCCCGCCGACAGCTATGCACGAGGCTCTCAGTGCGGCCCTGAACGTCTTTGTGAGCCGGGGCTATCTCTGCGTAAAGGAAGGTCAGTACGATATCAGCCACGAAGCGCTGATCCGTAACTGGAAACAATACCAGGATTGGCTGCGCCAGCCCCACGAGGTGTCTCAAACCCTGGCCAGGACCGTGACCGATTTGGACCCCGCGCTGCTTGAGGGTGAGTCCGAGGAGGTCGAGCAGCAATTGGTATTCAACTTTCCCGCTACGGTCCGCGAAAGGCTGTCTGCGGTCCTGAAATCTCCGACCCTTCCGGAAGAATGGGCGCTGGATCAGATTGTGCCTCTGCTCAAGCGCCCCACGATTGTCATGCGGTGGAGCTACGTCAAGCCGTCATTTTCCCGGGCTGGCTCCGACGATGATAGGCAATTCGGCAAGGCTATTCTTCAGCAGATTCGCAAGTTCGTCGATCGGTCCGCGAATGTGCTGATCCGCGCCGACGAGAAGCGGCATCGAATTCAATCGCAGCAGCGAAAATTGAAAGCATGGGCCCTTGGCGGGATAGGCGTCGCCATATTTGGAATCCTTGTCGCCACCGGCATTTACTTTATCCAGGATTATGCTGCTACCAAACGAGCCGCTGTCAACCAGCTGATCACATTTGCCCAGCGCGATCCGAGCCCTGGTTTTCGATTACGCATTCTACTCCTGCTTGAGGCGCTACGACAGTCCGAAGGGATCGAGGGGATATTCATACAACCAAGTCGTGCAGAAGACGCGTTGCGTGAGACGTTGGCCCGGTCGCCCAGCTTCGGCGGGATGTACAAAGCTGTCGGACTGAAATCCGATGGCGGCACTTTGGCGTTGCTCGATAAAGACAGGCTGACCGTACACGATCTGTCGGGCAAGCAGGCCGACATTACGATAGGCATCGCCTGGTCCAATCGCGACAGCTCGAGTTCAGGTGGCGGATATGTTTCATCATTCTTTGAACCTGACGTTGCCGGCTTTATTCGACACCCCGAATTCGGGGAAATTCCGGCGGTTTACCACGACGGAATCGTGCAGATTGCGATCGATGGAAAGGGGCGCGAGTTCAATTTGCGGAAATTGCTCCCACCGGAGTTCGGATCTGCCACTTTTCGTCTCGTTGAACTGACAGGTTCAGTGCGTTTTACGATCAATACTCCACGCTTTGATGGCGGCCCACCTCGATTTGAGACGCGCGTATTCGAACTCGGTATCGCGAGCGAGGGGGAGGATCTTCAGTTTAAACCCATCACGCAGAATTCGCTTGTTCATTCTGGACTTCGTTTCGCTCCGACAATTGCGGCGGGTTGTGGCCTGTACGCCTATCTGGAGAGTTCCCCGGTACAGCCGACCCAAAAGCTTGTAGCCGGTGCATTGGGGACAAATGACGAACCCGCCAGAATTGATCTCGGTACGCCACTGGTTCGAGACGAGGTTCCGGGAAACAATTTCATTCAAGCTATCGGTTTCTCCTCCGATTGCGGAGGCATAGCCGTTCGAACCGCTCCCGGAGTCGTTGCCTCGATTCCGATCCAACGTGACGATAGCGGCATGCATTTCGGACAGATGCTACCTTCGACCAATTTGACCTCCGAGGGCATCGATTTCGCCAAGGGCATCGTTTTTCCGCTTTTCCCGCGTAACAGGCCGCTGCTGGCGGCCGCTCGCATGGAACAGAACCAAACGCGCTTTGCCTGGCTTATCCCCGGCGGCATTGCAGTGGTTGGGTCTGGTTCGGCAGTTCAGGATGCCTGGACTTCGAAGCTGCCCCTGCTCACCGGGCTTGAGAACGCAGTGAGATTGCAGTTCAGCGATGGTGGGAGGACGTTAATGGCCGTGCAACAAAGTTGGGGAAGCGGTTTTCTGGCCAATGTCAGAAGTTGGAATTTGGATCCCGATCGATTGCAAGTGCTGCTGCCCTTGACGCGGAAGGAATTGGTCGAGCAAGCGTGTCGGGTAGCCCGGTGGGAAGCGGGCGACGCGAAATTTACCAGCGACGAAGAGCGTGCGTATGGCAGCGGGCGCCAGCCCTGCGAGGGACATTAAAGGTCGTCATCCCCCGCGAAAGCGGGGGACCCAGTACCGCGGCTCCCGCGGACCAGGCGTCGCTGAATCAATCCGCGCCCGTTGCACGACGGGCGAGTTGGCGCGCGTCGTAGTTCTCGCCGATCGACATGGCACAGATGCGCGAGAGGTGTTGGTAGGGAAGATCGGTCTGGTTGGCCCAAGCATTGAATTGCGCCTGCACCTTGGCGAGGTCGGTCCTCGACTTGACCTCCTCGGCGATGTCGAGGCCGGAATCGCGCAAGCAGGCGACGACATCCTTCGACGTGACAAAACCATCCCAGCCAAGGAAGCGCAACAGCATCTGGCCGGTATTGCCACCGAGCCGGCTGCCGCGTTTGGCAAGCAGGTCCAATAATCCGATCTCGTCAGAGGACGGCCATTTCGCCAGGAACCGGCCGAAGCTGCCGTGTTCTCGAGCGATCTCCTGCACGAAGCGGGCGTTGTCGCGCACCGACATGATTTTTGCGCCATTGCGCACGATGCGCGTATCGCTTGCCAGCGCTTCCCAGAATTCGTCCGGCTTGAATGCCAGCGCGGCCGGCTCGAAGCCGAGGAAAGCCTGCTCAAAGCCGGGCCATTTCGCCTCGATCACGCTCCAGGCAAAGCCCGCGCAGAACACGCGCCTCGCCATCTCGGCGAGGACGCGGTCATCACCAATTCCGATCAGGGAATTCGCGTCCGGAACAGGTGGCAGAAGCTTTTTCAGCGCGCTCGCCCCTCCCTTGCGTTTCTCGGCGCGGGCACGGATGTCCTTGAACGAAGTCACGCGGCGAAGACCTTTCTTTGCTTTGGCAGAAACCGGCCGCCTGCCTTGATCTTAGCGCCGAGGTGGCTGCGATGACAATCTGGGCCGAGTTCGAAGGTTGGCGTCGGCGTGCCAGCCGGCCGGCCGAAATCGATCCCGTATTGCGCTTCGCTCCGGCACGGCTACCATGGCAGCCAATCAAAACCGTCGCCGGAGCAACCATGAACTCGCTCGCCAGCAAGCAAGGCCCGCGTTACCGGCACAGCGCCGACGCCACCGGGCCCTATGAGACCATCGGCGTCGAGAAACTGACGCCGATCATCGGCGCCGAGATCACGGGCGTCTATCTATCCAGTCTGCTCTCGGAGCGAGCGCGCTCGAACCGCCAGATCGACGAGATCCACCGCGCGCTCGCCGAGAACCTCGTGATCTTCTTCCGCGGCCAGCCGCTCACCCCGCAGCAGCACCTCGCCTTCGGCCGCAAGTTCGGCGAGTTGCACATTCACC
>NZ_JBEKXH010000004.1:0-39702 GCF_049512235.1 Bradyrhizobium sp.
GCCGAGGCCGCTCCGGGACGCAAGCCTGACGCGATCAAGGCTCGGCTTGCCGAACAGATCGCGGCCTTGCTGGCATCCTCTGATCGCTTCGATCCCGATCGGCTCAATCAGGAAGCCATTCTGATCGCGGCCAGGGCCGATATCCGCGAAGAGCTCGATCGCATCGCCTCGCATATCGCGCAGGCCCGCGAGATCATCGGCAAGGGCGGACCGATCGGACGGCGGCTTGATTTTCTGGCGCAGGAATTCAACCGCGAGGTCAATACCTGTTGCTCCAAGTCCAACGATATTGAATTGACCAACACGGGTCTCGAGATGAAGAACGTGGTCGAGCAATTCCGCGAACAGGTTCAGAACCTGGAGTGATGCATGACGGCTGGCAGCCATGACTTGGACCGTGTCGGCTTTGACGGGGTTGAGCGACGCGGGCTGATGTTCGTGCTGTCATCGCCGTCGGGGGCGGGAAAGACCACGCTGTCCCGCCTTCTGATCGATCGGATACCCGGCCTGAAGATGTCGGTGTCGGCGACGACGCGGCCGATGCGTCCCGGCGAAATCGACGGCCGCGATTATCATTTTATCGGGAAGGCGAAATTCGAACAGATGGTAAAGGGAGGCGAATTGCTGGAATGGGCCACCGTGTTCGACAATCGCTATGGCACGCCGCGTTCGCCGGTTGAAAAAGCCCTGGCGGCGGGACAAGACGTGCTGTTCGACATCGACTGGCAGGGCACGCAGCAATTGCGGGAAAAGGCCCGGGCCGACATCGTCAGCGTGTTCATCCTGCCGCCGTCCGCCGCCGACCTGGAAAGGCGCCTGCACTCCCGCGCGCAGGATTCCGCCGACGTGATCCGGGGACGCATGAACCGCGCCAGCCACGAAATGAGCCATTGGGCCGAATATGATTATATCGTGATCAATCACGATATCGATGACGCGTTCGCCGAGGTGCAGTCGATCCTGAAGGCGGAGCGGCTGAAGCGCGAACGCCGCACCGGGTTGACGACGTTCGTGCGGGAGTTGCAGCGGCAGTTGGAGAAATGAGATAGCCTGAGGTGAGGGGCTTATCGTTCGGATAGCCGCGATGGAATCTTTCTGCTTCTGGCCTTCGGTTTTTCCGCTCGATCAAGGTCGCGGGCTACCAACTCGCGGCGGCGCGAGAGATCATCCGGCGCGGGGTGAACCGATGCTTTTCGGCGATTGCGGTCTGCTGAGGCCCAGATCGCGCCGCGACGCTTGCGATGCTTGACTCGGCGAGAGCGCTGCAGGCTGCCTAGTTTGAAAATGACGCTTCCAATGATGCCCGCGAACGCCAGCGCCGCCATCAGCATCGATCGGTGTGTCTCCTCCACAGGCGGCGGTCGCGGGCCGCTGTGATCTTCGCTGGTTGCGGTGGTTTCCGGCGCCGTCGCCGGAGAGGGCTCATCGTCGCGGCTTTGCGATTGCTCAGGTGCCGGCGCTGCTGTCGGCGCGGCGAGCTCGGCTCGGGCGTCCGCGATCGAGCCCTGTGTTCTTGCAAGCGCCTGCGGCGAAATCAGCTTGGCAAGCGGCAACGAAGTCGGCGGTGCGATTTGCGACAACCCCGCGGTCACCTCCTTCAGATACCAGCATTCGCGCTGATTGGCATGATCAGTGCGATAATACCAATGGCTCCCGGCGGGCGCTTGGTCCGTCGGGGCGGCAACGCAGTTGTCCGACGCGCGCGCAGCAGCGATCGGTATGGCGGTAAAGGGGGCGCCCACAAGAAAGCTGGCAATGACGGCTGTCACTGGGTTCGCGGTTCGCTTTGGCATACGCATTTCCGGCAACGATAGGGCACACTTCGCGCACCAATTCTCCGCAAAGAGTTGGGTCGCAATGAGCCGCAATTCCGGACAACGCGAGGCTTAATTCGGGCTCGCCTTCTTAACGTTACTCGCTCGCGAGCACGTCGCTAAACAGCACGTAACGCACGCCATCGAAGCGCACCAGCCGCATCTCTTTGATCGGGCGAAGATCTGTCGGGCCGGTCTTGAAGCGGATCCCGGGCAGCAGCAATGGCAATTCCAGGTTCAGATGGGAGGCCTGCCTCATGATGTTGTCAGGGGTCAGATTGTCGCCGCATTGCTTAAGAAGCTGAACCACCGCATGACCGATATTCTTACCTGGCACTCTGCCTCTTTGGCGAGGCTTATAAGATGCGCTGCCTCAGTTCTTCAGCACGATGCGTCCGACGACTTTTCCGGCCCGCAATTGGTCGATCCATTTCTGGGCCTCGCCCATGGGCTGTTCTTGCATGGGCGTTGGCTTGATCCTGCCGGCGCGCGCCAGCGCCATCAGCTCATATGCTTCGGCCAGTGTACCCACCATGAAGCCCTCGATCGTCATCCGCTTGTAGATCCATTGTACCATGGGCAGACTGAAATTGCCGCCCATCAGGCCGGAGACCACGATCTTGCCGCCGCGCGCGACCACGGAGACGGCGAAGCCCATCGATTTCTCGTTGCCGGCAAAATCGACGATCTCATCGAAGCCGCCCTCGGTTTCCCGGATAGCGCGTTTGACCACGTCTGCTTCCGATGGATCATAGGCGACATCAGCGCCGTTTCTGAGCGCCGCCTCGCGCGCCGCGGCGCTCAGATCAGCGACCGAGATTTTCTGCTTGAACATGGTTTGCGCGAACGCCAGCCCCATCATGCCGACGCCGCCGAGGCCGATCAGCAGCAGATTGCGCTGCCGGGGCCGGCCCAGCAGCCGCTTCAGCGCGCCAAAGGCGGTCACGCCGGAGCACATCATCGTCGCCGCTTGATCGACCGGCAGCGGATCGTAATCCAGGAGGTATTTGGCGTCCGGCACCAGCACATGGCTGGCGAAGCCGCCATCAATGGCAACACCGAGAAAACGCTGCCTGAGGCAGAGATTCTCGTCGCCATTGGCACAATCGCGGCACTGGCCGCAGCCGATCCAGGGGAATACCGCTTTCCTGCTGCCGATCAGGTCCTTCGAGACCTCCGGACCGACTTCCTCGACGATGCCGGCTATCTCGTGTCCGAGCGTGAACGGCAGCGTCATGCCCCGGGTGGTATCGAGCTTCCTGCCTCCGCCGAGGTCGGCGTAGCCGTCCTGGATGTGCAGGTCGGAATGGCACAGCCCGCAGCGTTCGACACGAACAAGAACTTCCTTGGCTGTCGGCGTTGGCGTCTCGACGATGGTTTCACACAGGGGCGCATCGAATTTGACCAATGACTGGCGTCGCATCTCGGCCATGGCGCTGTTCTCCTTCAGGATGTTTTTGACGCGCGTATATTTATCAATTCACGGGCCATCGCAACAAAGCCGCCGACCGGAACGGTCTCGGCTCGTCGTGTCGCATCGACATTCGCTGCGCTGGCGAGCTGCGCCGGATCGACAGCCAGCGATTTGAGACTTTGCCGCAACATCTTCCGCCGCTGGCCGAACGCCGCTGCCGCAACCTGCTCCAGCGCCCGGCGGTCGCACGCCTGCGGCGTGCCGCGAGGCACCAGCCGTACCAGCGACGAGGTCACCTTGGGGTGCGGCACGAATGCCTCGGGAGAAATATCGAACAGTATTTTTGTTTCAGCGCGCCAGTTGGCGAGCACCGCCAGCCGGCCGTAGCCTTCGTCATTCTCGCGCGCGACGATCCGCTCGGCCACTTCGCGTTGAAACATCAACACCATCATGTCGTACCAGGGCGGCCAAGGCTCGATCGACAGCCAGTCGATCAAAAGCGCGGTGGCTATATTGTAGGGCAGGTTGGCAACGATTTTCGCAGCCCGGCCACCGAGCAACGGCCGCGGATCGAAGGCTTGCGCGTCGGCGCAGACGATTTCCAGCCGTCCTGGATATCGCCTTGAAATCTCTTCGAGGGCTGCCAAGGCGCGCCGGTCGCGCTCCACGGCGATCACGCGCCGGGCGCCGAGCGCCAGCAGCGCGCGCGTCAATCCGCCGGGACCGGGGCCGATCTCGACAATAACGGCGTCTTCGAGCGGGCCAGCGGCGCGCGCGATCCGCGCCGTGAGGTTGAGATCCAGCAGGAAATTCTGGCCAAGCGATTTGCGCGCCGACAAGGCATGCTGGCGAATGACCTCGCGCAGCGGCGGCAGGTCGTCGATCGCGCTCATGCCCCCTGCGTCGCCGCTATGCGGGCTGCCAGGCGCAGTGCGGCGATCAGGCTGGAGGGATTGGCCCGTCCGCTGCCGGCAATGTCAAACGCCGTGCCATGATCCGGCGAGGTGCGAACAAAGGGCAGCCCCAGCGTGACGTTGACGGCGTCCTCGAAAGCCAGCGTCTTGATCGGGATCAGCGCCTGATCGTGATACATGCAGATGGCGCAGTCGTAGGTTTTGCGTGCGGCGTCGTGGAACATGGTGTCCGCCGGCAGCGGTCCCCTGATCTCGATGCCGTCGGCGCGCAGGATTTCGACGGCAGGCGCCACGATCGTCTGCTCCTCCGTGCCGAGCGAGCCGTCTTCGCCGGCATGGGGATTGAGCCCGGATAGCGCGAGACGTGGATGAGCAAGCCCGAAGCGGGCTTTCAGGTCCGCGACCACGATCCGGACTGTCGAGACGATCAAGTCTCTCGACAGCTGCGAGATCGCAGCGCGCAGCGAAAGATGGATCGTCACCGGCACTACCGCGAGGGCAGGGGACCACAGCATCATGACCGGTTGCGGCGCATGGCCGTTGCTCGCGGCGAGTTCGGCGAGAAACTCAGTATGACCGGGATGCCGGAATCCGGCGCGATAAAGTACGTTCTTGGCAATCGGATTGGTGACCACCGCAGCGGCCCGGCCGGCGACGACATCTCGGACCGCCTGACGAATCGAGGCCATCGCCGCTTCCGCGCTGGTCGAGTCCGGCCGCCCCGGCTGCGCAGTCGCCGCATGGCCGGTGGCGACGACAGGCAGTGCGTCTGCGAACGCATCTATTGCATCTTCCGCGCGAACCTCGGCGAGCCTAACGGCGAGCCCGAGCGTTTTGGCGCGGTGGCCGAGGAAGTCGCGATCACCGAGCAGGTAGAATGCCGGCAACGCCAGTTCGTTGCGGCGCAGCCACGCTTTGATGGTGATATCCGGCCCGATACCCGCAGGTTCGCCTGAGGTCAGCGCGAGGGGCTTTGCCATGCGTCAACGATATTCGATCATCGCGGCTTTGCGGACTTCCTGCAGGTACCATTTCGACTTGGCTTCGTATTTCTCCGCAAACATCTTGTCCCGGATTTCCCGCTTTTTCGGCGTATCGAGGGTGGTCGGCTTCCGGTCGCATAGCGCGACCATCTCGACGCCCTGTTTGGTCTCCTCGGGCGGGGTCAAATGTCCGATCGGAGTCTTGTCGAGCACCTCACGCAGGGCCGGCGGTATGTCGGCCGAGGTCTTGACCACGGCCTCGCGGATCGCGGCATTTTGCATGGACTTGAAGAAAGCGTTGGCCTCGTCGCAGGTCTGCACGCGGCTGCGCAGGGCTTCGGCCTCCTTGCGCCTCAACTCGATCGCGGTCGGCGCGGAGCCTCGCGGGACGATCAAAACGATCGGCTGCATCTTATATTCAAAGCTATCGGCCTGCGGCTTGTTCTCGTCGCCCTCGCCCTGGAGGGCGGCGGCAACCTCCTTCTCGCCGACCTGCAGGCTCTCCTTGTATCGGCCACGGACCAGACTGGTCCAAACCATCTCGGTCCGCATCCGGGCTTTCAGCGTGTCCGGCCGAATGCCCTGACTTTCCAGCGATTTTGTTAGCTGATCTGTCGTGATCCGCATCCTTGAACTCATCGCCGCGTAAGACTGGTCGATATCCGCGTCGGTAGGGTCCACGCCGAATTTCTTGGCTTCCTTGATCTTCAGCTTTTCGTCGATCAATTCGTTGATCACATCTTGCCGGTCAGGCTGCTTGTGGGTCGTCAGCAGGTCCAGCTTGCTGCGCTGTTCGATGTCATAATTGGTGATCGGTTCGCCGTTGACCATGACAGCAACGGTTTGCGCCCACAGCGGCGAAGCGCAGCCAATCAGGACCAGGCCCGCGGCAAAACCCAGGACCAGGTGCGAAAGGCGGTGAGAGAACGCTGTCGTCATGATCATATCCGCTCTGTCAATCTAGTTCGAATTGGCGCCGACGCAGCGGCAGCCTTTTCCTCCCGAGGCGGGCCGATGCCGTTTCTACTGGATACCGGTGGCTCCGGAAGCCGTCGCGGCCGTGGTGGCAAGAGTCCGCAAGCCAATCTGGAACATAAAGGCGTGGCTGAGCACGGGCGGCGTGGTGCCGACGGCATAGCTGTAGGACGTGACATAGTTGGCCGCCAGCACGAAGCAATCGTCCACATAGCCTGCGCCGATAATATACTGATTGATCTGGTTTGCCACCAGATCCCATCGCGCGGATCCCGTCACCACCCAGTTCCCGGCAACCTTGACCGACGCGCTGGCCAAAATTCCTGCGCGGCGGGTCAGATACCCCAAGTCCGGCTGTGCGGCATAATCGCCATACATCAAGCTGACCGACCAGCGGTCGAAGCTCGCACGGCCTTCCGCCTCGAAACGGTTAACATCCAGCGTTTGCTCGTCCAGACGCGTGCGCACGCTGAACGTATAGGTTCGGTTGGGCGAATATTCGGCGCTGGCAACATAATCGGATAGGTTACGCTGCAGGCCGGAATCGACGCCGGTATTGGTGAGGTCTGCCACCGCGAACGAATTCAGGCCGAACAGCTGGTAGGACTGGCCGAACATCACCTTGACCGCGCCGCCGCGGTCGAATTGCGTGGTCGCCTGGACGCCGACATTGGCCCGGCCGCCGCCTTCAACGCGGTCATAGCCCGAGAATTTGTCGACGCTGAACAGGTTGCTGGTGTCGAACACCATGCTCTGCGCGTCTTCGTTGGGAAGCTTGCCCGCGTAGGTCTCATTCGGGCGAATGATGACCTGGGCGATCGGCTCGATCGTGGTGGATCCCCACGGCTGAACGTTGATGAAGGGATAGCGATATTCGAAGCCGACCGTCGGCATCACCCGCAGCGCCTGCGTGCTGCCGACCGGAAGGAAGTTCGAGACGCCCGGCTGGTTCGAAATTTCGGAATCGATCGCGTCGGCGCGGATGCTCGCAAATGGCGTCCAGATCTCGCCCGCGGAATCGGTGAACGAGCGCCGCCAGCTAGCCTCGGCCGTCGCGCGCGTATAGGTCCCCGGCACGCCGCGCAGCAGGCACTGCGTCGGCAACCGCGCCATGGGATCGGCGGATGCCGCCGTGCAAAGGCTGTTGGTGGTTGCCGTTGCCGTGATCGGATCAAAGACGGCGTCATTGCGCGTCAGGCTGGTGAAGTTGGTCTTGTAACTGACTTCGCCACCAAAAATCGGCCTGTCGATCACGTTGAAATAGTCGACCACCGGGTGGACAACGGGAACCTGCTGCTGCAGGCCCGAAAAGCTGAGAAAATACATCGTGCGGGCGTCGAAGTAGCTGCGATTGCCGACGCCGGTCAGATAAAGCTCGGAAATGGCTTCGGTCGGCAGGTTCAGAAACGCAGCCAGCGGATTGGCGTATTGGGCAAGCCTGTAATCGGTAAAAAAGGCGTAGTCCGAGAGCACGGTGCCTTCCCAGCCCCACACCCATTTATCGTTGAGCGCGAACTGACCTTTGGTGTCGATGCCACCGCGGAACTGGCGGTCTCCGGGCTGACCAGCGAAGGCCCCCGGATCCAGCTGGTCGATGCCATAGCCACGAATTTGATACGATCCGTTCAACAGACGCTGGCGGAACTCGGCCTGCATCAGCACGCCCTGCGTGCTCGTGAATCTTGGGTTGAAGGTGGCGTCGTAGTCCGGAGCGATGGCCCAGTAGAATGGGGTTTCGACGCCGTAGCCGTAGCCCGTAGCCTCCGAGAAGATCGGCATCAGGAAGCCGGTCTTGCGCTTCACGGTGGGGTCGGGCGTCGAGAAATACGGCAGATAAGCCAAGGGAACGCCGAAGAACTCCAGCTGCGCGTTCTCGAAGTACAGCATCTTTTCGGTCTGGTCGTGAATGATGCGCGCGCCCTTTACCTGCCATAATGGCGGCTTTTTGGGATCGTCCTTGCAGGGGGCGCAGGCGGTATAGACGCCGTTTTCGAACACGGTGTAATTGCCGCTGGAGCGGTCGGCGCGTGTCGCAGCCATTCGCGTGGCGTCCGCGGTGTCGACGTGCAGCGAATCGACAAAGCCGTCGCGGTAGTCGTCGCTCAAATCCATGATATTGGCGTAGGTGATCTTGCCGTCCGCATCGGTCATGCGGATGTTGCCTTCGGCATGAAGCCGCTTGGTCTTCTGGTCGTAGATGACCTTGTCGGCCTCGACGCTTGTTCCATTATAGAAAATCTGCACGTTGCCGACCGCCGAGACCCGTGAATTATTGTAGTCGTAGTCCACCTCGATCGCCTGAACGAGCATCTGTCCGTCGTTGGCGGTGCGTGGAGGTGCCGGCCGAGGGGGTCTCGGATTGTAGGTGAAGCCTTGCGCCGAGGCGTTAGTTGCAGTCGCAATACCGAGCGCGCTGGCCAAACCGAACGCCAAGATCAGAACAAGAAGGGGTCCGACGATGGCAGCCAAGCGAGCGCGACCGCGGCGCACGCCAAAGCGCGGCCTGAACGCAGCCGAACCAATCTGGCGGGTGGCGACAACTGCCACTACCCGTCCTCCTGATACAGCAAGGCCAAAAAGCCGGTGAGGCCACCCACGAACACAGGCAGCCACGCCGAAGCGATCGGATGCATCAACTCAGCCTTGCTCAAATCCTCAGTTACTTTGGACAGAACGTAGAGCAGAAAGCCCGCACCCACGCCACTTAAAACCATCTTCTGCACGCCGCCGAAGCGGAAGAACCGCAAGCTGACGGCCGCTGCCAGCATCACCATGGCAGCCAGCAAAAACGGCTGTGCGAGAAGCTTCTGGTACTGCAGCCGGTAGCCGGCGGTTGCAAATCCGGAGCTCTCAGAGGAGCGGATATAGCCCGGAAGTTGCCAGAAAGACACAGTCTCTGGCGTCGCGAAACTGTTGCGAACCTGCGACGGCGTCAGGCTGGTCGGGAGTGTGAAGCTGTCCTGGTCGACGGGCGGAGCGTCAAGCGAGTAGCGGCGTGCCGATTTGATCAGCCAGCGCCCTTCCTCAAGCGTGGCCTCGCGGGCTTCGATCCGCTCCTTGAACTGGTTCTGGTTATCGAATCTGAACAAGGTCAGCCCGGTCAACAGCACCCCCTGCTGCTCGCTGCGGAGCGCGTTCATGATGACTTGGCCGTCACTGTTGACCTGATTGATCCAGAAGCCGGAGGCGTCCTGGATGCCGCCCCCGGGGGCAGATCCGAACAGTTCCGCTTCCATCCGCTTGGAGAGTTCGCGCAAATTGGCGGACACGGGGTTGTAAAGAGTCGTGGCGAGGATACCCAGCAGGATGGCGCTGGCCAGGGATGGCGCAATGAACTGCCAAGCTGAAACGCCGGCGGCGCGTGCAACCACCAGCTCAAGTCGCCGGGACAGTGCCAGATAGCAGGTCATTGCTCCGATCAGAACGCAGAACGGCATCATCTTTTCGAGCAGTTGCGGCACCTGGAACAGCGCGGTCTCCGCCACTATCATGGGGGGGGCCGAAGCCAGCTTCGAGGCTTTACGGACCATCTCGATGTAATCAACCAGAAAGAGCAGCATGAAGATGCTGAGGAACACGCCCACCGCCGAGGTCACGAAGCGGCCCGCGAAATATCGCCCGAGCGTATTGGTCATCATGCTCATGCGATGGCCCGCCGCCCAAAAAGCCGCAACAGCCGCTCATTCGACTTGTGGATAGCTTCCATCAACGCCGCCGGCGGTTCCACCACGACGCCGGCAATGATGATCCAAAAGCCTGCGCCGATCGCCGCTGCCAGCATCAGGTACTGAGCGAGTATGGCGAGTGGTGACGTCGCCGCCATGACCGAGCAGGCAAATCCCGCCATGCGAAGTCCGAACACGGCGAGGATCGAGCCGCCGATCGAGAAATTGCGGCTCTGACGCGTCGTGCGTGGCGCGCCGAGGAAGGCGAAGGTCAACGCCGCGAACGCAAGGGGATAGATCGGCGCCAGAAAACGATCGTGCAGCTCGGCGCGAAACTGGCCAGGCAAATCCTTATAGACTGGATCATCAGGCGGAGGCGAAAGCAGCTCCCAGAGGTAGCGCTCGTGAATTCCGAGGGCGACATCGTGATTCCTATTGGAAGACTGCGTCATGTCTAACGCATAACTACGGAATGCCACCAGCGCCGGATCGCGCTTGCCGACCTCGAACCGTTCGAGGTTGCCGTCTTCGAGAACCAGAAACGAGCCGGTTTCGTTTTTCAGCACCGTGCCGTGATCGGCAACGATGCTGACATGTTCCAGCGGATCGCGGCGGTCATCGACAAAGACGCCGAGCAGCCCGCCGCCCGGTTCCCGATCCCGGATTCGGATCGTCAGGTTCTGTTCGAGCTGGGCAAAATGTCCGGGTTTAAGGAGGTTTGCCAGCACGTCCGCGGTGATTTCGGCAGACCATCGCTCCAGCCGGCGGGCGCCGTCGGGTCCCAGATAGGCCGCGATGAAAGCAACCAGGATCGCTACCACCACGGTCGCGTATAAGAAGGGACGAAACAGCCGGAACGGCGACAAGCCCGCCGCGTTCATCACGATGATCTCTGAGTCGGTTGCGAGCTTATTGAGGGTATGAGAAATCGCGATCATCAGCGCGATCGGCGAGATCACCAGCACCAGCGAGGGAATCAGCAGGCTGGTAAGGCCGAGAAAGGTAATGATGGTCTGCCCCTGACCGGTCATCAGGTCGATGTCGCGCAACGCCTGCGTGATCCAGATCACGCCTGTCAGGCTGACCAGTACCAGCGCAAACGACGCCAGCGTCGTGCGAAATATGTACTTGTCGATCGACCCCATCGTCACCCACGATTCCCAACCAGCCATCTAGGACCGCGGCTGGCGACCATCCTGAAATCAGGTTCCCCTGGGTCGCGCCACCATCCCGCCTTGCGGCTCACTTTCTCATTACCATCCCTTTGATCCAGCAACAAAATGGCTTGGCCATGGCTGCCCTGGATATATGGTTAATAATTCGCATTAGTGGCCTCCAGGCCACGCCGACCCTTGGCAGCCTAGCGGCTGGCAGGTCATAGTGCACACGTTCGCGCTCTTGACGGTTGTGAATCGCAGTCGAAGAGAACATTCCAGGTACCGCGCGCCGGGTTCCCGACCATCGACAGCCCCTGTTTTATTGGAGGATTTAATAATGCCCGACGCCGTCAAGGTCGGCTTCACCCCGTTTTCCACCACCCCGAGGGGCGTTCTGGTCGTATTCTGCGACGATGCTCTGAAGCTCGGCACGGTAACCAGCAGGGCGCTGGGCGCCGCGGCCGATCTGGTCAAACGCGCGGCTGCGACCAACCGGTTCAAGGGAAAAAGCGGGTCTACGCTCGACATTCTGGCGCCGGAGGGGCTCAGGGCTCCTCGCCTGATCGTGGTCGGCGCCGGCAAGCTCTCGGACATCAAGGACAGCGATTTTATAAAGCTTGGCGGCGCGGCAGCCGGCAAACTCAATGCCGGTAACGATGCCGTGACGATCATCGCGGAATTGCCTGATGGGGTCATGAAGCCCGATCAGGCGGCCGCGGTCGCCTCCGGTTTAAGGCTGCGCGCCTATAAATTCGACCGCTACAAGACCAAAAAGAAGGACGGCGAAGACGACGCATTGGCAGCGGAGGTCTGGCTTGCGGTCGAGGATGTGGCGGCGGCACGCAAGGCATTTGCGCCCTGCGCGCATATCGTCGATGGCGTGGTGATGGCGCGCGAACTGGTCAACGAGCCTCCGAACGTGCTGTATCCCGTCGAGTTCGCGCGCCGCGCCAGCCAATTGCGCAAGCTAGGGGTGACGGTCGAGATTCTCGACGTCCAGGCCATGACGAAGCTGGGAATGGGCGCGCTGCTCGGCGTCGCCCAGGGCTCGACGCAGCCCGGCCGCACCGTGATCATGCGCTGGAATGGTGGCAAGCGCGGCGATCAGCCGGTTGCTTTTATCGGCAAAGGGGTGTGCTTCGATACCGGCGGCATTTCCATCAAGCCGGCGGCAAGCATGGAAGACATGAAGGGCGACATGGGCGGGGCCGCCTGCGTCGTTGGCTTGATGCACGCATTGGCCGCGCGAAAGGCGAAGCTCAATGTGGTCGGCGCCATCGGCCTTGTCGAGAACATGCCCGATGGCAATGCGCAACGCCCCGGCGACATCGTGACGTCGATGTCCGGCCAGACCATCGAGATCATCAACACCGACGCCGAAGGCCGTTTGGTGCTGGCTGACGTCCTCTGGTATGTGGCGAAGAGATTCAAGCCGAAATTCATGGTCGATCTCGCAACGCTGACCGGCGCGATCCTGGTCGCGCTCGGCACGGAATACGCCGGGTTGTTCTCCAACAACGATGAATTGGCCGAGCGCTTGGCCAAGGCCGGGCGGGCCACCGGGGAACGGGTCTGGCGCATGCCGCTCGGCCCGGAATACGACAAGCAGATCGATTCGCAATTCGCGGATATGAAAAACACCGGCACCCGCCACGGCGGTTCGATCACCGCCGCACAGTTTCTGCAGCGCTTCGTCGATGGCACGCCGTGGGCGCACCTCGATATCGCGGGCACCGCGATGGGCGCACCCAAATCCGATATCAATCACAGCTGGGGGTCGGGGTTTGGCGTTCGACTGCTGGATCGGCTGGTGGCGGAATATTACGAAGCAAAGCGATGACGGAAGTTCTGTTTTACCATCTGCAAAACATGCCGCTGGAAAGCGTTTTGCCTGCCTTGCTCGAAAAATCGCTGGAGCGCGGCTGGCGGGTCGTGGTGCAGTCAACCTCACAAGAGCGCGCCGATGCACTCGACGCTCATTTGTGGACCTATCGCGATGATTCGTTCTTGCCGCATGCCACTTGGCGCGCCGCTGACGCGCAGGACCAGCCGATCGTGCTGGCGGTAGAGGAGGGTAACCCGAACCGGGCCAATGTCAGGTTTTTGATCGACAATGCCGCATTGCCGGGGGACTCCGAGGCGTATGATCGGATGGTTCTGGTCTTTAACGGTGACGACGGCGAAGCGCTCGCGGCGGCGCGGGGCGCCTGGACCGATTGCAAGGCACGGGGGTTCCAAGCTACTTATTGGCAGGCTGACGAGCGGGGTCGGTGGCAGCGGCGGGAATAGCAAGGTCGGGCAATTAAGGATAAACTGCGATTCCGGCGCATCCGCCTGCAGATGGCCGCGGTCGTGCCGCAAAGTAATGTTGAAAGAGTTCTCTGGGTGGGGTCGGGACTTCAGTTGATCGTGCAAGACAAGAACCCTTATCGGAAACGATTGCTGGCAATGCTTCTGCTTGCCCCCGTGATCTCGGGCTGCTCGGGAACGTCGGATATCCTGTCGAAAGACGCGGATTGGTTTTCGCGCCCCGGCAGGCTGTTCATCAGAAACATCGAAGCGCCGCCGCTCTCGCCCAACAAACCGATCACCGCTGACGACTTGGTCAGCGCCGAGGGGTATTGCCCGGGGATGGCGCCTCCGGCCAACCCTGCCGATGCCAACGCCTTGAGCGATGGCTCCGCCGGTGCGCCGACGCCCTCGACCACGGGAACGGTGGCGCTGGGTCATACCGAATGTGATGTGGTGCGCGGGATTGGCGCGCCTGTCAGCGTCAATATCTCCAAAAACGAGCGGGGCGACAGGCTGGCGGTTGTTACTTATCTGCAGGGACAACGCGCCGGAATCTATACCTTCACGGCGGGGCGCCTGACGTCTGTGGAACGCGCTCCCGAGCAGGAAGCGCCGCCGACGGCCGCAAAGCCCAAGGCGAAAAATAAGAAGCCGGCGGCGACCTGAGCGTTGGCCGGTGCGCGCTCAATCCAACCTTGACCCGATCGGATCAAATCAGATCATGGTCTCATCTCTTTGATTGAGCATGTTCTCCGGGCAAACGCTTTGCGTTTGTCAGCGGGAAATCCGGATTCCGGCCCCTGGCATGCTTTTCCGCCGGACAAACGCCAAGCGTTTGCTCCGAGATCATGGGCAAACTGGCTCAGCTGGCCGCATCGTCATACTGCGAACTCGCTTCCAGCCAATCTTCCTCGGCGCGCTGCAACGCGCTGGCGGCGCCGGCCCGCGCCTTGCTGAGCTGAGCCGCCTGCTTGGGGTCGCGTTTGAACAAATCGGGCAGCGCCAGCGCGGTGTCGATCTTGGAGATGATGATGTTGATGCGCGCGATCTCGGCCTCGGCGTCGAAAATTCTCTGCTTCAGCGGCAGGCGCTTTTCCGTCTTGTTGCGGACGGGCTTGTCGCGGCCGTTACCGCCCTCATTGCCGCTGCGGTCGCGCGAACTGGTGCGCATGCCGCGCGCCGACAATACCATCCGCCTGTAATCGTCGAGATCGCCGTCATAACTGGTGACGGCATGATCGGCCACCACCCACAATTGGTCGGCGCAGGCTTCGATCAGATAGCGATCATGCGAGACCATGATGACGGCGCCGGGAAATTCATTGATCGCCTCGGCAAGCGCGGCACGGCTGTCGATATCCAGATGGTTGGTCGGCTCGTCGAGAATGATCATGTTGGGGCCGAAAAAGGTCGCCAGCCCCAGCAGCAACCGGGCTTTTTCGCCGCCCGAAAGGCTCTTGACCAACGTGTCGCCGGCCTTGCCCGAAAAGCCGATCGCGCCGGTACGTCCACGCACCTTGGTTTCCGGGGCGTCTGGCATCAGCTTGCGCACGTGATCGTAGGGCGAGCCCTCCAGATCGAGCTCATCGACCTGGTGCTGCGCGAAATATCCGACCGAGAGCTTGTCTGCGCGTGTGACCTGACCGGAGAATGGCGGCAGCCTGTTGGCAAGCAGCTTGACCAGCGTTGACTTGCCGTTGCCGTTGGAGCCGAGCAGGGCGATGCGGTCGTCGGTGTCGATGCGCAAGGTCACGCGGTTGAGCACCGGCTGTTTCCGATCATAGCCGACCGAGACATTGTCGACCGCGATGATGGGCGGCGACAGCATCTTCTCGGGGACCGGGAATGAGATTTCGCGCACGTCCTGCGTCACCAAAGCGGTGACGGGCTTCATCTTTTCCAGCATCTTGACGCGGGACTGCGCCTGGCGGGCTTTCGAGGCCTTGGCCTTGAAGCGATCGACAAAGGCCTGCAGCCGCTTGCGCTCCGCGTCCTGGCGTCGGGCGTGCTTGGCATCGAGCATCTCGCGCGTGGCGCGCTGTTCCTCGAACGAGGAATAGGATCCCTTGTAAAGCGTCAACTTGCGGCGATCGAGGTGCAGGATCTGATCGACCGAAGTCTCGAGCAGATCGCGATCATGGCTGACGACGATCACCGTGCGTGGATAGTTGGCCAGATGATCTTCAAGCCACAGCGTGCCTTCGAGATCGAGATAGTTGGTCGGCTCGTCCAGCAGCAGAAGATCCGGAGCCGCAAACAAGGTCGCGGCGAGCGCAACGCGCATTCGCCAGCCGCCGGAAAATTCCGAACAGGATCGGGCCTGGTCGGCGGTCGAAAATCCGAGACCACTCAGGATCGCGGCGGCGCGGGCGGGGGCGGAATGCGCATCAATGTCCACCAACCGGGTTTGGATGTCGGCGATGCGGTTGGGATCGTGTGCGGTCTCTGCTTCGTGCAGCAGCGCGGCGCGTTCGAGATCGGCCCTTAGCACGACATCGATCAGGCTGTCCGGGCTGTCGGGCGCTTCCTGCGCCAGGCTGCCGACCCGCCAGCGCGGAGGCAGCGTGATGGTACCGGTCTCCGTCGGCAATTCGCCGCGGATCGCGCTGAACAGCGTTGACTTGCCAACCCCGTTGCGGCCAACGAAGCCGACGCGCGCGCCGGGCACGATCTGCGCGGTAGCGTGATCGATCAAAAGCCGTCCGGCAATCCGGACCGATATGTCGGTGATTGAAAGCATGCCGGGTTGTCACCGGAGCCGCCACCAAACGCAACCCGTTTGTGGGCGAAATATCCGCTCCGCAGGCCGCCTATGCCTAAAATAGGCTCATCTGGCGCCGAAGTGATCCTCGCTGTCGCGCTTGCGCAACTGATCCATCAAGTGCTGGAGGCGGGGCGACAGATGCGAAGGTAAAGGACGCAGGTTCTGTTGCAGCCGTCCGCCCACGGCATCGCAGATTGATCGGCTGGTGTTGCGATCGAGCAGCTCGCTGCTGTCGGTGATTCGGCTGTTCATAATGGATTTAGCCTCGTGCTGCTCTGGATGATTGTCGCTCCCTCTGACAATCCGTTGGCGTGCAGATTGTTTCCGACCCGGGTAGATTGCATGGCTTTACGGTAAAATTTGCATGAAAACGGGCAATAGTTCCACGGTCGCGACCGAGAAAAGGAAAAGCCCCGGCGTGACAGGCCGGGGCTGAGCGTAGGGATTTGCTGGATTCAGCTCAATAGCAGCGATTTACCAGGCGCCAGCGCGGCCCCCACGGCGTCGGCACCAGTTGCCGCACATAGCAGCCGCCGTAACCATAATAGGCCGGCCCGCCGACGTGGAGGCGGGGGCCGCCCCAGCCCCAGCCGCGATGCCAGCCACCGTGCCCGCCGCCCCAGGCGGAGGCCGCGGTCGGCGCCAGCGCGGCTGCGCCGAGCGAAGCTGCGGCAAGGATCACAAGCGAGAGTTTGCGTAACATGGAGGTCTCCTCGGATTCGGCGCGTTGGCGCCATCGGGTGAAACATTTGCTGCCCGGGCGCTCCGCCAGAGTCGGGCGCTCGATCTATTCAAGCCTACGCCCGGGAAGCTGAACGAACCCGGGACATCCGTTTCAGGAAAGGTTCATCTTGGTGAAATTGCCGCAATACGGGCACCGAGGGCCGGCCTGGGCAAGCCTCTGCGTTCCCGTCTGATCGCTTGCCGTTCGCCGACGGCGCCGATATAAGCGCCGCGACTTCCATCAGCGCTCTGCAAGGAAATATTATGGCGATTGAACGCACCTTTTCCATCATCAAGCCCGACGCGACCGCGCGCAATTTGACCGGCGCGATCAACGCGCTGATCGAGAAGGCCGGACTTCGCATCGTTGCCCAGAAGCGCGTTCGCATGACCCGCGAACAGGCCGAAACCTTCTATGCCGTTCACAAGGCGCGTCCGTTTTTTGGCGAACTGGTGGATTTCATGATTTCCGGTCCGGTCGTTGTTCAGGTGCTCGAAGGCGAAAACGCCGTGCTTGGGCACCGTGACGTCATGGGCGCGACCGATCCGTCCAAAGCGGCCGAAGGCACGATCCGGAAACTGCACGCGAAGTCGATCGGTGAGAATTCGGTGCACGGTTCCGATGCGGCTGAGACAGCCGCTATCGAGATCGCCCAGTTTTTCTCGGGCAACGAAATCGTCGGCTGATTGACACAGACGCTCTCGCGCCAGCTGGTCGACGACAGCCGCGGGGGGCGACCGCTTGCGCCACGGGGGTAGGCTGTGAATTGGCTGTTACTGGCCGCCGATCCGGCAAATATCGACGCGTTTCTCCGACAAGTTCAGACCGACATGCGGGCGCCTTCATTCTGGCTGGCCGTCGGCAAGATCATCTGGATCAACGTGCTGTTGTCCGGCGACAATGCGCTGGTGATCGCGATGGCCTGCCGCGGACTGGCGCGACCGCAGCGGCTGTGGGGCATGGCGATCGGCGCCGGCATCGCGGTGGTGCTGCTGATCGCCTTCACCGGCATCGTCGCCAAGCTGATGGTGCTGCCCTATCTTAAGCTGTTCGGCGGAATGGCGCTCCTGGTCATCGCCGCCAGGCTTCTGGTGCCGGAAGATGAAGGCGACGACGTCACCGCCGGCACCAGCCTTTGGCATGCCATCCGGATTGTCGTGATCGCCGACATCGTCATGAGTCTGGATAACGTTATCGCGGTCGCCGCCGCCGCGAACGGCCAGCTCCCGCTGTTGATTCTCGGCCTCGCCGTCAGCATTCCGATGATCATCGCCGGTGCGGCCTTGATCATGATGGTGCTCGACCGGTTTCCTATTCTGGTTTGGCTGGGCGCGATGCTGCTCGGCTGGATCGCGGGCGATGTGATCGAAAGCGATCCGGCCGTTCATCCCTTGCTGCAGCGGTTTCTCGACGGCCGGATTGCACTGAATATCGACGCATCTTCGGCGATGTTTGGCGCAGCGAAACATCTCAGCCTGGATGGAGATCTGATCGAATGCCTCTGCTCGGTGCTGGGCGCGATCACGGTGTTGGTTGCAGGATCGATCTGGCGGAAGCGCACGCTGCTGCATCTCGAACGAGCGGCGTTGCCGGCCGAAGTGAAAGCCGCGCAGTCCATCGAGCGGCCGTAGGCGATCCCGCAAAGACGCCGGCGCCAGATCGGGCTAACGGCTGACGATCGATCCGGAGCGGCCGATCAGCCGCCCCAGCTGCTTGAAGCGGCTGCCGACGCGATCGGCGACCAGATCGGCCATTTTGTGCTCGAACACCAGCGTCAAGTTGCGGCCGTGGCTTCGAAAATGGGTTGCCGGCAATACCCCGGGCCGCGCCGCCGATATCATGTGGGCGACGCGAAGGGCAGCGCCAAGCACGCGCGCCCGCTCGACCATGGCCGGCGGCAGCAACTCGCGAATCATCGTCGGCGGTTCGTTGTATTCGCTAAGGCCAGCGTAGCGGTAGAACACCGACAGCGCGACAAAGGCCCGGCCTGGATGGCTGATCGCGCCGAAATTGCCATGGGTGATGAGATTGAGCGTCTGCTCGCCGCGGTAGTCGGGATGCACCCGCCATCCGACGTCCGACATCAGGCAGGCGGCATGGCGCAGGCGGCGGTCCTCGTCGGTTTCCCGCAACCTGACGACCCGCACCAAACGATCGGTCCATGCGATCAATTCTTCCGCATGGCGCGCGGATCGCGACAGCAGTTCGTTCAGCTTTCGCGCGGCGCAGAGCAATCCGTCTTTGGAGCGCTCGGCCTCGGGCAGCCTCTCGTAAAGCAGGCCCTCGCGTACCCCGAAGGTCGAAAACACAATGGTCTTCGGATTGGCGACGCGGATGATGTATTCCAGAACAAGAGCCGCATACGTCAGCAGCGGCCGGCGGGCGTCGGCGACGACTTCGATATCAGCCAGCATGTTCGCCGATGCGAGACGGCGCAGGCGCCGTGCGAAATCGAGCGCATCCACCGCCGGTATTGAATAGCCGTGCATCACCCGCAGCGGATAACCGCTCTGGACGATGTGGATGCGCGCCAGCGCGCGCCAGGTTCCTCCGACTGCATAGAATGTCCGGCCTCGACCGGCCTCGAGCTGGGCAACGCCGGAAAGTTCGGTCCTGACGATGCGTTCGGCGCGCTTCAGCGATTTATGCGACAGGTCCTGCAACGCCAGGCTCCCGAGCGCGAGCGTCACGCCGCTGCGAACGCGGTTGCCACGCACGTCAATCAGTTCCAGCGAACCGCCACCGAGATCGCCGACAATACCGTCCGGCTTGTGAACGCCCGAGACAACGCCGAGCGCGGATAATTTCGCTTCGCGCGGGCCCGACAGGATCTCGATCGATACGCCGCAGATGCCCTCGGCCTCGGCGATGAAATCAGCGCCATTGGTGGCATCGCGGCAGGCCGCGGTGGCGATCGCGTGCACCCGGCCGACCCTCATGATCCTGCACAGCGCATGAAAACGCCGTAACGCCGTCAAGGCCTTGGCGACGGCGTCCGGCGCCAGAAGGCCCGTGGTCTGAACCTCGCGGCCGAGCCCGCAGAGGGTTTTCTCGTTGAAGACCGAGACCAGGCTGCGCGTCATCGCTTCGTAGACGACCAGACGCACCGAATTCGATCCGATGTCGATGACCGCGACGCTGGATGCGCGCTTGCGCGGCCGCTTCACCGCAAGGACCCCTTATGGCGGATGCTGACGCTCGGTACGGCGTGTGAGGCGGCGTGGCGAAGATTCCTTGAGCGACTTTCCACGGCCAGACAGACTCGGATTCGTCATGAAGTAATTATGAACGTTGAAAGGCTCCTCGCCTTTGGCGGCCTTCATACGCGTTGACGACCCGTCCGGCAACAACTGCCAGCTCTGCTCGGTATCCTTGAGATTCGCGACCATGATCTGTTCGAGAACCTGCTGATGCACCGTGGGATTTTGCAACGGACACAGGATTTCGACGCGCCGGTCGAGGTTGCGCGGCATCATGTCGGCGGAGGAGATATACACAGCAGCTTTTGTGCTGGGCAGGCCCTGTCCCATCCCGAAGCAGTAGATTCGGCCATGTTCGAGGAATCGGCCGATGATCGATTTGACGCGGATGTTCTCCGACAGACCTTTGATGCCCGGCCGCAGGCAGCAAATTCCTCGCACTACCAGATCGATCGACACCCCGGCTTGGGAGGCCTCGTACAAGGCGTCGATGATGTCGGGATCGACCAGCGAGTTCATCTTCAGCCAGATCGCCGCCGGCTTGCCGTGACGGGCAAAGCCGGTCTCGCCCTGAATGTGTTCGAGCATCCGGTTGCGAAGTGTCAGCGGCGAAATCGCCATCTTCTCGATATCGCTGGGCTCGGCATAGCCGGTGATGTAGTTGAATACCCGCGCTGCGTCGCGCCCGATAGTCGGGTCGGACGTGAAATAGGACAAATCGGTGTAAATGCGTGCCGTCACCGGATGATAGTTGCCGGTGCCGGTATGGACGTAGGTCGCCAGGCTGCCGCCCTCGCGGCGTACGATCAGCGACAGTTTGGCGTGGGTTTTCAGTTCGATAAATCCGTAAACGACCTGCACGCCGGCGCGTTCGAGGTCGCGCGCCCAGCGGATGTTGGCTTCCTCATCGAACCGCGCCTTGAGTTCGACCAGCGCCGTCACCGACTTGCCGGCTTCCGCGGCCTCGACGAGGGCGCGCACGATCGGCGAGTTGTTCGAGGTGCGGTAGAGCGTCTGCTTGATGGCCACGACATCGGGGTCGCGGGCGGCCTGTTGCAGGAACTGCACGACGACGTCGAACGATTCATAGGGGTGATGAACGATCAGATCCTTTTGCCGGATCGCGGCGAAGATGTCGCCGCCGTGATCGCGCACCCGTTCGGGATGGCGCGGCACATAGGGTGGGAATTCGAGATCGGGCCGGTCGAGACGAGTTAGTTGCGATAGTTCGTTCATCGCCAGCACGCCATCGACCAGGAGAACCTCGTCGTCGGCGGTGGCAAGCGCCCGCTGCACGAAGGCGCGCAGTTCTTCCGGCATCTTGGCTTCGATCTCGAGCCGGATCACCGATCCGCGCCGCCGCCGCTTCAATGCGGTTTCGAACAGGCGAACCAGGTCTTCAGCCTCTTCCTCGATTTCGAGCTCGGAATCCCGGATGATGCGGAAAGCGCCCTGACCCTTGACGGTATAGCCTGGGAATAGTCGGCCAATGAACAGACCGGTGGCTTGCTCCAGCGTAATCAATCGGACCGATCCGTCCTTGCCGGAGGGCAGGCGGATGAAGCGATCGATCCTGCCCGGCATACGAATAAGCGCGTTCATCGGCTTGCCGTCGGAGACCCGTGCCAGCTGCAGCGCGACGGTAAAGCCGAGGCTCGGGATAAACGGGAAGGGATGCGCCGGGTCGATCGCAAGCGGGGTCAGCAATGGGAAAATATTATGGAGAAAGTGGTCCTCGACCCAGCCCCGCTCGCTCTTGGTGACGTCGCGTCCATCGATGAGAACGATGCCCACCGCTGCCAGAATGCCGCGTAGATCGCGCCAGATCGCCTGCTGATCGCTGGCGAGTTGCGATACCGTCTCATTGATGAGCACGAGCTGCTCGGCCGGGGTCAGTCCATCGGGGCTGCGTTCGGCAATCCCCTCCCGCACCTGGGCCTTGATGCCGGCGACCCGGACCATGAAGAACTCGTCGAGATTGTTCGCCGAAATTGACAGGAAGCGCACCCGTTCCAGTGCCGGATGTCCGGGATTGACCGATTCTTCCAGAACCCGGCGGTTGAAGTGCAGCCAGGAAAGCTCACGATTGATGAAGCGTTCGGGGCCCCTGGCGATTGCCGGGCCGACCTCGACATCGATGTCTTTTTCATTAATTACAATGGCTTGTACCGATTCCATCAAATTTCAATCCATCTCGGAGCGGGCGGCAGGCCGTTCCCGAGCAACCTCCGCGAAGCATGTTTTAGCGCAATGACCGGTGAATGGCACGGTCTTCCCGCGCTGCCGCCGGCCAAGTGTCAGATAGTCCCGGGATCGCGGTTGCGCAGCAATTCGGCCGCCAGCGCCCGGGTGACCGGCCGGCACAGCCGCAAGGCTTCGCTGTCCAGCAGTTCGACAGCCTGCCGACCGGCGGCATATGAGCGCTCGATCCGGGTCGCAAGATAGCTCACCACGGTTTCATCGACGGCCAGTTGGCGGTCCGCGCAAAATTTGACGATCAGCGCGCGAAATAGCTGATCGTCGGGCGGAAGCAGCGATACCATCGGCACGGCGCGGAGACGAGACCGCAGATCGCGTAGTTCGACTGGGAATGCCGATGGGGGCGCCCGTGCGGTGATCAGAATATAAGCCTCATCCTCCCGAGCCAGGTTCATCAGGTGGAACAGGGCCCGCTCATCGAAGTCCGGCGATTTCAAATCTTCGACAACAAGCGCTCCGGTCGCCAGCGCGCCCGGCACCGCGGCGGCGGTCAGCGCATGTGCTGAGGTCGAGCGTGCGCCGGCTTGCTCGGCCCAGATCGCGGCGAGATGGCTTTTGCCGGACCCTTCCGGCCCGACCAACAGCATGGTCCGGTTTGGCCACTCGGGCCAGCTGTCGACCAGCGAGAGCCCCGCGGTGTTGGCCGGTCCTTCGAGGAAATTGTCGCGGCTCAGGCTTTCCGCGTGCGGCAGCGCCAACGCCAGCTGACGAGGGTGAACGCGGCCTGCCACGAAGTTACTCCCTGCCGGGATCGGCCGGCGCATGGGGGATGTTGCTTTCGATCGTACTCATGTGCCGCACCCACTCCACGAGATAGAGGGATACGGAAGCCAAAGTAAAGACCGTTACAAAACCCATCAGGACGATGTCATATGGCGTTGAATTGAAACCGAAGCCGAGCGCGGCGAGCACCAGTGCCGCGAATGCCACCTGCGCCACCGTGTTGAGCTTCGAAACCATCAACGGCTTCATCGGGATCGGCTTGCCGAACAACCATGACACAATCACCGCGGAGACGATCATGATGTCGCGGGAGACCACAAGGATGACGATCCAGCGCGGTAGCGCGCCCCAGATTCCAAGCGCGACGTAGATCGAGACCAATAGCGCCTTGTCGGCCAAGGGATCGAGCAGCGCGCCCAATTCGCTCGTCATATTGAAACGCTTGGCGAGGAAGCCATCGACGGCATCGCTGACGCCTGCGACGATAAAGACCGCAAATGCGATTGCCATCTGGCTGGAGGCAATTGCCCAGACGATGACCGGCACCAGCAGGATGCGGCCAAGTGTAATGATATTCGGAATACTCACACGGCGCTTCCCGGAAACCGGCCTGATTTCGCCAAGAGACTGGGCCCTTTGCAGCCCGAACCGGTTGTTGTCTACATAGTATCAGCACATGCCGCCTGCGAGCCATTGCACATCAGCGGAATCCGACGTAACCAGCCGCCACATCGGGATTAGGCCATGGTCGACCGCAAAAACGGGCTCACTTACGCGGATTCGGGCGTCGATATCGATGCCGGAAATCGTCTGGTCGACCTGATCAGGCCGATGGTGCGCGCCACCGCCCGTGCCGGCACTGAGGCCGAAATCGGCGGATTCGGCGGATTGTTCGATCTGAAGGCCGCGGGCTTTAAGGACCCGGTTCTGGTTGCTGCCACCGACGGCGTCGGCACCAAGCTCAAGATCGCCATCGAGACCGGCCTGCATGGCGGTATCGGCATCGACCTGGTGGCGATGTCGGTCAACGATCTTGTCGTGCAGGGCGCGGAACCGCTGTTCTTTCTCGATTATTTCGCCTGCGGCAGGCTCGACCCGGAGGCCGTCGCCGCCATCGTGGCAGGCATCGCCGAAGGTTGCCGGGAATCCGGCTGCGCCCTGATTGGCGGCGAAACCGCGGAAATGCCGGGTCTTTACAAGGACGGCGATTACGACCTGGCAGGCTTCGCGGTAGGCGCAGCTGAGCGCGGCAGGCTGTTGCCGCGCCCCGATATCGCCGCCGGCGACGCAGTGATCGGCCTTGCCTCCTCGGGCGTTCACTCCAACGGCCTTTCCCTGGTCCGCAAGATCGTCGAAACCTCCGGTCTCGGTTTCGAAGCCCAGGCGCCGTTTTCGCCGGTCATGACACTGGGGGGGGCGCTGCTCACGCCGACGCGGCTCTATGTCAGATCGTGCCTGCGCGCAATTCACGAGACCGACGCGGTCAAGGCTCTCGCCCACATCACCGGCGGCGGTTTTACCGACAATATCCCGCGCGTACTGCCCAAGCATCTCGGCGTCGGCATCGACCTTGCGCGCATCCCGGTGCTGCCGGTCTTCAAGTGGCTGGCAGGGCAGGGGAGTATTGCCGAACTCGAACTGCTCCGCACCTTCAACTGCGGCATCGGCATGATCGCGATCGTGGAGCCCGGTGCAGTAGATCGGGTTACCGATATTCTCGCCGAGGGCGGTGAGAACGTCGTATTATTGGGCGAGGTGATCCCGGCGACGGCCGACCATCACGTGGTTTATAACGGTCATCTCGATCTTGCTTGGTGAGATCGCTCGCGCAAGGTGGGCCATGAAGCGCCGTGTCGCAATCCTGATTTCCGGGCGCGGATCGAATATGGTGGCCTTGATCCAGGCTGCGGCGGCAGCGCATTTTCCGGCCGAGATCGCGCTTGTGATTTCCAACCGGTCCGATGCCGCCGGTCTGGAAAAAGCCCGCGCGAGCGATGTCCCGGCGCTCGCCATCGAAAGCAAGCTCTTTGGCAAGGACCGGGCAACGTTCGAAGCGGTCGTCCAGGCAGCGCTGGACGAACATGGCATCGACCTGATTTGCCTTGCCGGCTTCATGCGACTGCTCACGGCCCAATTTGTGCAACGCTGGCACGGCCGCATGCTCAACATTCACCCCTCATTGCTGCCTTCATTTCCCGGCATTGATCCGGCGGCCCAGGCACTCGGCGCCGGGGTGAAAATCTCCGGCGCGACCGTTCATTTCGTGATTCCGAAGACCGACGCCGGTCCGATCGTCATGCAAGGTGCCGTGGGGGTTTGCGATGACGACACGCCGGATACATTGGCAGAGCGGATTCTTCGTGTCGAACATCGCATCTATCCCGAAGCGCTGCGGCTGGTCGCGGGTGGCCAAGTTCGGCTGGAAGGCGATATCTGCAAGACGACCGCCGGTGCCGGGTCGGCTGCCATCTTGATTTCACCGACGACGGGATGCGGTACGTGAATCGCCTGTTGGCCATGGGGAGTCGTCATGATTACGCTGTTCGGTTTCGGTCCGAATTTCGGCCTTCCCGACGCCAGTCCGTTCGTTTCCAATGTCGAAACATTGTTGCCGATGTCGAAGCTGCCGTTTGAAAAAGCGGATTCCTCGACTGTTTGCCGAGGATGCGGCAGGCGAGTGTGACGAAGGGGAATAGCATGGCGAAAATTGCGATTGTCGGCTGTGGCGCGATGGGATCGGTGTATGCCGCGCTCATGGCCGAGGCCGGTCACGAGGTTCATGCCGTTACGCTGTGGCCCGATCACGCCGAGGCGATGGCGACCAAGGGCCTGCGCTGCGAAGGCGCCAGCGGCGATCGAACGGTGCCGATCCATGCGTCGATGACGACGGACGGCATCGGACCCTGCGACCTCGTCATTATCGCCACCAAGGCATTCGACGTCGAGGCCGCGGCGCGTTCCTGCCTGCCACTGCTCGACCGGGAGACCGTTGTTCAGACCATCCAGAACGGCCTCGGGTCGCCGGAGATCGCCGCGCCCATCCTCGGTGCCGACCGGCTGGCGGTCGGCGTCGTCGGCGGATTCGGCGCGTCGATCCGGGCACCGGGCCATACTCACCACAATGGCATGGAAATGGTCCGTTTCGGTGCCTTCTCGGGGCTGCCGAAGCAGCTGTTGCAGGCGTCTGCAAAGATCTGGGAGTCGGCCGGCTTCAAGGTCGCCTTGTTCGACGACATCAAGCAGATGGTCTGGGAAAAACTGATCATGAATGTCGCCTTTTCCGGCACCTCCTGCACCACCGGGCTGACGGTCGGCGAAATCCTAGGCGACGCTGATGCATGGACCGTGGCGCGGGGCTGCGCGGAGGAGGCGATCGCGGTGGCAAAAGCCTCCAATGTCAGGCTCAATGTCGGCGATCCGATCGAGCACATTCGAAAGCTCGGCAACAAGATACCCGATGCGCGCCCCTCGATGCTGCTGGATTACAATGCCGGCCGCCGCTGCGAGGTCGAGGCCATCAACGGCGCGATTCCGCGGCTCGGCAAACCGCTCGGCCTCGCTACACCGGTCAATGACACGGTGGTCGCAATCATCAGGTCCCGTGAGCGCCGCATGCTGGCGGGATCTGCGAATTCACCGGATCTTCCAAGCTCGAAGCCAAGTTCGAAGACGCCAGCCGGCGAAGCGGCGTGACCGTGCGCAGGGACCGCCGGTCACAACTTGATATAAAAATCCCCCGGCGCGGGCCGGGGGTGCATCGATCGCTTACGCGGATCGTGGCGAAGCTTAAGAGACCTTGAGATTTTCGGCGGAGGTTTTACCGCGATTTTCCACAAGGTCATACTCAACAACCTGATTTTCGTTGAGGGTAGAGAGCCCGGCACGCTCGACCGCCGAGATATGGACGAAAACGTCCTTATCGCCAGCCATCGGCTTGATGAACCCATAACCCTTGGTCGGGTTGAACCACTTGACGGTGCCTTTTTGCATCGCCTGTCTCCCAGTCTAGTCATAAAAAAGACGTGGCCACGCTTTTTGCGTGCCACGCCACAAGCGGGCTTCCGGATGTCTGCTGAATTTCTTAGTCGCGAAACGCACAGTCGAACGGCCTAGATCCGATTGTGCAGGGGATTGCAACACGAAATCTGCGCGTTAGCAAGCTTCTGGCTTGGCACGGAAAAATCGAAAAAACGATCGAAGCGCCCGCGCGCGACCTGTGGCCGCCGAACAACAATGTTCGGCAATCCTTGGTTTCGATGAGCCAGGACCGATTGACGCTCCCGCAGAAGTGTCGGCAAATCGGCCTTGTCGGCCGAAATATTGTATTTCGTCGAGCTGGCGTCTTTCTTCGGGAATGGCATTTATGTGCTGCTCGTTGCGGCCTCCGCGAGAGAAGGGCCGTGGCCGTGGGATCGCGAGGGCGGTTGTCGTCGCCAGCATCCTCGCGCTGTCGGCGTCTGCGTCGTGGTCTTCTGCGCAAGCCCAAACGCCGACCCCAACCCCGACACCGACACCGACACCGACCCCTTCTCCAACCCCTTCCCCAGCCCCTACTCCGATCCCCATTCCGACACCATCAGCCATCAATTCCGGTATTTCGGCGGGCGCAGCCGTGGAAAACCTCGGCAGCAATTTCCTGGAGCGCCTCGGAAACCAGGCGTCATCCGGGTTCGGCAGCGCCCTGCAGAACAATCCGGGCGGCGGCGGCGCTTCGGAGGCGACCGAGGCGCCGCGTTTTCGGACCTGGGGCGAGGCTTACGGAATATCGGCCAGGACCGGCCCGCAGGGCGATTTCGTTGGCGATCGGCGCCAGACCTGGGGCGGCGTCGCGGGGTTTGGCGCACGCATTGCGCCCGGCGTCAACGTCGGCGTTTCGGTCGACCAAAGTCGCACTTCAATCGACGTTCCCCTGGCGCTGCAGTCCGCAACGCTCGACCTTACCCAGCTCGGCTTCAACGCGTCGGTCGACAAGGGGCCGTGGACCTGGGCCGTCGCGCTGGTGCACGGGTTCGGGAAAATCAATTCGCGCCGTGACACCGGGGACGGTTTCGCCACCGCCGGCTATAACGGCCGGATCGATGGTGCACTGACCGAGTTCAGCTACTACTGGAGCATGGGCCAGGGCCGCATCGTGCCGAAAGCTGCGCTCGAATATGTGCGCGCCTCGACCGGATCGTTGCAGGAAGCCGGCGGGCTTGATCCGGTGACGGCGACCGGTGCGACGATGGAGCGTTCGCGGATCCTGATGGGCGCGGAGATCGGGCACTACTGGATCTTTGATCGAAAGATTCTCGATCTGTCCGCCTACGGCAAATTTGTCGACAACGTCTCGCAGGATTTCAGTTCGATCATCGTCAGCCTCGGCCCCCAGAGCATCACCGTGCAGGGCATCGGCGAAAGCAGGTATGGCGCGGATGCCGGTGCGTCCGCCTCCCTCAGCCTCACCAATACGGCCCGGCTCTACATCAACTATGACGCCAAGTTTCGCGCTGCGATGCAGTCGCACCAGGGTACCGCCGGCATCGAACTGAAGTGGTAGCGGCGCGGCGCTGCAACCGGACCAGCCGGCGTCAGCTGCTGGCGCTAACCGAACGGATTGGCAGCCACATAGCCATCCAATCCGTAATTTGCTCGTGGTTCGACCATGAGGGGTACAAGATCGGTGGGATGGATAAATTCGTCCCTGAAACACGGGTAGGCCTTGGGATCGAATATTTTCTTGAGCCAATCGATGACGATCTTATGCCGATCGGAGTTGCGAAACTCCTTGTGATATGTAAGCCAGAGGTCGGCGTGGTGATGGACGCCCATGTCGACTGCGACCAATGGCGCACCTAAGGCAATAGACGAAGTCGGTAGGAAACCCACTCCGGCCCCTCTTTCTACAGCATACAGAACGCTGATGCTGGAGTTCGTCTTTATACCGACAACTCCCTCCAGCGAGTTCAGCTCCAATAGCCGGGCATAAGCGGTATCGTCGACTTGCGGCGCGTTTTGCTTGACAATTCTGTGGTTTTTGAGCTCGGCCAGGCACGACGGAGAGCCGTATAGCTTCTCGTATCCTTTGGAAACGAACGGGTAGATATGGAGCCTGCCAAGCTTCGCGACAATAACGTCTGGACTCGTCGGTGGTTCCAGCTGGATGGCGATGTCCGATTCAAGGCGCGCGACATCCGCCTGCTCCATCGCGCAGTGAAGATCGACGATTATCTTTCGGTAGGTTTTTTGGAAGTCGATCAGCCTCGGAAGGATCCAAAAATTACCTGGCCCCTCGGTGACTGCGACGCGCACGGTACCGGCGGGATCATTCGACGACTGAACGGCGCGCCGGAAAATATTGAAGGCGTAGCGCTCCATTTCTGTCGCATCCGCGATCATTGCGAGTCCTTCCTCGCTGAGTGTCAGCCCAGTCTGATCGCGTAAGAATAATTTGCAGCCAATTCGCTCCTCTAGCCGATCGATCCTTCGCATCAGGGTCGTGCTTGTCAGACCGAGGGCTTCAGCTGCGTTTCGGAAGCTCTTGTATCTTGTACAAACCAGAAACGACTTCAGATCGTCCCAGGATGCATCCATAACTCCGTCGATCCGGCGCTGCGTCACCGCAGCACCGCGGTGCAATAGTTGCTGCATACCCCAAATCCTCGCCCGGTATGATGCTGACCCACAAGTAGGAGCGACGATAGATGCGCAACAGCGTTATGAAAAGGGTTTCGTTAGCCACGAGGCACGATTTCGACTCACTGCCGGTTAGCTCGGATGTTGATGTCCGTCATGCACAGCACTCCGAGCTCAATATCCTGGCGGACATAGCCCATCGCATGGTTCCGGGGGTTCAGATTGCCGCGCCGGATCTGGGCAGATATCTTGCGTTCGACCCAGAATGCATTCTGACGTTCAGTCGGCAGAATAGATTACTTGGAGCGATAGCATTTCTTTATCTTAATAGCCGAGGACACGATGCACTAATTCTCGACGAAATTTCTCTAACCTTACCCGATATCAGTTTGCTCGCTGGCAGCGGTGATGAGGTGTCCGCCATCTACATTTGGGCGATTGCGACATTTGGTCGTGGTATCTCCGGATACGGCAAGGTCGCAGCTCACTTGAGAACGCCGCGCTATGTAAACGCCAATTGCTTCGCCCAGCCATCGACCAAGGCAGGGCGTGATTGGCTTGTTGCCACGTGCTTTAAGCAAATACCGAGCTTCCAGCCTGATCTCTGGTTCTATGAACGGGCATGGAACAGGCACTCATCCCGCGCTCGGGCGGTTAACCCGGAAAGGAGCTTCGTAGATGCACGGCACTAGCTTTCCATCGTTTCCAAGGCCGAACCCGCGTGCGATATCGGTTCGCATCGCGCGTGACCCCAACGACCTCATGCTGGTCGCGGCGATCCGCGCCGCGGTTTTTCTTGCCGAGCAGGATTGCCCGATGGAAGAGGAGTTCGATGGCAACGATCTGGTGGCCGCGCACTTTATGGGATTTGTCGGAAATGAGCCGGCGGGCTGTCTTCGCGTTCGATTTTTCGGCGAATTCGCAAAGATCGAGCGTCTCGCGGTGCGTCGCCAGTATCGGCGGACGCGGGTTTCCTTCGAGCTGGTGCAAGCGAGTGTCGAGTATATCAGGCGCAAAGGCTTCCGGAAGATCTACGGCCACGCGCAAGACCGGCTGGTCGACTTCTGGGCGCATTTTGGCGCCAAGCCGCTCGGCGCCAACCGAAAGATCACATTCTCCGATTTCTCCTACACCGAAATGGTTCTTGACATCGAGCCTGGCCCCGACGCGATCACGCTCGACAGCGATCCGTACGTTATCATTCGGCCGGAGGGCGATTGGGACAGACCCGGCGTTCTCGAAGTCTCGTCAGACCGCGGAGCGTCTTCCCCCCTGCGCTCGGCATTGTTGGGTGAAATATGACCGCGGCTCGAAAAATGACAGCTTCCATCGACGAAGATCCGCCGATCCTGGTCTGTGCCGACCTGCAGACCGAATATCTCACCGAAGGTCGCAGCCATGTCATTACCGACGCCGAGGAGATCACGTCGCGTTGCCTCGAATTGATGACGATTTGGCGCAACAATCTCTGGCCGGTCATGCATCTTAAGCGGATCGCCCAGGCCGCGTGGTTCAATCCGGCCTCGAACCTGACGGATTGGATCGCGGAGCTGAAACCGAGGCCAGGGGAGCTTGCCTTCGAACATCCGCTGCCGTCGGCCTATAGTTCGACGCGGTTCACCGAATACATGTCGAACATGAGAAGCATACGCTGTGTGCTGCTGGGCTTTTCGCTCGACGAAACCATTTTGTCGACCGTAGTCGACGGGTTTCACCGCAGCCATCGCTATCAGGTGGTCAGCGATGCCGTCGCCTGCCGTTGCCGTGGCGTCGGCGATGCGGCTTCGTACAAGCGGGCGGTCGTCAAGGTGATACGCAACTACGCTGGAATTCAGGCGAGCGCCGAGTTGATCGGAACCAGCGGCAAGATGGCGGTATGACCGGCATCCGGCCTCACCGCCGAGGAGCCGGTCATCAGCTTGCAAGTCGCTCAGCCAGTTCGATCAGGAGGCGCCGATCCGAAGGGACCATGATCTTCTTGAACGCCGTCAGCAGCCGCAAACCCTCATCGACGCTCGGATCGATCTGATTTTCCTGAAGCAGCTGCGCTGACTTATCAACGGTGCGATCGGAATGATCTGTGTTCACGGATGGACTCCAGAAAAAAGTAAAAGAACCGGACAACAAGAAAAGAAACAGATTGTGACCCGCGCGGACGAGCTAAAAGAGTTGGCAATCAACATCGAGACGGCAATACAACAAGCTCGCCGGCTAAACCTGCCGACCAGTGCTTATATTCTATCCATGGTGTCATTGGAAGTATCGCAAGCGCTGAAGGCTGCCGCAGGGGATACCGAGGAAGACGCCGCGCGATAGCACTCGGGGCGCCGATCCCGCCCTCCGCTTTTCGCGGTGGCGTGGCGGGCATATGCATGGATGCGTGCCCAGCAGGGCTGGAATGTTCAGTTCCGATCGACCCTGACAACCCGGCCTTTTTCGATCGCGAGTGCCAGCCGGCCATGTTTCAGCGCCAGCGCCGCTTCGCCGAACAGTTCGCGGCGCCAGCCATGCAGGGCGGCTACGTCAGCTCTATCGTCAGCCGCGATCTGCTCCAGATCGTCGACCGTTGCGATGACCTTGCTGGCGACCGCATGGCGCTCTGACGTCATCCGCAGCAGCACTTTCAGCAGTTCGACCGTCGCTGCGCCGTTTGTATTGCCGCGCGGTTTTTCGATCTTGGGCAGCGTCGCCGGATCGCGCGCGACGCCCCGCTGCACCGCCGCAACAATATCGGCGCCCCATTTCGAGCGGTCGAAGCCCTTCGGCAGCGAGCGCAGATTGGCCAGCCGCTCGAGGCTGGTCGGCGCATGGGTCGCGATATCGCCGACCGCATCGTCCTTGAGGACACGGCTGCGCGGAACGTCGCGGCTTTGAGCTTCCTGTTCGCGCCATGCTGCGACTTCCATCAGCACCGCGAGCTCTTTCGGCTTGCGCACCCGCGTTTTCAGCCGCTCCCACGCGCGTTCGGGGTGAAAGTCGTAGGTCTTCGGCGAGGTCAGCACCTCCATCTCCTCGCTCACCCAGTCGCTGCGGCCGCGCTTCTTCAGATCGGCGTCCAGCGCCGAGAAGACGTCGCGCAGATGGGTGACGTCCGAGACCGCGTAGTGCATCTGGTCATCGCTCAACGGCCGGCGCGACCAGTCGGTGAAACGATGGGTCTTGTCCGGACGATGGCCGGTGATGCGCTCGACCAGCTGGTCGTAGGCGATGGAATCGCCGTAGCCGAGCACCATGGCGGCGACCTGGGTGTCGAAGATCGGATGTGGAACGATGCCGGCCTGATGCCAGACGATTTCGATATCCTGACGCGCGGCGTGGAATACCTTCAGCACCTCTTCGTTGCCCATCAGCGTGAAGAACGGCTGGAGGTCGATGCCCCCGGCCAGCGTATCGATCACAACCGCTTCCTCCGCGCTTGCCATCTGCACGACACAGAGCAGGGGGTAGTAGGTGGTCTCCCGCAGAAATTCGGTATCGACGGTTATGACCGGGTGCCGGGCAAGGCGGGCGCAAACGTCGGCGAGTTCCGAAGTGGTGGTAATCAGTTCCATGAACGGTCCATAACGCTTCTGAAACGGCGTTCTGCCGAAAGCGCTGATATGTCAAGGGTCTTGGGGCGAATGCGAGGCTTGCAATGCGCCCGACGGCGAGTTTTACTGGACTGAGGCTACCCGGGCCTGCCAGGCGGCGCCCCGCGGAACCACCGAATACCTCTGTTCAAACCGCCAGGTTGGTAGCCGTTGACCGGTTCCTGATTGCTGGCCGGGGCGCGAGCCGCGCCCGTGTGTTGCGGGAGGCAGTTTTACAAAACCAGTTCACGTCCCGCAAAACGTCCGAAGCACACGCTGGTGCGGTTCGGGCGGGTCGGCATAACCGGCGAACGCCGGCTGGTCCTCGAAGGGTTTGGACAGCACGGCCAGGAGCTCTTCGAATGGCGCGAAGTCGTCCCGGTTGACCGCGGCTTCGATGACCGCCTCCACCCTGTGGTTTCTCGGGATGAAGGCGGGATTGACCGACCGCATCGCAGCCTGCCGCATGGCGGTATCTTGGGTCTCGCGGCCGATCCGTTCTCGAAAGCGTACCGCCCATTCATCATAAGCGGCGGGATCGGCGAATAATGGCCGGATGCTGCGATCATCGGCGGTATCCAGCGCGGCATCGCTCAAGCGCCTGAACGTCAGCGTGAAGTCGGCCTGGTTTTTAGCCATGGCCTCCAGCAGATCTTGCGCGAGCGCGCGGTCACCGTCCTCGGCGGTGAACAGCCCGAGCTTCTTTCGCAGCCCCGCTTGGTAGGCGGTGTCGAACTTTTCCGCGAACCCAGCCAGCGCCGACTGCGCCTCCGAGATGGCCTCGTCCTGCTGGTCGGAAAAAAGTGGCAAAAGGCATTCCGCAAGGCGGGTCAGGTTCCAGAGCGCGATCCGCGGCTGATTCGCATAGGCGTAGCGGCCTTGTTCGTCGATCGAGCTGAACACCGTGGCGGGATTGTATGCGTCCATGAAGGCGCACGGACCGTAATCGATGGTCTCGCCTGAAATCGCGGTGTTGTCTGTGTTCATGACGCCGTGAATGAAACCGACCAAAAGCCAGCGCGCGACCAGCTCGGCCTGCCGCGCGATCACGCCATCCAGCAGTGCATGGTAGGGGCGGTCGGTGCCGGCGGCCAGCGGGTAATGCCTGACGATGACATGATCGGCCAGGCGCCGCACGCCCTCGGTGTCGCCGCGCGCCGCAAAAAACTGGAATGTTCCGACCCGAATATGGCTCGACGCGACGCGGGTCAGAACAGCCCCCGGCAATAGCGTCTCGCGCACCACGCTCTCGCCGGTCGTGACCGCCGCCAGCGATCGCGTGGTCGGAATGCCCAAGGCCGCCATGGCCTCGCTGACGATGTATTCGCGCAACACCGGACCGAGCGCGGCCCGACCATCGCCACGCCGTGAAAATGGCGTCGGGCCCGACCCTTTGAGTTGAATGTCGCGGCGGACGCCGTCAGCGTCGATCACCTCTCCAAGCAGGATGGCGCGGCCGTCGCCGAGTTGCGGCACGAAATGGCCGAACTGGTGGCCGGCATAAGCCATCGCGATCGGGTCGGCGCCGTCGGGAAGCCGTTTTCCCGCAAGGATCTCGGCTCCCTCGGGAGTGGAGAGCCGATCCGGATCGAGGCCGAGATGGACGGCGAGTGGCCGGTTCAGCTTGATCAGCCGCGGCGATGCCACGGGCGTCGGCGCAACCCGCGCGAAAAAATTCGCCGGCAGCGCGGCATAGGTATGTTCGAAGGGGAAATGCACGGTCATGGCCTCCAAGATAGGCATGCCCTCCGATTAGACAAACGCTTTCGGGCGCCGGTCCGAGGGGACTGCCGGTTTCCTGCATTTTTCCGGGTTTGGGCCCTTCTCCGGGGGCCGGTCTTGGCAGGTTCTTGGCAGGCGCATTTGGTTGCCGCGCCCAGCGGCCTCGGGTAAACCCAGACGCGGTTTGCGGGTTGCAACTTCTGGCGCCCGATTCGATCCTCTGACATCTCATTTGGAATATCCATGCATCGTTACCGGACCCACACCTGCGGCGCGCTCCGCGAAAGCCATATTGACCAGACGGTTCGGTTGTCGGGCTGGTGCCATCGCATCCGCGACCATGGCGGGGTTCTGTTCATCGATCTGCGCGACCATTACGGCTTGACGCAATGCGTTGCCGATCCGGATTCGCCAGCCTTCAAGGACGCCGAAAAACTGCGCTCGGAATGGGTGGTGCGGGTTGACGGCAGGGTGCGCCGTCGTCCCGCTGGTACCGAGAATCCGGAATTGGCAACCGGCGCGGTCGAGCTCTATGTCGTCGTAATCGAGGTGCTGGGTCCGGCGGGCGAACTGCCGCTGCCGGTGTTTGGTGAGCAGGAATATCCCGAAGAAATAAGGCTTAAGTACCGTTTCCTCGACCTTCGTCGCGATAAGCTGCATCACACGATCATCAAGCGAGGGCAGATCATCGATTCGCTTCGCAAGCGCATGAAAGAGCAGGGTTTTTTCGAGTTCCAGACCCCGATCCTGACGGCGTCGTCGCCGGAGGGTGCGCGCGACTTCCTGGTGCCATCGCGGCTGCATCCCGGTAAGTTCTATGCGCTGCCGCAGGCGCCGCAGCAGTTCAAGCAGCTCACGATGATTGCGGGTTTTGACCGCTACTTCCAGATCGCGCCCTGTTTCCGCGACGAAGACGCGCGGGCCGACCGCTCGCCTGGCGAGTTTTATCAGCTCGACGTCGAAATGAGCTTTGTCACGCAGGATGACGTATTCAATGCGGTCGAACCAGTGATGCGCGGTGTGTTTGAGGAATTCGCCGGCGGCAAGCCGGTGACCGCGAAATTCCCGCTGATTCCCTTTGCGACCGCGATCAGGAAATACGGCTCGGACAAGCCTGATCTGCGCAACCCGATCGAGATGCGGGATGTCTCCGAGCATTTTCGCGGCTCTGGCTTCAAGGTATTTGCGCGAATGCTGGAAGACCCGAAGAACCAGGTTTGGGCCATTCCCGGGCCCGGCGGCGGTTCGCGGGCATTCTGCGACCGGATGAATTCCTGGGCGCAGGGCGAGGGCCAGCCCGGACTCGGTTACATCATGTGGCGCGAAGGCGGCGAGGGTGCGGGGCCGCTGGCCAATAACATCGGCACAGAACGCACCGCGGCGATTCGCGATGCGTTGGGATTGAAGGACGGCGACGCCGCCTTCTTTGTCGCCGGCGATCCCGACAAGTTCTGGAAATTCGCCGGCCTGGCACGCACGAAACTCGGGGAGGATCTCAACCTGATCCAGAAAGATCGCTTCGAGTTCTGCTGGATCGTGGATTTCCCGATGTTCGAGTGGAACGAGGAAGAGAAGAAAATCGACTTTTCGCACAACCCGTTCTCGATGCCGAACATGGAGCCGAATGCGTTTCTTGCGTTAGATCCGAAAGATGAAGCGACGCTGCTCAACCTCAAGGCAATCCAATACGATATCGTGTGCAACGGACTGGAACTGTCCTCGGGGGCGATCCGCAATCATCGCCCCGACGTGATGAAGAAGGCATTTGGCATCGCGGGCTATCCGGAAGACGTGCTGGAGGCCAAATTCGGCGGCATGCTGCGCGCGCTCTCGCTCGGCGCTCCGCCCCATGGCGGTATCGCACCCGGTATCGACCGGATCGTGATGCTATTGTGCGGCGAAGAGAATTTGCGCGAGGTCGTGCTGTTCCCGATGAACCAGCGGGCCGAGGACCTGCTGATGGGGGCGCCGTCGGAGGTCACGACGAAGCAGTTGCGCGAACTTCATATCCGGCTCAACCTGCCGGACTGAGGGGCAGGCCCAAGCAAAGGGCGGTCGCCGCATCAAGTGGATTTTCGAAGCGCGAGGGATCGTTTGTTTGGGTAAATGAGTGGGAGAGGCGGCCAATGGCGCGGAGTGTCCCGCAGGGCGGATCGCGATCCGCCGTCTTTCCCGCGACGGCGGATTACGCCGATGGGGTCGCGCGGTGCGCGAACCCGATCGGCTCCAATCCGCCCTACAGATTCGCGACAAGCTCGTGGCCGGCCTACGCGCGACGTTCCCGTTTTGTTTCACGTGAAACAGGTTCTCCGCGGGCGCGGGGATGAACCGCCTGTGACCCCAATTTCTTCGGGTTTGTCCTGCACAAGCCCGTGCATGACCAGTTGCGATTGTTGGTATTATACTTTGCATGGGGTTGTTTTCGATATTTTTGGCATGGCGAGCTGCAGCTCGCGTGCACCACCCGCCTTCGCCCGATGGGCTTCGGCGTGGTAGCCTTCTTCGCAGTACGCTTGGGATGAGTTTCCTGGCAAAAGCCCGGGCGCCCCTCGCGCCGCGGGAACGCGAATGCGTGTTGCGATTGGACGTCATTGCGAGCTTTCTGCACGGATCTGCTCGAAGGCAGCTTCGACCTCGCCGGCGACGCGGCGCTGAAGGTAGAACTCGAAGCCGAAGAAACCGGCCGTCGCGAGAATGACGGCCGCGACCAGGCCGATCAGTACCTTGACCATTTGGGCAACTCCGTTTGCCGATCGCCAGCAAAATGCCATATTGTGGCGCGCGATGGTACAAGAGTGATGACAATGGCTTCCACGATATCAGGGGATCGGCGCCGCTCCGCAGGCCTTTCGGGCAGCCGATCGGATATTGCGGCATGGTCGTCATGCGAGCTTCCCATCCGCCTCAATTTGCAGCAGAACTGAAAACCTTAACCGAAGCGTTCAATTCGGGATCGAGGGAGCCTGCAGGGGGAATGTATGTCGTCCTATTCTGAAGATCTGCATTCCGCGGCGCTCGCCTATCACCGGTTGCCGCGGCCGGGTAAGCTCGAGATTCAGGCGATCAAGCCGCTCGCCAACCAGCGCGATCTCGCGCTGGCCTATTCGCCGGGTGTGGCGGCGGCTTGCACCGCGATAGCGGCCGATCCCGCCCAGGCAGCGTCGCTCACGATCCGCGCCAACCTGGTCGCGGTGGTGTCCAACGGCACCGCGGTGCTCGGCCTTGGCAATATCGGACCGCTGGCATCAAAGCCGGTCATGGAGGGCAAGGCGGTCCTGTTCAAGAAGTTCGCCGGCATTGACGTGTTCGACATTGAGATCGCCGCTGACACCATCGAGCGCGTGGTCGAGACCGTGGCGGCGCTGGAGCCGACCTTCGGCGGCATCAATCTGGAGGACATCAAGGGCCCGGAGTGCTTCGAGATCGAGGCCCAGCTCAAGGCGCGCATGAAGATTCCGGTATTCCACGACGACCAGCATGGCACCGCCATCATCGTCGGTGCCGCGATCACCAATGCGCTGCTCTTGAACGGGAAAAAGCTTCAAGATGTCAAAATCGTCGCTTCCGGCGCTGGAGCCGCGGCGATAGCCTGTCTCAATCTTCTGGTGTCGCTGGGCGCGCAGCGCAGGAATATCTGGGTCTGCGATATCGATGGCGTGGTGCACGAAGGCCGCAACACGCTGATGGACCGCTGGAAGGCGGCCTATGCCCAGAAGACCGACAAGCGCGTGCTGGCGGAGGTGATCGGCGGCGCCGACATTTTCCTCGGCCTGTCGGCGCCCAATGTGCTGAAGCCCGACATGGTCAAGGCGATGGCGGACAAGCCGTTGGTGATGGCGCTGGCCAATCCGACCCCGGAGATCATGCCGGATGAGGCCCGAAAGGCGCGTCCCGACGCCATGATCTGTACCGGGCGCTCCGACTTTCCCAATCAGGTCAACAATGTCCTGTGCTTTCCTTTCATCTTTCGCGGCGCGCTCGATGTCGGCGCGACCGCGATCAACGAGGAGATGAAGCACGCCGCGGTCGAAGCGATCGCCCAGTTGGCGCGCGACCCGCCGGTGGATGCCGTCGCGCCAGGCTTCGACAGCGGCGAGGCCCAGGGATTTGGCCCGGGTTCACTGATTCCGAGCCCGTTCGATCCGCGGCTGATCCTGCGCATTGCGCCGGCGGTTGCGAAGGCGGCGATGGCGTCGGGCGTCGCGTCGCGTCCGATCGCAAGCTTCGAGGACTATGCCGCGCAACTGGAGCGCTTCGCGTTCCGCTCCGGCCTGGTCATGAAGCCGGTGTTTGCCAAGGCCAAGACCCAGCCGGTGCGCGTGATCTACGCCGAGGGTGAGGACGAACGGGTATTGCATGCGGCGCAGGTGGTGCTTGAGGAAAAGCTGGCGCAGCCGATCCTGGTCGGACGTCCATCGGTGGTCGAGGCGCGCATCAAGAGGTTCGGCCTCGCCATCAAGGCTGGCCGGGATTTCGATCTCATCAATCCCGAGGACGATCCGCGCTATCGATCCTACGTGCAGTCCTACATCGACGTCGCCGGCCGGCACGGCGTAACCCCCGATGCCGCCCGCACGGTGGTGCGCACCAATGCCACCGTAATCGCCGCGCTCGCCGTGATCCGCGGCGAAGCCGACGCCATGATCTGCGGCGTCGAGGGCCGCTATATGAGCCATCTGCGCCATGTGCGCGAAATCATCGGCTTTCTGCCGGGCGTCAGCGATTTTGCCGCGCTGGCCCTGATGATCACCAGCAAGGGGGCTTATTTCATCTCGGATACGCAGGTGCGACCGAATCCGAGCGCCGAGGAGCTTGCGGAAATGGCGGCGCTGGCGGCGCTCCATGTGCAGCGCTTCAACCTGAAGCCTAAGATCGCGTTCGTTTCACACTCCGATTTTGGCAGCTACGATAC
>NZ_JBEKXH010000005.1:0-40961 GCF_049512235.1 Bradyrhizobium sp.
AAAGCTGGTAGAGTAGGAGTGTGGCGCAGTGAACTTTAGGCCCAGCATATCTGTTACCGCCCCTTTCGTTTGGCGGTGCCTTAGCGGCTGGACCGTGGTTCTTGTTTCCACACCCCCCTCATCGAACCGGACTTGCGCCTTTAACGCATCCGGCTCTCGGACAAGCGCTCATGCCTTCGCCCTCGGCAGGTCGCGCGTCAGCCCCGGCAGTCGGACCAGCCTCAATGTCTCGTAGAGGTACTGGTCAGGGTAGCGTGGAGTCCCTTTTCCCTTGTCGCGGTGCTTTCTGCATAACCACTGGCGCAGCCGATGGCGGGTGTGGGCGTCGATCGCCTGATAGGCCGGGGATACCGGCCCGAGGCGGAAGTAGTTCGCCCATCCGCTCAGTTTGGCGTTGAGTTTCTTCACCAATCTCTCGGCTGATTGCGTCATCGTATGTCGGCCCGTCTCGGTATGGATCGTATCGCAGATTCGCTTGATGCTCTTCTTTGATGGCGTCGTGCCGAGATAGGCCTTCCCGGTCTTGCGGGAATAACATCGCCCGAACGTGTAGCCCAGGAAGTCGAAGCTTCTTTCCGGTACACGGCAGATGCGAGTCTTGTCTTCGTTAACCTCCAGTTGCAGTTTCTTGGTTACCTCTCGCAGCGTCTGCATGGCGAGATCGGCCGTACCCCTGCAGCAGATCACCAGGTCGTCGGCGTAGTTGACGATGGCGGCTTTGAGCCGCCTCTGCGTACCTGATTGTTTCCACCACAACACCAGCCGTCGCATATACAGGTTCGCCAGCAGCGGGGAGATCGGGGAGCCTTGCGGGATGCCGCGATGCTGGTCCCGATTATGCGTGGTTCGATGCTTTGCTCCGCGATCGTCCGTCTGTTCCACCGGTGCTTCGATCCACACCTTGATCAGGTGAAGGATCTGGCGGTCGGTGATCCGGCGCGCCACCGATTTCATCAGTGGTCCGTGCGGAATCTCATCGAAGTAGCCACGCAGATCAGCGTCGACCACGTCCGTGTACCCGGTATTGATCAGGCGGTGCACGGACTTGACCGCGTCTAGCGCACTCACGCCAGCGCGGTACGCATGTTGTTCCGGTTGCAGATCGGCTTCGAAGATTGGCTCAAGCACCAGCATCGCCGCCGTCTGAACAACCCGGTCGCGTATCGTCGCGATCCCCAGAGGTCGCATTTTCTTGCTGTTCGGCTTCGGAATAAAGACCCGTCTGACCGCTTGCGGTCGGTAAGTCTTGTCCCTGAGTTCTCGCGCCAGTTCCTCGAGCCATGGGTTCCAGTCGGTTTCAATATCCGGGCTCTTGCGATCCTCGGATGCCCGATCTTGGCTTCCATACGCCTCGATGTCATCGAACGTCTGGCCATCCACCCCAGCCGCGCCGCCATTGGCTTTGCATCTGGCGTAGGCGAAGCTCAGAACGTCCGCGCGGTACACCTTATCGTATAGAAGATAGAACCGATACTCGGGTTCTGCCTTCGCTTTCGCATGTAATGCAGTCTGCAGCTTCCGAACACTTGGTGGAGTTTCCAGGTTACCCAATCTCCCCTCCTTCACCACTTTCCACATCGACTTGAACCAGGGCTCCTTCCCTCCGCCGGCATTACCCGGCCTCTTCAGTACTACGAGCCCATCCGACTCCCCACCGCGCCCGGTCTGACCTTCACAGGTCTCCGGTTGGTCTTTCGCTTCAGACCACGCGATGGGGTCTCCCGTGTTGCCCCAATTCTCGTTGTGTGCGTGCCGTCGTCACTACCCCGGTGGAGCTGCTGGGTGCCTGTCGCTCTCTTCCCCAGCAGTGGCAGCTTTCCCTGTGCAATCGCCAGGTCAGCCTCCACATCGCTATTTTTCGAGGCCTGCTCGACGTTTACTCCCATTACAGCCCGCACACTCGCGGGATCGCTAAACGATCCTTTCCATCGAAGGCTTCAGACGGCTCGTTGCCTCCCCGCCTGCTCCGATTGCTACCGGCCGGAGCGACCCTTGCCGGGAGGGACTTGCACCCTCTCAAGAATTGTGCCTTTCCACGGCACACGATTGCTTCGTCGCAAGAGAATTGTGCCTTTCCACGGCACACGATTGCTTCGTCGCAAGGGCTCCTCGCAATGACGGCAAACGGCGATCACGCAACTCGCGGAGTTTCATATGATCCTGGTCACTGGCGCCGGCGGCAAGACCGGCAAGGCGGTCATCAAGGTGCTGGTCGCACGCGGCGCGGCGGTGCGGGCCTTTGTCCGCGGCGCAGCGCATGAGGCCGTGCTGAGGACCATCGGCGTTCGCGAGGTGGCCGCAGGCGCGATGGATGACGCTGCCGCCCTGTCCCGGGCCGTCCAGGGAACAGAGGCGATCTATCACATCTGTCCCAATGTCAGCCCGCACGAGATTGCTTTCGCAACCGTCCTCGTTGCAGCCGCAACCGCAACCGCCTCGGGCCGTCCTCGCCTCGTCTATCACTCGGTGCTGCACCCGCAGATCGAAGCCATGCCGCATCACTGGAACAAGCTGCGGGTGGAGGAGATGCTGTTGGCCTCTGCGCTGGATTTCACCATCCTGCAGCCGACCGCCTATATGCAGAACAGCCTCGCCGAATGGGACCGCATGGCGCGCGACGGCATCTATCGCGTGCCCTATCCTGTTGCGACGCGGCTCAGCCTGGTCGATCTCGAGGACGTCGCCGAGGCTGCGGCGCTGGTGCTGACCAGCGCAGGCCATTCGGGGGCGACATATGAGCTGGTCGGCACGCCCCCGCTCAGCCAGGTCGAGATCGCCGAGAACTTCGGGCGGGTGCTGAAGAAAGAGGTTCGCGCAGTGGCGGAATCCGTCGAGGCCTGGGACCATCGCGCCCACGCCACCGGCCTGGACGATTTTGCGCGCGAGACCCTGACAAAAATGTTTCTCAGCTATGCCCGCGACGGCCTCAAGGGCAATGCCAACGTGCTCACCTGGCTGCTCGGCCGCGCGCCGACGTCACTCGCCGCATTCGCGGCGCGACATGCCGCGGCTCAGACTGGTGGAGTGATTCCATGAAACCAATTTTCCAAGCCACTAGCCCGCATGAGCGCCGCAATCTGCGGGACCACCGCGAGGAGGAAGTCCCGGATCTCGCGCCGCGCAGGTTTTAAGGTTTGCATCCCTGCCATTGCAGACATCAGCTGCCAACAAAGGCAGTGCCCTCGGGCACGACGTCCGCGTCATCGAAGTCGGGTGCAGCCCTTGCACCGCCCGCCACAGACGGTAATGGCGGTCGGACAATGAGCCGGGCAAGATCGTTGCGGTCCTGCCGCTCGACGAACTTGACTGCAAAGCCATCGGGCAAAGGTCTGACGACGCGGCCGATGCAGGCTCCGACGCCGAGCGGCGTTCCAATTTTTGGCTGCAATTGAGAGGAGACCGAGACACCGGAGACCGACATGTCGATGACCAAGCACCCAAGGATGGTGCCGTCGGCCAACGCGAGAGTCGAATGCGGGCTTGGCGGGATAATGCGTGCATCCCTCCTCAAGTCGGGGATGCTGGGCTCCTTCTGCTTCTTTTCCAGCCAAGTCAGCTTGCTCGCGAGGTTGGCGCGCATGGACCGGGTCATCTCCAACTCGAGCAGGAAGCTATCGGCCTTGGTGTCGCTGATGAGCCCGTCATACTTGCCAAAATCGCGGAAATATGAGGTGAGGCGATCGCCGACCTTGCCGACGACCGGCACGAGGATCATCATCCGAAACGGCGAGATGCGGGTGGTTCGGCACTCGAAGGTGCGTAGTTTTCCCTGTGGGTCATACCAATTTGGCAGGGTGTAGCTCCCACCCACAGTGATATTGACGGCTCGCTGTTTGAGAAACTTTTCGATGGACACGATGCAATCCCTTTGGTGAACACGGGCCAGACGCCGCTCGCCGAAAGGTCGGTGATGGAGCATTCAACCCACGGCGCATCCCGGCCCCACAATGACAAGACCGGGTTGCAAAACAGGCAAATCCGCTTGACCTTGCGTCTGCCGAGTTTGGGCACTCGAGGAACCCGCTTCGACACGATCATCTTTCCTGAAGATAGGGGACAATTCTTAAGAACTATTGCTCAAATGGCGCCACGACGGTTCAAGCAACGCCAAGGGGAAAGGTTTTGTTAACTGACATCCAAGTTCTTGCCGCGCGCGGGAGAGGTCGACAGGGAAGCCGCGCTGCCCGCTCTGAAACGCTCAGGCATGAGGCGGCCAGCCGATCGGATGGGTCTGCTGCACGATCTTCATGGCCGACAGGATCTTAGGCTCCTCGAAGCGCGGACCGACGATCTGGATTCCGACCGGCAGGCCATCGCTGGTCTTGCCCGCGGGCACGCTGCCGCCGGGCAGGCTCATCAGCGTGATCAGGAACGAGCCGGCGATCCAGTCGGTGTAGTTGTCGAGATTCTTGCCGTTGATGTCAGTCGGAAAATTCATCTCGACCGGAAACTGCTTGACCGGCGATTGCGGCGCGATCAGGAGGTCGTATTGCTCGAAGAACCTGGCAAAGCGCTGGAACAGCTGCGCGCGCTTCTGTTCGGAGGCGGCAAAATCCAATGGCGTTACTTTCAGGCCCGCCTTGACGTTGCCTTTGAGATTGACGCCGAACTCTTCCAGTTGATCGAGGTTGGCAAATTGCTGGCCGACCATCCAGAGTCCGCGCCATGCCTGATAGGGCGACTTGCCATCGGAAATATCGAACGCCGTCTCCTCCACACTGGCGCCGGCGTCGCGCAGCGACATGGCCGTTGCCCGGCAGATCTCGTCGATCTCCGGCTCGACCCCGATGCCGGCGATGTCGGAGACATAGGCGATGCGCAGGCCCTTTAAGTCCCGGGCTTCCCTGACGATGGCGCGGGCGCTCTTCCAGGGCGGCGCCACCGAAATCGGCGAGATCAGGCTGAAGCCCACCAGCGCGTCCAGCATCAGCGCGGCATCATCGGCGGTGCGCGCCAGCGGCCCGTGAACCTGGCCGGGGTCCCAGGCCAAGGGCATCGGCCAGTTCGGCGTCAGCCCCGGCGTCGGCCGGATGCCGACAATGCCGCAGAAGGAGGCCGGCATCCGGATCGAGCAGCCGAAATCGGTGCCCTGCGCCAGCGGCACCATGCCGGTCGCGACCGCGACCGCCGATCCGCCGGAAGAACCCGAAGGACTCAGCGCCGGGTTCCAGGGATTGCGGGTGACGCCGAACACGTCGTTGAAGGTATTGGCGCCGGCGGCAAATTCCGGCGTGTTGGTCTTGCCGAGCACGATGGCGCCGGCGGCCTTGAGGCGTCGTACCGCTTCGGCATCTTCGGTCGGAACGTTGTCCTTGAAGCGCGGTGAACCGTAGGTGGTGCGGATACCGGCGGTCGGCGTCACGTCCTTGATCCCTATCGGCAGCCCGTGCAGCGCGCCCAGTGCGTCGCCGCGCATTACCGCCGCCTCGGCATCTTTGGCCAGGGCGCGCGCGGCATCGGCCACCAGCGTGACGATGGCATTGAGGGCGGGATTGAGGCGGGCGATGGTGGCGAGATGAGCGTCGAGCACCTCGACCGGGCTCACCGCCCTGGTCGCGATCAGCGCTGCCAGTTCGACGGCGGTCTTGCGGCAGAGGTTGTCGGTCATGTCTGTCTCCGTTACTTAGCCGCCGTCAAACGTACCGGCCGTCATGGCGTTGATTTGTTGGCTCATATCGAGCTGGTCGATGGTGTAGTCGCCGTCCTTGAGCCCGTTCTTGGCCAGGATGGCCTTGGCGGTGTTGAGATTGGCCGGCCCCGGCGCCGACATCAGTCTTGCACCTTTGAGGTCGGCGATGGTCTCCGCCTTGAAACCGTTGCGGACCACGAACTGCTCCATCTTGAAAATCTTGGTCTGGCTGTTGAGCGCGATGTACATCGCCACGCCCGGCTTCTTCACATCGGCGTTGAGGCCTTCGAGCGTCACCAGCACCGCCGAGACCTCGATCTGGTTGGTCATCATCGCCGCGACATTCGGCGGACCGCCCATCAGCTTTGTCATTTCGGGTTCGATGTTTTGTTCCCTGAAGAACCCGCGCTCCAACGCGACGAAATACGGCAGCGACGAGCTGACCGGGAATACCCCGACCGAAACCTTGTCCTGCGCCAGCGCCTGATCCGACGCGGAACCCAGCGCCAGCATGGCGACGGCGCAGATGGTGCGAATGAGCGATTTCATCGTCCCGCTCCGGTCATTCCGTTACGGCATCGGCCGGCAAATCCGAGCAAGGAACGTGCCGGTTTTAGTTCGCCACCTTCGGGCCACCAGCATTGGCCTCTCGCTCCCTCTCCCGCTCTTCGCGGGGGAGGGTGGGGTGGGGGCGCGGCATCGGCGGTGTTGCTTACGTGTGTGGCCGCGATACCCGATCGATGGATTTTCGCCCGGAGCATCCCCCACCCCAGCCCTCCCCCGCGAAGTGCGGGAGAGGGAGCGCAGCATCGCAAGCTTCCATATGATTTGCATTTAGGAAACGCTGGTCTACGCGTCGAGCTCGACGATGGCGATGACGGGGCCGCCGCCATGCGGGCCCTGGTGCATGGCATCGACGGACACGAACACGGCGGGATCGCCGATCGCCAGCGCCGCCACGCCGCCCACCGCCGCCTTGGCATGGCGGTGATGGTGGACATCGGAATCATCGAGCATGATCTGGCGCCGGCCGCGCAGCGTGCCCCTGCGGTCGGCCTCGCACTTCATGAAGCAGTTGACGACGCGGCCCTTGAGGTCTTCCGAGCGCGGCCGTTCCGGCAATTCCAGGCCGGCATTGCGAATGGAATCGTAGATGCCGTCGATATCGAGCGCGTCGCGCATCACGGCGTGGCCGATGCGGTAACGGCCGCCGGCGCCGGCCTTGTTGCCGAGCAGCACGATCTGCGCCTGGGTCAGTTCCACGCCGGAAGAGCAGGACGCCACCGATGAGTAGAGATCGAGATCCCGGCAGATCTGTTCGGCCCTGGGCATCGGCACCTCGCCCAGCGCCACGGCAATGCCGAGCGCGGTGGTGCCGTTGGAGACGCCCATGGAGTCATGGACCTCGCAGGCCAGCGTCTGGTGACGGGATTCCGCATCGCGCACGGAATCGATGGTCAGAAGCGGCGTCTTGGTCTGGACGTAGTGCACATCCCTGGGATCGGTAATCCCGGCATCCTGCATCGCCGCCTTGACGGCGTCGGCGACCTTCTGGACCATCGCGGGACGGCCGATGTCCTCGGGCAAGAGCTCCGCGCTCAGCGCGGTGCCGATGACAAGGCGCGACTGATCGGCCGGGCCGGTCTTGTCGTTGCGCGCGAAGATCGTGGCATGCGGCGTGATGACGCCGTCGCAGCCGCCGGACCAGACCATCGGGATGGTGTGAATGGCGGCTTCGGAGCGGGTGCCGTGCTTGAGCAATACCTTTCGAAAGGCCTGATCGGCCAGAATGCGGGTGAAATCATTGACGCCGCCATTGCCCTCGGTCTTGCCGATCACCGCGATCACCTCGTCGGCTTTGAACTTTCCGGCCGCAATCAATCCTTCGAGGCCACTTGCATCCTGAACGGTCTTCAGTTCGACCTTCGCAACTTCGATCGCCATTATTCAATCTCCATCGGGTGTTCTTTGATCGCTCGAGCAATTCCCACTTGCATCGGATCAATTTATCCTAACCACGTCATTGCGAGGAGCACTTGCGACGAAGCAATCCAGCTTTTTTTCCGGCGCCAAAGCTGGATGCTTCGCGGAGGCTATCATCGGGCGCGCGTACGCGCGACCCGTTGGTCCGCAATGACGGGAAAAACCTTGCGATGCTGCGCTCCCTTTTCCGCGCTTGCGGGAGAGGGAGCGAGAGAGCGGCGCTCGTGGCCTGAACCGATCGGTGTCATGGAATCGATCTGCTAAGTGTTTCGCATGCGCGGCTCGCATTCGCCGCGCAGCATCTTTTCATAGCCCTCGCCGCGGTCAATCATGCCGGGCGTGTTAATTCGCATCTTCGCCAACTCGGCCCGGCGTTGTTTTGTCGCTGCCTCGTCGATCGCGGGCTGGCCGGCAGCGCTTTCGGCCGCGAACACGACGCCATAGTCGGCTTCCGCGCTGGCAAGCGAGACCCTGTTCTCGACGACATCGCGCAGCACCAGCTCCGGTTCGCGCTTGAGCGGATCGCCCCAGCCGCCGCCGCCGGTCGTCACCACCCGGACCACCTGCCCTTTCAGCACGGGCTCGCCATCGACCAGGCCGCCGAGGTCATAGCTTTCACCTTCAGCATCGACTGTGACGCAGAACGGCTGCCCGGCCTTGCCGCCGTTCAGGCCATAGCAGCCGAGCCGGACCCGGTCCGCGGTGACGATGGTGCGGCAATCGACCAGCGCGCGATAGTGTTTTTCATAGCCCTGCCCGCCGCGGCGCAGGCCGGCCCCACCGGAGTCGGTGCGTAGCGCCAGTTTCTCCACCAAGAGCGGAAATCGCGTCTCGGTGAATTCCGCCGGCTGATTGCGCGAGTCCGGCACGATGTGGATGGCGTCATTGCCGTCAGCATAATAGCGGCCGCCGGAACCGCCGCCGAGCACCTCGCGCGACAAAAACGGCTTGCCGTCCAAATCAGTCCCGAAAAAACCGGTATAGCGGATGGTCTCCTGATCGGCCGGCATGCGGCCGTCGACCGCTTGCGCCACCACGCCGGCCAACAGGCCGAGGCAGCGCAGCAGCACAAAGGACCGCGCATTGGTGGCGGCGGGCCATTCCGGCGTGATCAGCGTGCCCTTCGGCGGAAAGATCACCTCGAAGACCTCGCAGACGCCTTCATTGACGTGGATCTCGGCCGCGCGTTCGGGCGTATCGGCGAGATTGCGCAGGATCGGCGCGATCCATTTGACCAGGAAGGCGCCGTCGGCGTAGTCGGCCGGCCAGTTGATCGGGCCCGATGATTGCGGATCGGTGCCGTTGAAATCGAGCGTGATTTTGTCGCCCTTCTTGGTCATCTTGAGCGCTATTCTGTGCAGCTTGGGATCGGTGATGCCGTCATGCTCGACGTAATCTTCCCAGGCATATTCGCCGTCGGCGATTTTTGCCATGAGCTCGTTGCGGTAGATGTCGCGGCATTTGTCGAGGATGGCCTGGAAGCAGGCCTCGACCTGCTCCTTGCCAAAACGTTCGAACAGGCCGCCCATGCGGCGCGCGCCCATCAGGCAGGCCTGGATCTCGCTGTCGAGATCGGCCGACAGCATTTCCGGCACCCTTGTGTTGCGCCTGACGATGGTGAACACCGCGTCATTGCGGACACCCGCGCTGTAGATTTTCACCGGCGGGATCGAGATGCCCTCCTCGAACACGGTCGCCGCCGTGCCCGGCATCGAGCCCGGCACCCGGCCGCCAACGTCGTCGTGATGGCCGAAGGCCTGGATGTAGGCGACGACATCACCTTGGTGAAATACCGGCACCGTGCTGCAGAGATCGGGCAGATGCCCGATCGAGCCTTCCGTCAGGTAGGTATCGTTCATCAGGAACACGTCGCCGGGCTTCATCGTATCAGGCGGAAAGTCCCGCACCACCGCGTTCGGCATCGCCGAATAGGAACGCCCGGTCAGCTTGCGGCAATAGCGGTCGAACAGCCCGACCCGGAAATCATGGGCCTCGCGGATCATCGGGCTGCGCGCTGTGCGCTCGATGGCATATTCGATCTCGGCCTCGATCGAATTCAGCGTGCCTTCGACGATCTGCAGCACGATCGGATCGACGCTTTCAGCCTGGCGCAGCGGCGCGGTCGGCCAGGGATGTGCGGGCGAATGCGCGTTCATCGTAACGTCTCCTGCGATGAGACCGTCGGCCGGATCACAAGGATACCATGCGGATCGACCTCGGCCACTTGGCCGGGAAATACCACACTGGTGGAACCGAATTCCTCGATCACGGCAGGCCCGTTGACGCGGCCGCCTGATGGCAGCGAGGCGCGGTCGTACACCGGCGTGTCCTGGAATTGAATGCCGAAATAAACCGGGCGGGTCGATTTCGGCGCGACATGGCCGGTCCGCTCGGCGAGCCTCGGCAGCTGCGGCCGCTCGATCAGCCCGAAACCGGAGACGCAGAGATTGACCAGTTCGATCCTCTGCCGGCCGGCATAATCATAGCCGAAGGTCCTGAAATGCGCGGCGTTGAAGGCGCCGATCAGGCCGCTCAGGAACGAGGCGTCGACGGCGCCGCCGGGCGCGGTGACGCGCACCTCCATCGACTGGCCGGCATAACGCACGTCCGCCTCGCGAACCAGGCGAATGCGCGAGGCCTCGATGCCATCGCGCTCCAAGGTGGCCACGGCCTCGCGCTCCAGCGCGGCGTAACGCGTCGCGATCTCAGTGAGATCGATGGCCTCCTCGTGCATCACCTTGGTGACGATGTGATCGGTGCGCCAGTCGACCGCCAGCAGGCCGAAGGCCGAGAGATTGCCGGGATTGGGCGGCACGATGCAGGCCTTCATGCCCAGGAGATCCATCACGGCCGGCGATTGCGCCGGCCCGGCGCCCCCGAACGACAACAATGCAAACGTGCGCGGGTCGATGCCGCGCTGGATCGTCATCTGCCGGATCGCGTTGGCCTGGCTCCAGTTGGCAATCTCGATGATGCCGGCCGCGAGCTGCTCGACGCTCATGCCGCCCGGCAATCTTGCGGCGAGCGCCGCGATGCCGCCGCGGGCGCGGCCGACATCGAGCGCGATGCCGCCACCGATCAGCGCCGGTGGAATCCGCCCCAATACCAGGTTGGCGTCGGTGATGGTGGGCTCAGCGCCGCCGTTCGGATAGCACATCGGCCCGGGCACCGCGCCGGCGCTGCGCGGACCTACCTTGAGGTGTCCCTCCCGGCTGATCCAGGCAATCGAGCCGCCGCCGATGCCGATGGTCTCGATGTCGATCATCGGGATGCGAACCGGAAACGGTCCGACCGAGCCGCCATTGGTCAGATGCGGTTTTGCCTGTTCGATCAGGCAGAAATCGGTCGAGGTCCCGCCGGCATCGAGCGTGACGAGATCGGGGAAGCCCGCGACCTCGGCAATGACGGCGCTGCCGAGCGCGCCGGCTGCCGGCCCCGACAATGCCGTGGTGATCGGCTTGCGCAGGATCTGCTCGGCGCTGGCGACGCCGCCGCTCGACTGCATGACCAGAAAGGGGGTGTGCTGCAGGGCTCCCAGTTCGTCGTGCACCCGCTTGAGATAGCGGTCGAGATAGGGCTTTACAAACGCATCGACCAGCGTGGTGACCGCGCGCTCATATTCGCGATATTCCGGCAACACGACGCAGGACAGCGATAGGGTCGCTTCCGGATATTCCTCGGCGAGGATCTCGGCAACGCGGCGCTCGTGGCGGTCGTTGGCGTAGGAGTGCAGCAGGCAGATGCCGATTGCGCCTATTTGCTGGCTGCGGAAGAAACGCGCCGCTTCCCGCACCATGGCCTCGTCGAGCGGACGCAGCTCGTTGCCTTTGAAGTCCATCCGGCCGCCGACTTCGCAAACCAGGCGCAGCGGTACCAGCCGGTCCGGCTTCACCCAGAAATAGGAATTGCCGTAACCTTCGGGCACCGACTGCCGCGCGATCTCCAGGATGTGACGAAATCCTGACGTGACGATCAGGCCGAGCGAATGGATGTCGCCCTGCAACAGCGCGTTGGTCGCAACCGTCGTGCCATGCGCGAGCCCCACGACATCGGCCGGCCCGGCGCCCGACTGCGCCAGGATGTCGTTGACGCCGCGCACCAGGCCGATGGCGGGATTGGCCGGCGTGCTCGCGACCTTTGTCACCTGCGTCGCGCCCGAGAGCGTATCGACCGAGACGATGTCGGTGAAGGTTCCGCCGGTATCAATGCCGATGCGAAACCGCGCGGCGGAGGAGTGAGAGGACATGCTAGTCGAGCGTTTCTTTGATGCGAATCATAACAGGTCGATGTTGTAGGGTGGGTTGAGCTCTTCGCGAAACCCACCACTTCCGCCGCTGCGATGGGTTTCGTGACCAGTTCGGACATGCGTCCGATCTGGTCATTCTACCCATCCTACAACTGATCAGTTCCAGGAAATCGGTCGTCTAGTCCATCCACAGCGGTCAACGGCGGCCTGCGCCGCCGCCGGACCACCATGTGGCCGAGAATTGCCCCAAGTCAAAAACCGATTATCTATGGCAGCATCGGAAAATCCGATCAGCGCCTGGTCAACCGGGAACACCAATGGAAAACGCTCGGACTCGGGTGTACTAAGCCTTCAGCAACTCTCTTACCTTCAGCAGCGCCGCCTCCTTGCGGCGCGACAGCGGCTCGCGGCGGCGGAACAGGCTGAAGGCGACATTGCGGGCCGGGGCGATGGCGAGCGCCTTCAACAGGCCGAGGGCGACTTCATTTTCGGCGCAGGCGCGCGGCACGATGGCGATGCCGCCTTCGGACTGCACGATGATCTTGATGGTCTCGATATTGTCGACCACCGCCAGGATGTTGGGCTTGATGCCAAGGTCGGTGAACAGCGACAGCACCACCTGGCCGTAGCCGACCGTCAATTCGCTCATGATGAAGGGTTCGGCGAGCAGGCGACCGATATCGACGGGCGGTTTCGAGCGCGCCAGCGCGTGCTTGGGGTGGGCGATCAGGGCCATCTCGGCGTCGATCAGGCGGTCGAACACCAGTCCGGCCGGCAATCGATCCGGATCGGATTCAATGGCTATGCCGGCGTCGATGCGCTCCTCGTGAAGTTCGTTGAAGATGTTGCTGGTCGGCGCCGTCTTTATTTCCAGCCGCACGCCCGGCAGATTGCTCTTGAGATCGGCAAACAGGCGCGGGATGAAGATCTGGGCCATGCCCGATCCCATGCCGATCGTCAACGTGTCCTGCAGCGCGCCGCGCAATCGCCGGGCCGTATCCGAGAGCGTGAGCAGATCGCTCATCACCCGTTCGGATTCGTACAGAAAGGTGCGGCCGCGGTCGGTGGTCTCGATGCCGCCGGAGCCGCGGTGAAACAATTCGAAGCCGATCTCTTGTTCCAGCAGTTTGACCTGCTCGCTGACGGCTGACTGCGAAATATTGAGCCGCCGCGCCGCCTTGGTGAAGCTGCGCTCCCTGGCGACCGACAGCGCATAACGCAATTGGCGGAAATCCAAATCCGAAATCCTTCAGGGCGCCGGCATGGAAGGGATGTCGAAGCTGCGGCGGGACTCAAGATGGCTTTCGGCGATCAGTTTTCCCTTCCGGATCACAAAGCGGCGCGGCAATCGCGTGGAGAGGGCCTCGCGCGCGTCGCGGGCGTCCAGCACCACCAGATCGGCAACAGTGCCGACCGTCACGGCAAAACCGGGAACGCGCAATGCCCTGGCGCCGTTGGTCGTGACCATATCCATCACCGTGTGAATTTCGGCCGGCCGACTCATGTGCGAGGCATGGCACAACAGGAAAGCGATTTCGAGCGGGTCGTTCTGGCCGAAGGGATAAAACGTGTCATGCACGCAGTCCTGGCCACAGGCGACGTTGACGCCGGCCGCCAACAGCTCCTTGACCTGGGTGACGCCGCGGCGCTTGGGGTAGTCGTCAAGGCGGCCTTGCAGCATCAGATTGGTGGCGGGATTGGCGATCATGTTGATGTCGGCCTCGCGCAGGCGCCCGATCACGTGATCGGCGTAGTCGCGCGGGTAGCTGGCCAGCGCACAGGTATGGCCGGCGGTGACGCGGCCCTGCCAGCCATTTTTGATGGTCAGTTCGGCCAGCACTTCCAGGGTTCGCGCCAGCGGATCGTCGGTCTCGTCGACATGCATGTCGATATCGGCGTCGAATTCCCGGGCGATCTCGAACACGATCTCGATATGGCGCCGGCTGTCGGCCGGCGATTCTTCGTTGAACGGCATGCCGCCGACGACGTCGACGCCCCGCTTCATCACCTCCCGCATCAAGGCTTCGGTGCCGGACGATTTGACGATGCCTTCCTGCGGAAAGGCTGCGATCTGGATGTCCATCAGTTCGCGAAAGCGTTCTCGGGCGCGGATCAACCCTTCGGCCGGGCGCGTGCCGCCGATCGGATCGACGTCGACATGGGTGCGCAGGCGCGAAATGCCGTTTTCCAGCGCGCGGGCCAGCACGCGCGAGGCGCGGTCGGCGATTTCCTCGACCTTATAATTGCGTTTGATCTCCCAGAGAATTTCGATGGCTTCCGTCAGCGTGCCCGAGATATTGACCGGCGCGCGCTCGGAGATCAGCGCCTTGTCCAGGTGGATGTGCGGCTCGACAAAGCCGGGAACGGCGAGCCGGCCTTCGGCGTCGAGCGTGAGGGCTGCCGTTGCGGGAGCGCCGGCCGGGTCGATACTGACGAAGCGGCCGTTGGCGATACCGAGATCGGAGAGGCCCGCGGTGCCCCACAGCGCAACGTTCTTGACGAGGATGTCCGGGGTCATCAGTGGGCTCCGAGGCGTCACCCACTGTAACCGAAGGTTCGGCGATGGAATACTCGGAGGCGATCGCAAAGCCGCCTAAACGCACAGTCCGTAGGGCGGATTGGAGCCGATCGGGTCCGCGCATGGCGCGGCACGATCGGCGTAATCCGCCGGCTCACTCACCCGCACGATGCGTTGCCGCTTAACGGCGGATTACGCATTGAAGCTGGGCCATGCTGGCCCGGCTTCAATGCTAATCCGCCCTACAGGCGCAGCTCAAGCCGGTTCATGCCGGGGCACTGGAAGATGCAGCAGGGGGTTGTCGGGTATTGAGCATGATGTTCTCCTGATGTCAGGCGGCCAGCTTCGCTACGACGCGGGCCGCATCGGATCTCAGTTTTGCAATATCGAGGCCGGGGATCGCGCCGTTCTCGACGACGAGGCGGCCTCCGATCATGAGATAGCGAAGGCTGGCCGAGCCGGCGCAGGTCACCGGCGCGATCAGGGGATCGTGCATGCCAAAATGCCGCGGCTGGTCCAGATCGAAGATGGCGATGTCGGCCTGCTGCCCCGGCGCCAGCGTGCCGATCTCAGGCCTTCCCAGCACGCGGGCGCCGCCCGCGGTCGCCCAGTGCACGACATCTTCCGCAGTGACCGCATCGGCGCCCTTGAGCGCCCGATGGGTATGCCAGCAACTATGCATCTCGCTGATCATGTCGGCGGACTCATTGGAGGCCGCGCCGTCGACGCCAAGCGACACCGCGCCGCCGAGCCGCGCCATCGCATCGGCGGGCGCGACGCCGGAGCCGAGCCGGCAATTGGACTGCGGGCAATGCGCCATGCCGGTGCCGGTCGACGCCAGCAGCCGGACTTCGCTGTCATCCAGGTGCACCAGATGCGCGAACCACACATCCGGTCCGAGCCAGTTGTGCTCCGCGATCCAGTGCACCGGGCGCTTGCCGTGGACCGACAGGCAAAAATCGACATATTCATGAGTTTCGGAGAGATGGCTGTGCAACCGCAGCTTCATGCGGCGCGCCGAGGCGATCACCTCCTTCAGTTCTCCTGCTTCGAGCGACCATGTCGGCGTGGTCGGCGCCAGCACGACCTGGGAAAGGCTGCCCGGCGAGGCGTCATGGAAGCGCTGCGCGCAGACTTCGACTGACTTCAGCATGTGCTCGAGCCTCTCGACCGGCATCGGCACCAACTCGTCGGTGTCGAAGTGGCGCCCCTTGGTGGCGCCGCCGCGGCAGAATACCAGGCGGATGCCCAGACTGCGCGCGACCTCGAAGATGACGTGGGCGGGATCGAACCTGAAACTGTCGCTGAAGAGATAATGGTGATCGGCAGCCGTCGTGGTGCCCGACAGCAGCAATTCGGCGAGCGCGATCCGGGCGGCGACCGCCAGCGCCTCTTCGTCTATATGAGACCAATAGGTATAGGGCACCGAGCGCAGCCAGCCGGCCAGCGGCAGGTTGATCGCCGTGCGCACGCCCTTCATCACGCTTTGAAAAAGATGATGGTGGGTCGATATCAGGCCCGGATAGATCACGCAGCCGCAGGCGTCGAGCCGTTGCTCACCCGGTTCGGCCTGGAGCCTGCCGATCGCGGCGATGACCCCGTCGCGGACACGGATCGCGCCGCGGGTGCGCATCGCTTCTCCGGCCATCCCGGTGAAGATACCCATCGCATTCTCGATCAGCATCGGCCTCACCTCTCGCTCCGATTTCGCTTTCGTGCCAATTGCCTCGCCGGCCATCCGTTCGCAAGTCAATTTCTGAGGTCAATTTCTAAAGTCAATCTCAGAACGGGCTGATCGTAGACCAGACGACTTCGCCGTGGGGAGATCGCCGTCATCCTCGGCCGTGGCCGAGCCAAGATGCACATGCCGACTGTCATCTGAAAGCATTTTTTATTCGAGCTATACGTCTCATTTTTGGCAACGGAAACCAGCCACGTGAGCGCCGCCTAAAACGGCGCCGTCTCGCCTGAACAACAGGCAAATTGCCAGAATTGACAACTGACGCTGCCTGCAAGATCAATTTAGTATCCAACGGTTCCGCTTTCCGTTCTCGCTCCAGCATCGAGGCTCAACTGCCGTGTGCGTGCTTTCTCCCCCCTTGATCAGGCCTCCCTTTGGGCGCTACAGCCATGGCATCGCGGTGCCCGCTGGGCAGCGGCTGGTCTTCACCTCGGGCCAGCTCGGCATCGGCGCCGACGAGAGCATTCCAGCCGGCTGCGAGGCCCAGGCCGATCGGTGCTTTGCCAATATTGCCGCGATCCTCGCCGAAGACCGCATGAGGCTTTCGGATATCATCCGCCTCAATGCCTATGTGACGGATCGCGAATACATGCAGGACTATATGCGGTCACGTGACCGGCATTTTCCGGGAACGCCGCCGGCCTCGACCCTGATGATCGTGAAAGGATTTACGCGTCCGGAGTTTCTGGTCGAGATCGAAGCCATCGCTGCCGCGCCCGACAAAGATTAGTCCGTAGGATGGGTTGAGCCCTTCGCGAAACCCATCATCTCGACATAGGCCTGATTGTTGGCGCGGTTGGCTTCCGGATCATGGTAGTCGCGGCGCCGCTCGGCGGATAATACGGGATCAAAATCCTCGGCGTAGAGATCGAGCAGGTCGACGTCGTGTCCCGCGTCTTTCAGCCCCGCCAGCGCGTGGCTCCGGATCGCGGCATGAAAGCTGTCGTCGAGCGGATGGCAATACACATAGAGCACCCGCATGATCGTCAGGGTCTCGTGCTCGCAAAACTGCGCATCTTGCCGGGATTGAGCAGGCCGTAGGGATCGACCTCGTGCTTGAAACCAAGCTGGTCGGCATCGACCCGCTTGTAGCGGCTGCCATCCTCGACGGTGAAGACATGCGGGTTGGCGATGTAAACCTCGTGCTCCTCATGCAGCCGCATGATCTCGTTCAATCGATCGGCGCCGGTATAACGCACCACCGGCAGGCCGCTGCAGGTGACGCGGCCGTTGAAACGGATGAATTCCAGGTGCTGCAGCACTTCTCCCGCAAACATTTCGCGCATCTCGGCGACTTTCTGCATCAGCCGGTCATGCGGATAGAGGCATTGCAGATAAGTCACGGAACGATCTGATTTGAGCACCTGCAAGGTGGTGTGGTTCCAGGTGTATTCATAGAGCGGAACCTTGCCGGGGCCGTCGTCGGTCGGCATCTCCATCGTGATCGTGCCGCGGCCGCCAAGCAGGGATTTGAAGCTTTCCAGCGAGGGTTCCGCGATCATCGCGATCAGGATGCTCTTACCCTCCGGACAAAAGGGTTTCAGCGCGCCGAAATAAGAGGGCAGCGGCCAGGTAATCGGAGACAACAATTTCTTGATGATGCCATCAGCCAGCGCGGCCTCGTAGCCGAAGGCCACGGCGTCGATGAATTCATCGAACACGACGACGACGTCGATCCAGTTCCAGACCGGCGCCAACGGCATTTCCAGCGCCGTGATGATCCCGGTGGTGCCATAGGCGCGATTGATCTTTTGCGCCGCATCGCCGCGCAGCTCGATCAGCCGCGGCGCCTCTTCCACGGTGACGATGCGCGCGGCCAGGATGTTGCCGGGCTCCCGCAAGCCGCCGAAATTGACCGAGCCGATGCCGCCCGATCCGCCGGCGACAAATCCGCCGATGGTGGCGGTGCGCTTGGTCGAGGGATGCATGCGCAGCTCCCAGCCCGAAGGCTGCAATTCGCCATCGATGGAACTCATCTTGGCGCCGGCGCCGACCCGCAGCAGGCCCGGCTTGGCCCATTCGATGGTCTGCAGCGCCGTGATGTCGAGCAGCACGCCGCCCTGTAGCGGGACCGCCTGGCCGTAATTGCCGGTACCGCCGGCGCGCACCGTCAGCGGCACGCGGTGCCGGGCGCAGGCCGCAGCTATCCTGACGACATCGGCCTCGTCACGCGGGGCTGCGATCAGGTCGGCCGACTTGCCCTCGAGCGCCTCGTTCAGCACCGGGCTGTACCAGAAGAAATCGCGCGAGCGCCGCCGCACGATTTTGGCGTCGGTCACCACGGGAATGTCGCCGAGATCGGCGACAAGTCTTGTCAGGGCGCTGGACGACATCTCGTTCACGATACCAGTGTGTCGCCAACCGGATCTGTCGGCATCCCGTTATCGGGACGCCGACAGGTCGTTCAAGCTTCCAGCCAGCTGCGGCTTATTGTGGAACGCTGCCCTCGATGCCTGCCACATAGGTCTTGAGCGAGTTGAAGGTCTTGGGATCCATCTCTGCGCCGGCGGCGACCAATACCTTGCCGGTGTTGTCGTTGATGGGACCGGCAAACGGCTTGATCTCGCCCGAGATGAGCTTGGCTTTCTTGTCTTCGAACACCTTGACGGCTTCCGGCGGAATGGCGGGATTGAGCGGTGCCATCACGACCATTCCTTCCTTGAGCCCCCAGCGCGTGTGGCGTTCGCCGGTCCAGGTGCCATCGAGCACCTTTTGGGTTTCGGCGATATAATAACCGGTCCAGTCTTCCGTGGTACCCGAGAGCTGGGCCTTCTTGCCGAAGCTGGACATATCGGCATCGATGCTGAAGGCGTAGGTGCCTTTTTCCTCAGCCGCCTGAATCGACGCCGGGGAATCGGTGTTCTGGGCAACGTTATCGGCACCCTGGGCAATCAGGGTATCCGCAGCCTGGCGTTCCTTGCCCGGATCGTACCAGGTATTCACCCAGATCGCCTTGCTCTTGACCTTGGGGTTGACGGCCTGCGCACCGAGGGTCATGGAGTCGATATTTCTGATCACGCTCGGGATCGGGAACGATCCAATGAAGCCGAGGGTGTTGGATTTCGTCATCTGGCCGGCGATGGTGCCGATCAAATAGAAGCCTTCCTCGAAGCGCGGCTCGTAGACAACAATGTTCTTGGCGGTCTTGAAGCCGTTGACGTGTTCGAACTTCACGTCGGGGAACAGCTTCGAAACTTTCTGCAGTGGCTCCATGTAGCCGAACGAGGTCGCGAAAATCAGCTTGTAACCGTCGGAAGCGAGCTGACGAAACACGCGCTCGGAATCGGCGGTCTCGGGGACGTTTTCAACGAAGGTGGTCTTGATCTTGTCGCCCATGGCCTTTTCCAGCCCGATCCGGCCCATGTCGTGCTGCTGGGTCCAGCCGCCATCGCCGCGCGGACCCAAATAGACGAAGGCAACCTTGAGGGGCTCGGCGGCGAAGGCTGCCGCCGGCAGCGCCGCGACCAGACCTGTCGCGATGCCGAGGCGGACGGCTTTCAAAGTTCTAGTTAGATTCATGATGCATACCCTTTGGTTTGGCTTGACTGGTTGGGGAGGATAGAGCCGCGGGACCCCACATCACGCGGCCGAATGAAAACTGTGGCCGAGAGAGGCCGGCTGGTTCAGCAGAATCGTCTTGGGATCGCGACAGATAATCACGAGCACAATGATCGTGGCCGCGTACGGCAGCATCGACAGGAATTCAGTCGGGATCGGCAGCCCGAAGCCTTGAGCGAAAAGCTGGAACTGGGTCACGCCACCGAACAGATAGGCCCCGAGGACGACCCGCGTCGGCTTCCAGGTCCCGAACACGACCAGCGCGAGCGCAATCCAGCCCTTGCCGGCCGACATGCCTTCGACCCACATCGGCGTCTGCACCAGCGACAGATAGGCGCCGGCAATGCCGGCCATGGCGCCGCCGAACATCACCGCCAGGTAACGGGTGGTCAAAACAGGCTTTCCGATGGCGTGGGCGACAGCAGGGGATTCTCCGATCGCCCGCAGCGTCAGGCCGGCACGGGACTTCGTCAAAAACCATTGCACGCCGAAGTACAGCGCGACGGATAGATAGACCATGATGTCGTAGTGGAAGAGGAGATCGCCCAGGATGGGTATGGACGACAGTCCGGGAATGGCGATCGGGGCCAGCCGGTCCACCGGCAACCCGGCCAGATCGTGACCGACGAACGCCGACAGACCGATCCCGAACAAGGTCAGCGCCAGACCGGTCGCCACCTGATTGGTTTGCAGGTTGAGCGTGAGAAAACCAAAGATCAGGGACAACGCGATGCCGGCGGAGGCCGCGGCCAAGAACCCGACCGTGTCGCTGCCGCTGCCGCGGGCGGCGGCAAATCCGGCCACCGCACCGATCAGCATCATGCCTTCAATACCAAGATTGAGGACGCCGGATCTTTCGACGATGGTTTCACCGAGCGCCGCGTAGATCAAGGGCGTGGCCGCGACCACGGTGCTGGCAATCATCGGAACAAGAGGATTCATGCAGCCTTCTCCAACGTCGCCGCGGCCTTCGGCGCGGAGCTCTCGGGCGCGGCTTTTATTCGCCTCAACCGGAAAGTGATGAACAGATCCGACGCCAGCAGGTAGAACAGCAACAGTCCCTGGAACAGTCCGGTGATCGCGGACGGCAAGCCCATCCCCATCTGCGCGGACTCGCCGCCGAGATAAAGCAGCGACATCAACAGTGCGCCGAACACAACGCCGATCGGATGCAATCGTCCGATCCAGGCCACGATGATCGCGGCAAAACCATAGCCCGGTGAAATTTCCTGCTGCAGGCGTCCGATCGGGCCGGCGACTTCGCAAATCCCGGCGAGGCCGGCGGCGCCTCCACACAGCATCAGCGCAATCCAGATATTGCGCTTCTCGGAGAAGCCGGCATAGGCGGCGGCCGCGGGCGCCAGCCCGGCCACTTGCATCCGGAAGCCTGCAAAGGTCTTCTGCGAGAACACCCATGCGATGACTGCCAGGCCCAACGCATAGACGATGCCCCAGGTCACCCGGGTTCCGCTGACCAGAACCTGCATGGTTTCGGCATCGCCGAAGCCCTGGGACTGCGGATAATTCTGCCCTTCGGGGTCACGCCAGGGTCCGTGTACCAGCCAGGACAGCACCAGCTGGGATATGTACACCAGCATCAAGGTGACCAGAATTTCGTTGGTGTTGAAGCGGGTGCGCAGAAAAGCGGGGATCGCGGCCCAGGCCATTCCGCCGAGAATGCCGGCCAGCAGCATCAGCGGCATGGCGAAACTGGAGTCGCTGTCACCGAACCACAGCGCGACGCCGCCGCCGGCGATCGCGCCCATGGTGAGCTGTCCCTCGGCGCCGATATTCCAGACATTGGCGCGAAATCCGAGCGCCAGACCGAGCCCGCAGAGCAGTAACGGCGTGGTCTTGAGCAGCAACTCGCCGATGCCGTAAGTGGAGGACAACGGCTTGATGAAGAACAGGTAGAATGCCTCCACGGGATCCTTGCCCAACGCGCTGAACAGCAAAAATCCGGTCAGCAGCATGGCAACCGCCGCCAGCACCGGCGAGACAATACTCATCGTGGAAGAAGGCGTGGCGCGTCGCTCAAGCCTGAACATGGGCCGTCTCCAATGGCGCTTTGGGGGAAGCCGCGGCGTTGGCCGTCTGATCGCCGAATTTTCCGCTCATCCAGGTCCCGATTTGCTCGATCGAGGTCTCGGCCGGCTTGACCGAGGGCGACAGCCGCCCCTCGGCGATCACTGCGAGCCGGTCGCTGATGATGAACAGCTCGTCGAGTTCCTCTGAGATCACCAATAGCGCCACGCCCTGGTCGCGCAGATCGATCAAGGCTTGCCGGATCAGCTGCGCCGCGCCGACATCGACACCCCAGGTCGGCTGCGCCACGATCATCATTTTGGGCGCCAGCATGGTCTCCCGCCCGACGATGAACTTCTGCAGATTGCCGCCCGACAGGCTCGATGCGACCGACTGCTCGTCGCCGCATTTGACCTTGAAGCGTTCGATCACAGACTTGGAAAAGGTCCGCATCACGGCGGGATGAATGATCCCGCTTTGCACCATGCCCTTGCGCGCGCCGGTCAAGAGCGCGTTGAAGGCGAGGCTCATCGGCGGCACCGCCCCACGGCCGAGCCGCTCTTCCGGCACGAAGGTCAGGCCGAGCGCGCGGCGCTGCGCCGGATTGAGATGGCCGACCGGCTGCCCCAACAGCTTGATCATCGCGCCTTTGCTCAAACGCTCGCCCGACAGTGCCGTCATCAGCTCCTTCTGGCCGTTGCCGGAAACGCCGGCGATCCCCAGGATCTCGCCACTTCGCACCTGCAGGCTGATGTCCTTGAGCGTGGTGCCGAACGGGTCTGGCGTCGCCAGCGACAGGTGATCGACATCAAGCCGCACCTCCTTGACTTCGCGCGGGGTGAGGTGGCACTCGGCGAGCTCGCCGCCGATCATCAGGCGGGCCAGGCTCTCATTGGTTTCGTTTCGGGGGATGGCGCTGCCGCTGACACGCCCGCCGCGCAGCACGGTTGCGCTATCGCACAGCGCGCGGATTTCGTCGAGTTTGTGACTGATGTAGAGGATGCTGCATCCTTCCGACGCCAGCCGACGCAGCGTTTTGAACAGGATCAGGACCGCTTGCGGCGTCAGCACGGAAGTGGGCTCATCCATGATCAGAAGCTTGGGCTCCTGCAGCAGGCAGCGCACGATTTCCACGCGTTGCCGCTCGCCCACGGACATGCTGTGAACGAGACGGTAGGGGTCGATCGGAAGCCCGTATTTTTCGGATACTTCGGTAATCTGGGCCGCCAGCCGCGCCGTCGGAACCGGCTCGTCCAGCGCCAAGGCGATGTTCTCCCAGACCGTCAGGGTCTCGAACAGCGAGAAATGCTGGAACACCATGCCGATGCCCATGCGCCGGGCCTGCGAGGGCGCGGCGATGGTTTCGTACTGATCGTTCCACAGGATCGTGCCGGCGTCCGGCTTGGTGACGCCGTAGATAATCTTCATCAGCGTGCTCTTGCCGGCACCATTCTCACCCAGCACCGCATGGATCTCGCCCGGACGCACGCTCAAGGAAACGCCATCGTTGGCCACGACGCTGGGGTAACGTTTGGTAATGCCGGTAAGCACCAACCGCGGCTTAAGGTCTTCAAATCCCGAATGATCCATGATTCCAATCGGCCCCGGCCGCAGGCAAGCGGCGGTTCTTAGCGCTCTCGACGCACAAGCAATCCGCGCGCCAACTCGGCAAATTCGGCTCGATTCCGCTGATTTCCCGACGAGCAGCCGCCAAACGCGCCCGGGGATTGAAAAAATTCGCGTATCCCCGGGCTATATCCGCCTGTCGCCACGGGATGGCATCACGTCGGTGGCGGGCGGCACTCGCGCATCACGCGATCTCCAGGGATCATTGGCTAATCGCTGTGCAGCCATCGGCCGGTCAGTAACATCGGGGCAACTTGAATAGCCGCGCAAGCGCAGGATTTGAGCCAACGACTTCACGCTCCCCGGATGCACCCGAGGTCCCGTGCAATCTATTGCGTGGGTATAACGGGCCCACCAGTACTGTGATTTTCAAGTTCGCATCAGATCCATGTCATCGTTCAGTCTGAGAGATTGCGGAAAGTGCCGCCAATGAAAAAGGGATATCAAACCGTCATTGCGAGCCGCCGGCTCGACGCAGCGCACCGTCCGGTGAGCGAAGCAATCCAGAGCCGCATACGCCTCGCGATGGATTGCTTCGTCGCAAGGGCTCCTCGCAATGACGGTGGAAGATCCTCAGGGATCGGGCTTCGCGACACGCGCGAGCGCGCGGCGGGCCGAACTGTCGATGTCGGGCTGCAGCACCGCATCCGATCATTGTTCGTCTTTCCCGGCGACATGGCCGATGCCCCCGATGGCGAAGCGAAAGAGGCGGCTGCCTTGGGAATGCGCAATGACGCTGACGCGCGGCGCCATCAATCTCGGTTTTGCCGACGGCGGCATCGCCGACCAACCATTGATGCAGGACCATGAAGCTGCGATTGCGGACTGCGTACGGGCGCTGGCCAGATACCACGATCCCCGCGAGGGCGCATTCACGCGCGTCGCTCTCGCGCCATGCGCGCCCTTCAACGTCACCCGGCAGCTGATGATCGATACCGCCGGGCTCGCCGAGCAACTTGATTGCCTGCTGCATACCCATTTGGCAGAGACCGGTGACGAGGACGATTTCTGCGCGGATACGCTATCGGCATGGCAAGGCAGCGCCGTCGTTCATGACCCAGGCTTAGCGTCGCTTCTAGCCATGGGGCAGATCGCGTATACAATATGGCGCATAATTGCACAATTTTGGGATGTTTCTGCTCAATAGCTGTGCTGGTCAGCGCCCGGACCGGCCCTAGTCGCGGTGCCGGTTTCTCGGCATTTCCGCTTCTCTGACGTCTTGGTCCACGCGGCTGGGCTTGCGTACCGCGCCGATCCATGTCGCGGACGGACTGGAGGCCGCGCGCCGCGGCGACGAGAATCCGCAACTCCATCCGGACCGCTGGCTCCATCCGCGACCGGCATTTTTTTGCAGAGCGGCAGACACTTTGGGCCTGCACAGGCCTGGGAATTCGTGCTAAGCGTGTATCAATCCGCAAATTAAAAATGCATCGAAACAGGGAGGGCGACATGCGGGTAGGTTGCGTGAAAGTGCTTGGCTCGTTGGCTGCAGGGCTGTTTTTCATGTCCGCCGGCGCGATGGCGGCGGAGCCGCCGAAGGAGATGAAACTGTATGTCTTCAGCTCAGGCGCGCTCAATCTCGACAAATCGATCATTCAGAACGGCGCCAGCGGCAAGGTCCAGATTCCCGTTGCTTTCTTCCTGATCCGCCATCCCAAAGGCGACGTGCTGTTCGATTGCGGCAACAACGACAAGATCATCACCGATCCCGACTACTGGGGCCCGTTCGTGAAGGCGCTGGATCCGGGCCGCTCGCCGGATATCGCCATCGACACTCAACTGAGCAAGATCAACGTCAAGCCCTCCGACATCAAATATGTCGTGCTCGGGCATTTCCATGTCGATCACGCCGGAAATATCGGCAAGTTCCTCGACTCGACGTTCGTGTTCCAGCGCGACGAGATCAAGAACGCGTTCTGGCCGGCCCCGGGATATGCCACGTTCTTCATCAGCGATGACTTTGCCATGCTGCGGAACGGCATCGGCGGCGGCATGCCCAGCAAATACAAGACCATCGAACTTGACGGCGACCTCGATCTGTTCGGCGACAACAGCGTCTATATTCATCGAGCGGTGTCGCACACCCCGGGAAGCCAGATCATGGTGGTACGGCTGCCCAAGAGCGGCACGATGGTGCTCACCAGCGACGCCATCTATCTGAAGGAGAATCTCGACAAGAACCTCCTGCCGAGTATCGGTAGCGTCTATGATCCCGTCGGCATGCTCGACGCCTATGCCTGGGTGCGCCGCGTCCGCGACGTCGAAGGCGCCGATATCATCTACGCGCATGACCCCGACACCTACAAGGCGCACAAGCACTCTCCCGAATACTACGAGTGATTGCATTGCACCATCGACCGCTGTGAGCGGATTGGCATCCCGGGTTTCGCGCCCGGGATCGTGCTTCGAGCATCCGTCCGGTGCGATTCTTCCGGCATTTGGGTTTTGTGAGTCTTGATGTCTCCTGTTGTGCTGGCCCAGCATGTAACCAAGTGGTACGGGCCGCGCCGCGCCGTAACCGATGTTTCCTTTGCCGTCGAACAGGGCGAGATCGTCGGTCTACTCGGGCCCAATGGCTCGGGCAAGAGCACGATCTTTCGCATGCTCACGGGCTATCTTGTTCCCAGTTCCGGGCGCATCGAAGTAGCCGGCCATGATGTCGTTGCCGGTTCTCTCGCGGTCCGCCGCGCGCTGAGTTACGTACCCGAGGACGCTCCGCTCTACGACCACATGCGGGTCGGCGAATTCCTGCATTTCATGGCGAGCTTAAAGGGTCTGCGCGGCGCTGCGGCGAGAGGTGCGGTGGATGCGGCCGCCGAGCGGCTCGATCTGACGCGCGTGATGAAGCTCCTGACCGGCAAACTGTCGCGCGGGTTTCGCCAGCGCGTCTCAATCGCGCAAGCCCTGCTGGGCGACCCCAAAGTTCTGGTGCTGGACGAGCCGACCAGCGGCCTGGACCCGCATCAGGTGATCGCTGTTCGCGAACTCGTCCGGTCACTCGCCGGCAGCCACACGGTACTGCTTGCATCGCACATCCTTCCCGAGATCGAAAAGACCGCTTCGCGGGCGATGATCCTGCTCGACGGCACCCTTTTGACCGCGGACGCGCTGCGGGAGACGGCCGCAGGCCTGAACCTGCGGCTTGCGGCAGCCGCTTCGGAAGAGGCCATCCGCGGCGCGCTCACAGCCGTTGCCGGCGTGCGCGGCATCGCCGTCGATCCGGACGGCGGCGCGGGACCGGCGCGTTTCCTGATCCATGCCGAACGGCGTCCGTCACTTGCCGCCGATATCGTCGCGGCGCTTGTTGCAGGCGGCATCGCCGTTTCCGAGCTGAGCGAGCGCCGCCCGGATCTCGAACGCGTGTTCCTCGAACTGACGCGGCGACCGGCGAGGTCGGCCGCATGAGAAGCTTCGCGGTGCTGCTGCGCAAGGAGGAGACGGCGCTGTTTTCCTCGCCCATTGCCTATGTGGTGATGACGGTCTTCCTTCTGATCATGGGCTATAGCTTCACGCTCACCCTGTTTCTCAGCCATCAGCCGAGCATGGTGCATATTTTTTTCCAGATGTTCGTGCTGTTCATGTTGACCGCGCCATTGATCACCATGCGGCTTGTGGCCGAGGAGCGAAAGCTGCGGACGCTGGAGGTGTTGCTGACCTCGCCGGTCTCCGAGGTCGCGATCGTGCTTGCGAAATTTGTCGCCAGCATGAGCCTGATCGTGGTCATGCTGCTGCTGTCGGGCTTTTATGCGCTCGCCCTGGCCATTTTCGGCGACCCCGATTTTGGCCCGATCTACAGCGGCTATCTTGGCCTATTGCTGTTCGGTTCGGCGCTGGTCGGCGCCGGGCTCCTGGCTTCGGCGCTGACGGCCAATCAGGTGATCGCCGCGTTGATCTCGCTCAGCGTGTTCCTGCTGTTGTGGATGATCGACAATTTCGGCTGGCTGTTGCCGAGCCCGGCAGACACGCTGGTGGTGAATCTTTCGCTCGCGGTGCATTTTCGGCCATTCGCCACAGGCTCGGTCTACCTTTCCGACGTCGGCTTCTTCCTCAGCATCACGCTGCTGACGCTGCTCTTGACCGTGCGGGCGCTGGCGCGGCGATAGGGAACGACAGATGCCTCGGTTCGCTCGATCCGATATCGTTATCGCCGCGCTGGTCGTCGCCGCCGCAGGATTCGGGCTGCTTGGCTTCGCCGGCTTCAGCGATAAAGTTTCGAACGGTCTCTTGTTCGTGGCCTGGTCGCTGACGCTGCTGACGCTGTTCATGCTCGCGATCCGTGTGCCGCTGCGCGGCAGCGGACCGGGTTTGTCCGCCTGGGCGCCGAGCGCGCTGATCGTGTCCGCCGCGATCGCGGTCGTGATTGCCGCCAATGTCGCGTTATACCGCCACGACGTGCATTTCGACCTGACCCGCGAAGCCCGCAACACGCCTCCGAAACAGCTCACCGACGTCCTCGATCATCTGCATGCGCCGCTGGCGCTGACCTATTTCTATAATGCGGGCGACGCCAACGCGGTGGCCACCGCGGACTGGATCGCGATCGCAGCGCGCAACCATCCGCTCTTGACGTTCCGCGCCATTGATCTTGACAAGGAGCCGGGGCTGGCGCGCGACATCGGCGTCCATGCCTACAACACGGCGGTGCTGCAAGCGGGCGATCGCAAGGTGCTGGCCGAAAACGTCACAGATGCCGCGCGTCTGGGCTATGCCGCACTGCGCGTGCTTCGCGAACGCCCCGAGACGATCTGCTTCATCACCGGGCATGGCGAAACCTTCCGCCCGACACCGGCGCATTTTCACTACAGTCATGTCGAAACGCTAAGGGGGCACGACACACCGGGCGCCGGCGACGTGCTCATTGCTGACCCGGAGCAACTTGATCGGTTGCAGCTCGCGCTCGGCGAGATAGGCTTCGACATGCGCGCGATCGTCACGGCGGCGATGAACGCGATCCCGCCCGATTGCGCCGTCGTTGCCGAGATTGGTCCGCGCACGGCATTCGCGTCGGGCGAAGCGGAGCTGCTGGTCAAATATCTGAAGGACGGCGGCCGGCTGCTGTTGCTGATCGATCCCCTGTTCGCCGTCGACTCCGATTTCGCAAGCCGCCTGCTCGGCACGGTCGGATTATCGACCGAGCCTGCTATCGTCATCGATCCGGTCAATCATTTCCGCACCGACCCGGACAAGGTCGCGGTTCCCTATTACGCCCCGCACCCGATCACCCAGCGGCTCGCGCTGACGGTGTTTGCGCAGGTGAGGCCGATCGACGTGCTCCAGCCACCGGCCACGGTGAATACAGTCGTGCTCGCCGCGAGCAGCCAGGACAGCTACCAAAGGCCGCCCTCGGCCGCAGGCGGGATGACGGTTGCGACGGATCGGCAATCAGCTCCGAATCCCGACCGTGCCGCGCAGTCCCTTGCGGTCGCGCTCGAAGGTGTTTGGCCGGGGGCGCCGTCCGACAAGCGCTTTCGCATGGTGGTCGCCGGCACCAGCAAATTCGCCACCAACGAATATTTCCCGTATGTTTCCAACGGCGAAATGTCGGTCGCGATGGTGCGCTGGTTGGCCGATGACGATACGGCAGCCAACGTCACGCCGCAAACCTACGACCTGCCGGAAATCGTGCTCACCAGTCGGCAGATGCGCGATACCTTCATCGCGCTGGAGCTGCTCTTGCCCCTGACCACGGTCTTCTGCGGCGTGTTGATGTGGTGGAGGCGGCGTTGAAGCGGGTGGCGGCCAGGCGCGTAGTCGCTCGGTGGAGCACGCCGCTCGCCGCCGCGCTTCTGGCCGCGATCCTGGTTGCGCTCGCAGTTTCCGGGCGATGGCCGGAACTGCGCAGCAAGGTGTCGATCGAATCCAAGGGCCTGCTCGCCATCGCGCCGGCCGAGATCTATCGTGTCGAGGTTCGCTCAGGTCCTGACAGCATCGCGCTTCATCGCGAGCCAAGTGGGTGGTCGGTCGACGAAAAGCCCGGCGTCGTACCGGCCGAGTTGGCGCTGCATCTCGACACCGCGCTTCGATTTATGAATGTCAGCGAACCGACGCGCGAGATCCCGGCGAGCGAGCTCACGGCCTTGAGCTTCGCCGAATTCGGGCTCGATCCCCCGGCTACCGTTGCCGTGCTCGAAAGCCGGCAAGGCGTGGCGACGACGGTGAATTTCGGCGCGCTAAATCCGGCCGGCACGTCGCACTATGTCAGGCTGGGCGGCGCGCCAACGGTCTACCTGATGGCCCGCCATGTGGGCGCGGAATGGCGGGTGGTATTCGACATGACGCGCCGGCTGCAGGGCCAGGCCGAAGCTGCCGTCGCCAGCCGCCGAACCAGTCTCCTGCTTCCGGTTTCGGTCGCGCAGGTCTGGGCCATCGAGATCGTGTTTGCGGGTAGACTCACCCGTTTCGAACGCGACGCCGCCGGCAACTGGTTCAGGCATATCGGCCAGCACACCCATGCGGCCGGCGACAACACGCATGTCGCCGATCCCGCGCAAGCGCGCATCATCGAGACCGCGCTCGGTGCATTCGACGCCACTGCGGTCGAGACGCACGTCGGACCTGCGGACGCGGCGCGACTGGCTCGATACGGCCTCGCATGGCCGACACTGATGGTGCTGTTCTATGCCCGTGACAGCTCGACGCCCTTGACCCGGCTCGAATTCGGCGCCGCCGCCGACAGCCTCGATCGCTATGCCCGTCTGGCGCCGGATGGTGCGGTCGTGACGGTCGCGGAGTTCGAGGTCAGGCGCCTGACCGAGCTTCTCAGGGCCGTGGGAGCCGGCTCGTGAGTTTTCCCCGCATGGTCCTGCTGGTCGCGATCCTCGGCATCGGCGCGTCAGCGCAGGCTCATCAGGTCAATCTCTCGACAGCGCGCGTGACCTTGGCCGGCGATCGTACCGTCGCCGTAGAGCTGGCGCTCAAGGGCAGCGACGCCGACCGGCTGGCCGGCACCAAGGTTTTCGATGCGCAGCGCGAGGCGGTCGATCCGGCGCGCGTGGCGGCGTCCGCGGCACCCATTATCGCCTATGTAGATGCCCATGTCGCCGTCACCGGTCTCGATGGCACGGATTGCGTCCCGGGCGCCGCCACGCTCGTACCCGACGGCGACGGCGTTATTTTCAACAACGTCTATTCGTGCCGCAATGTCGCAGGCGACATCGTTTACCGTTCGACGGTTTTGACCGCGACAGACCACAGCGCCCGCGAGATCGTATCGATTGGCGGGGGGGAGAATGCGCCGCAAGCGCTGCTCGACGCCAGCCACACCACGGTAACGCTCTCCGCGCCCGCGCCGTCGCTTTGGTCGACCATGCAGCGCTATCTTGTCACCGGCATCGAACACATCTTCCTGGGTTACGATCACATCGCCTTTCTGGTCAGCCTTGTGCTGTGGGCGCGGCGGCTGGTACCGGTGATCAAGATCGTGACCGCCTTTACAATTGCCCATTCGATTACACTGTCGCTCGCAGCGCTCGATATCGTCGTCATTCCAGGCCGCGTCGTCGAGCCTGCGATCGCCGCATCGATCGTGTTCGTCGCGATGGAAAACCTGTTCTCGCGCGATATCGACGGCCGCTGGCGGGTGACCTTTGCGTTCGGACTCATTCACGGCTTCGGCTTTGCGAGCGCCCTCCGGGACGTCGGACTGCCGGCCAACGCGGTCGCCGCCGCGCTTGCAGCCTTCAACGTCGGGGTAGAGATCGGCCAGGTGGCCATCGTCGCGATCGTGCTTCCCGCGCTCATCGCCCTGGATCGGCTGATGGCTACCGATCGGAATAAGCCGGTGCGATTAACCGCGCTGGTCTACGGGCTTTCCGTGTTCATCAGTCTGCTCGGCAGCTATTGGCTTGTCGCGCGCGTGCTCCAGGCCTAGCACATCGGTTCTGGTTGAATAAAAACCGAAACGGCTATTCCCAGAGCAAGCGCAGGCAGCCCGTCATTGCCAGGGAAGCAACCACCGCGACGACGCCATAGCCCGCGTTGCATTCGATGGCTTCGAAGAGATGCTCGATCGTCCGTCGCATACCAAGCCTCGCCATGATTCGAGCGCTCGCGCCGCTCCGGTCTATCGGTTTTTCGCCGTCAGCCGCGGAAACAATGCCGGGAGGAGCCGGTAGTTCCCGCGGAATCCGCGGCGGAAACCGATCTCATTTCCAAGAAATCGTGAGGCACAAATCTTGCTTAATGGTTGATGACCATGTCCGGAGAAATACCGTGAGCGCCATCCCCATCATCGACGTCGCTGCGCTGGTGACCGGCCTGTCGGAGCAGGCGCGGGCGGTTGCGGGGGATTTGGGCCGCGCATGCCGGGACGTCGGGTTCTTCTACATCACGGGGCATGGAATTCCCGAGGCGCTGATGGCTCGGGTTTTCGACAGCTCGGCCGCCTTCTTTTCCGGACCGGCTTCGATCCGGGAAGCGGCCGCGTTCAGCGGGCCCGGCGGCAATCGGGGTTACATCCGGCTTGGCGGCGAGGCGCTCGATCCCGGCAAACCGGCCGACATCAAAGAGGCCTTCAACATCGGCCTCGAACTGGCGCCGGACGATCCGGAGCTGCTTGGCCGGGCGCCGTTCCGGGCCGCCAATCTGTGGCCGGAGTTGCCGGGCTTTCGCGACACCATGCTCGATTACTTCAACCGGGTCTGGCGACTTGGACGGGATCTGCATCGCGGATTTGCCCTCGACCTCGGGCTTGAGCCCGATTTCTTCGAGAGCAAGCTCGACAAGCCGATCGCCACGCTGCGTCTGCTGCACTATCCGAAGGTCTCAGGCCCCCTCCCCGATGGCCAGCTCGGCGCCGGCGTCCATACCGACTACGGCAATGTCACATTGCTGGCCACCGACGCGGTCGGTGGCCTGATGGTCAGGGATCGCAGTGGCCGCTGGCTCGATGCGCCCGTCGTGCCCAACGCCTTTGTCTGCAACATCGGCGATTGCCTGATGCGCTGGTCGAACGATGTCTATGTTTCAACGCCGCACAAGGTGGTCAGTCCGCCCGGTGCTGACCGATATTCGGTGGCCTTCTTCCTCGACCCCAATCCGGACGCCATCGTCGCTTGTCTGCCAACCTGCATAAGTACCGACCGGCCGGCAAAATACGCCCCTATTACCGGCGCCGACTTTCTCCGTTCCCGGCTCGAACCGACTTATGCTTCGCAAAAGAATTGAGTACCCGACCCCGTGCGGACCACTTTGTCACGCAGCCGCCGCGGCCCGCCCCTTGGCATCGAGGGCGGCAAAATCCAATTCGGCGAGCGGGGAGGGCCGGGCGAACAGGTAGCCTTGCACCTGATGGACCCCCGCCGCACGCAGCAACTGTAGTTGCTGGTTGGTTTCGACGCCTTCGGCGGTCACCACCATGTCGAGACAGCGCGCAAGCGTCATCACCGAAGCCACGCAGGCGGCACAACCGACGTTGTCGGCCAGCCCCTGGGTGAATGACTTGTCGATTTTTATTTTATCGAACGGCAGCATCGTCAAGTAGCTGAGCGAGGAATACCCCATCCCAAAATCATCAAGAACAATCGAAACGCCGACGGCTTTGAGCCGCTGAAAGATGGCGGCGTTTCGTTCGACGTTTTGCATCAGTACCGACTCGGTGATTTCCAGCTCCAGTCGTTCGGGCAAGAGCCCGGACTCGAGCAACGCACCCGAGACGTAGCCGACCAAAGACTCGTTCCTTAGTTGGACCGTCGATATATTGACAGCGACCTTGAGGTGGTCGGGCCATGCCGAGGCATCCCTGCAAGCTTGTCCGAGTACCCATACCCCCAGTGGTTCCATCAGGCCGGTTTCCTCGGCCAGCGGAATGAAGAGATCCGGCGGCATTAGACCGCGAACCGGATGGCGCCAGCGCACCAGCGCCTCGGCCGAGCAAGCCTGGCAGGACACGGTGTCGAACACCGGCTGGTAATACACCTCGAATTCCCCGCGGGTGAGCGCCTTGCGCAGATCGCTGAGCATCAGCATGCGCTCGTTGGAAGCCTCGCTCCACTCGACCTCGAAGAAGCAGAAATTGTTCCGGCCCTCGGCCTTCACGCGGCGGAGCGCCAAGTCGGCGCTCTGCAACAACACGCCGGCGTCGGTTCCATCCTTGGGCCCCAACGCGATGCCGATGCTGGCGCCAATGGTTATATTGCGACCTGCGAGATCCAAGGGTTGACCGACCACTTTGAGTATTCTGAGCGCCAGAGCGATGGCGCCCTCCCTCTGATCGGTTTGGCGACTCTGGATGATGGCGAATTCGTCGCCCCCAAACCGCGCCAGAAAATCGGTTTGACGCAGCGTCCCGGTCAAGCGCCGAACCAATGTCTGGAGAAGTTGATCGCCCGCTGCGTGCCCGAGCGTGTCATTGATATGTTTAAGACCATCGATGTCGAGAAGAAAAACGGTGAAGGGTTCCTGGTACCGCTGCAGACATGCCAGTGCCTCATCGAGCTTTTCGAGCAACACCACGCGGTTGGCGATACCCGTCAACGAATCCTGACGTGCCGCCTTGGCGAGCTCCGCGACCTGCTGCTCTAGCTCGGAGTTGAGCTGCAGCAGATCTTTGCGGGCCGACTTGAGCTGACAGAGCGTCAGCTCGCCCCGTTGCCGCAGGATTCCAATCATGGTCGCCATCGAGGGCGCCACGATGACGATGACCAGCGTCCGCACCAGATTGGCGGCGTCATAATGGAAGGGAGCGCCAGGCAAGGAAAAGAATAGCGCGGAATAGCCGACGTGGAGCGCGGCGGCCACCAGACCCACGGCGAGGCCACCACGGTAGGCACAATAGGCGAGCGGCAAGAGCAGAGCCGGTGGCGGGTTCGGAAAACTGAAGCCAAATCGGGCAGCCACCATCACGGCGCCGATCGCCAGGGGCAGCGGAGCCATTGCCCGGAACAGTTCAAGGTGTGACGCCCATTGTGCCCGGTATTTGCCAGCGCTCAGCACTCATCGCCTCCCGATCCACAATGGCAGATTGGACGCGAAAGCCGCTGTTAAAGGATAAATTTACTGCCCCGTACAACTACGACCCCGCGAGACCGCGGCGAAATGGCTGCCGCGGCCGGATGGAGTCCCCTCACGGAAATTGAACATCCGGCGGCTGGCCAAATCATGCCGCAGCGCAATAGCGCGCGCTGCTTTTCCGCCGACAACCGCCAGATCGGGCTTGGCACAAAGCGAAAATGAACTAAGCTGCTGCTTGCGCGTTCACTTCGAAATCGAAAGTGTTGGCGTGAGGCTCACATGAACTGGTTCTACTGGGACACTGGATGGTCCTTGGTTTTCGGAACCATCGCCTTCATGACCATCGTCGGCCATCCCGATGCGGTTGTCGTTGCCTACCATCCAGGGGACCGAGCACCCATTGCGCAGCGCTTTATAGCATTTTCCCGTTGGATTGAGTCACTATTACGCATCCAACGGCTTCATGGTTCGAGACGCGCGCCGTCGCCGCGCCCCTCGCCACGAGAGTCCAAGAGAACCCCATCCTGAGTGCATTTACCACCTGTTTACCATGAGCGGATTAGGCTCGAGGGCGGGATCAAACGCCAAGGCAGTGCGCATGTTCAAAGAGGGCTCTCCGATCTCCTACGACGCTGCCGCCGAGCTCAAGAAATGGCCCTCACTGAACAGCCAGCGGCTCAAAGGCTGCCCCTATCAGGTTTTCAACGGAACGCTCGCCGACTGCATCAGGGAATTGCTCGCCAAGCCGATCAAGCAAATCTCCCTGTATGATATCTTCACCGAACTGCAACCGCCCTTCGATCGCAACGTCCTGTCTCCGGGTGACGCCGCCGAAATTGCAATGCGTAAGGATTTTCCAAGAATCTGAAGTGCGTCTGAAGTGAGTCTGACGAGAGCCTGAACGGCGTTTGCGCGGTTCAATCCGGCCGCCGCAGCCATCGCTTCAGGCCTCCGCTTCGACCCTGACGGGGAACTTCTGCAGCAGACGCATGACGCTCGCGGCCTTGTCGGCCGGGGCCTTCAGCAGCAAATAAAGGCCGCGGGAAGGATCGGTGATCGCCTCGACGCTGACGTCGTTCGACAGGCCTTCCGCCTTGAGCAGTTCGCGTGCGGCATCGCCGGCGGCCATTTCCCGAAGCTTTGGCTTGAAGATCTTTCCGATCGGCGTGACCGGCATTTCGGCAACGATCAGAACCGCGCGCGGTCGGGCCGGCGGTTCCAGAATCTTGTCCTGCACGAAGTCCGCGAGCGCCTGCGGGTCGATCGTGGCGCCGGGCTGCGGCGAGACGAACAGCATCGGGACTTCGCCGGCATAGGCATCCGGACGCCCGACCGCCGCGGCCAGAGCTACGCCCGGAAATCCCAGCGCGGCGTCCTCGATGGTGCGCGGGTCGATATTATGCCCGCTGCGAATGATGACATCCTTGGCGCGGCCCATGACGTAAATGAACCCGTCGGCGTCGATGCGGCAGATATCGCCGGTACGCAGCCAGCCCTGATAAAATGCCTCTTCGGTCTGCTTGTCGTCGACATAGCCCGGAAAGACCTGCGGTCCCCGCGTCAGCAATTCCCCTGTAGGCGAGGGCCATGGCTCCCGGTGCAACGTGCCGCCGGCGAGAATCGCGAGTTCGACCATCGGGTTTCTGGTGCCGACAGAATTGGGCCGCGGCCTGACGCCGGCGACATCATGGGCGATGGCGCCGGCGAGCTCGGTCATGCCGTAGACCTGTTGGACGCAAGCGCCGCCCCATCGCGCCAGATAGCGGCGCTCGATTTCCGGCGGGCAGACCGAGGCGCCGGTGGGCGTGACGCGCAAGGACGAGATGTCGCAATCGCCGACGGGAATTTCGGCCAGCGCGCCGAGCGTGGTCGGAACGTTACCGGCATGGGTCAGGCGATATCTCTCGACGATCCGCCAGAAATTCGAGATCAACGCGGGATCGCGCGCCCCGGCCGGGCCGGGAATGAATATCGTCGTACCGGCCGACAGGCAGGCGCCAACGCCGACGAACAACCCGCCGACATGAAACAGCGGCAGCGCGATCATGCAGCGGTCGCCCTTGCGGTAATCCAGCGCCATTTGCGATGAAACGCAGGAGGCGACCATCGCGCGATGATTGATGCGCGCCACTTTCGGATGGCCAGTGGTGCCGCCGGTCGGCAACATCACGGCGACGCGGTCTGCCTCGGATGCCTCGGCGCAGCTCCCGTAGTCGTCCCGCCATGCCGGATCGGGTCGCAATACTTCGCCGTCGAACGAGATCGTTCCGTCGAGTGGAACGATCACGACCCGCCTGAGCGAGGGAACGTGAAGTTGCACGCCGTCGATTTTCTCGAACAACCCGCCCGGCAGGCCCGGTGGCGGCACGAGCAATAGCTTTGCATTGATGGCATTGAGCTGGGCGATGATGGCCTCGCGCGTGAACAATAGATTGAGGGGTTCGGCTATGCCGCAGGCCGCCGCGCCAAAGACGGCGGCTATCGTCGCCGGCCCGATCGGCAGCAGGATCGCAACCGCGTCATCCCTGCCGATGCCCGCGGCGCGTAAGAAGTTCTCCGCAGCCTTGATGCAGCCCATCAGGTGATCGCCGGACATGGCGACCGGGTTGGGATCGAGCGGCGATCGCAGATAGAGGACGGCCTCCGCCTCCGGATCGCCAAGCGGTCCGCGGGCGATCAGATCATGGATGCGCGGGCAGGCAGCGAGCGCCTCCCGCATCTTCTGGTCGCGCACGGCCTCATTGGCCGGCGAGAGCCTGTCCTTGAGCATGTTTCCCCCGTTCATTCCGGGGCGGATGCTAGCGAAGTCCGGTTGCGAAGAAAAGGCGGCCGCCCGCAACAAAAGGGCGAGACCGGACTGCTCGTGCGGCCTCAGTAGTTGACGATGACATAGTCGGCCTTGACGCTTTTCGCTTTGACAAGGCGAGCGTTGGGCAGATCGTTGTCTTCGAGCTTCTCTTTAAGCGTTGCGGCGTCAAAACCATGAGTCCGCCAGCGCTCGCTCAAACGATCTTCGAGAATTGCATCGGACACATCGAGCATCACGGTGAGGTCGAAGTGGCCGCGGAGGGCGCTCCAGTTTGGATCGTCAAGCAGCAGATAATTGCCCTCGACGATGATGACACGCACCGAAGCCGCGATGATCCGCGCCCCCGCCCTCGCTATCTCAATGCCACGATCGAAAACCGGTACGGCGACATTTCGACCATCGTCGGCACCAAGACGCTGGAGCGTGACTGCAAGCCCGTCGACGTCAAAAGTATCGGGTGCGCCCTTGCGGCTGCGCAGCCCCGACGGCACAAGAATCATGTCGTCGTAATGGAAGCCGTCCATGGCAAGAATTTCCGCGGGGCAGGCTCTCTCTCGGTTCAGATACTGGTTGAGGTGGTCGGCGAACGTGCTCTTGCCAGATCCTGGCGGGCCGGCGATCGCAACGATCCGTCGGGTGCTGCCCCGCATCGAGGCGATGCGGTTCGCCAACTCCTCGATTTCCTTGATTTCAGACATTTGTGTTTCCGATTCAAGCCCGCCCCAGGTCCTTGGTTCCCCAGCGAGTGTGATCATAAAAACGTGTGATCATAAACGATCGTCACGCCTGCTGCCGCGCGATAGGCTGACGCCGCTGCCCCTCAACGACATGGAGCCGCAAATTGGGACGTTTCGCTACGACGGCGCTGCTCTATGAGCAATTCCGGCCGCCTTATCCGCCCGTGTTCTTCCGGGAGGTCGCGGAGCGACTGGTCCTGGAAAAGAGTGACGCCCTGATTGATCTCGGCACTGGGCCTGCCCCACTGGCTCTCGGGTTTGCGGAGTACGTCGGACGGGTTGTCGCCGTCGATCCGGAACCCAGCATGCTGCAGGCGGCGCGAGAGGCGGTCAAGCGCGCCGGGCGGGACGTGATGCTGGTCCAAAGCAGGGCGGAGGACCTGCCGGAGGACATCGGGCGCTTCGACGTCGTCAGTATCGGGCGAGCGCTCCACTGGTTCGACGAGAGCGCCTTGGTGCCGCTATTCGAGCGGCTGCTGGCGCCCAGTGGCGTCGTGGCGGTCTGCGCGTCGTCCTCTGCGACGGATGGACGTAATACTTGGCTTGAGGAATATACGGCAGCGCGGCGCGCCTGGTCGGACCAGAGGCTATGGTCGCAGTCTCGAAGCGGCAAGCGCGGGCATCGCGAGCTTTCCTCGCTCCTCCACCCCACATTTGACGCCGCCGAGATGATCCGGGTCGAAACCACCAATGAGATAGGTGTGGCCGATCTGGCTCAGCGGATGTTGACCTACTCATCTTCCTCGCCGGCGGCGTTGGGAGACAAGGTCGAATCGATGCTGCGTGATGTGGAGGCGCGCCTCATGCCATTCAGCCGTCATGGCGTGGTCACGGAGATCGTTGTATCGACCGCGCAAATCGCGCGTCGTCGATAGCCACGGCTCGCGAATACCAAGAGGGCTCTTGAACCCACGAAGCCAGCTGCCGAGGTGCAAAACTCGGTTGCTGCAAGCGCGTTGCTGGGCAGACCGGCATTCTGACCAAGGATCCGGATCATCCGCCACAGCCGTGTTCATGTTCACGCGCATCATCCATATTCCGTCACGCCAAGCGGCTGGCGTTGACGCCTGGGCGTTTTGCCGCCATATACAGACCATGAATAAGCTTCGATCAGCCGCATTGACCTCTACGGCGACCGCTTGCGGCGGATTGCCTCCTGGTTGCGCGCGCTAGAGACAAGCGCACTTCACCCAGAAAAGGCCCCGCCGGCGACGGACGGGGCCTTTTCCAGTTTTTGATGGTCCCCCGTCCGCGCTTTTTTCCGTCACAAGGGAACACAGCCATGGACGATCTCGACCACAGAAATCTCGGCATCAAGCTCAAGCTCTGGCACCTCTGGGAAGATGCGCCGGGCATGGTGTTCTGGCATCCGCGCGGCTATGCGGTCTATCGAGTGCTGGAGGACTATGTCCGGCGCAAGATGCGCCGGGCCGGCTATGCCGAGGTCCGGACGCCACAGCTGTTGCCCAGGGAGTTCTGGGGCCGCAGCGGCCACTGGGACAAGTTCGGCGAGCACATGTTCCGCCTCGACGACGGCGAGCTTTCGATGGCGCTGAAGCCGATGTCGTGCCCGTGCCACGTGCAGATCTTCAACAAGGGGCTGCGCTCGTGGCGGGAGCTTCCGATCCGCTATGCCGAGTTCGGCGCCTGCCACCGCAATGAGCCTTCCGGTTCGCTCCACGGCATCCTACGGACGCGCGCCTTCGAGCAGGACGACGCGCATGTGTTCTGCCGCGAAGAGGACGTGGAGGGCGAAGTCGCGGGCTTCATCGCGCTGCTGGGCGAGGTCTACCGCGACCTCGGTTTTGCCGACACCGAGGTGGCGCTGGCGACGCGGCCGGCGGCGCGCGCCGGCTGTGACGCGACCTGGGACTGGTCGGAGGCGAAGCTCGGCGATGCCGCGCGGCAATGCGGCCTCGCGCCTCACATCAATCCCGGCGAAGGCGCTTTCTACGGACCGAAGCTGGAATTTTCGCTGCGCGACCGGCTGGGACGATCCTGGCAGTGCGGCACGGTGCAGCTCGACCGCGTGCTGCCGCAGCGGCTCGAGGCGTCCTACATAGCCCCCGACGGCAGCCGCGCCAGGCCCCTGATGATCCACCACGCCATTTTCGGATCGCTCGGTCGCATGATCGCGATCCTGCTCGAGCATCATGGCGGCGTGCTTCCGTTCTGGCTGTCGCCGGACCAGGTCGCGGTCGCGCCGATCTCGAAAGACCATGCCGGATATGGCGCGGACGTGCTGGCGGCGTTCGAGGATGCCGGTATCCGTGCCGTTGCCTATGACGGCACTGAGACCCTTTCGCGCCGCATCGTGGCGGCCCATGAAATGGCGGTGCCGGTGATGGCCATCGTCGGCGGGCGCGAGATGAGGGACGGTCGGGTGAGCCTGCGCGAGCGCTGTGGCTTGCAGGCCGACGTTCCCTTGTCCGAGGCGGTGTCCCGCCTGCAGGCGAGGGCCCGGCCGGGCGCCCTTGTGGCTGAAGCGTTGTAAAGCGTGCCTCAGGCGCATCACATCGATCGTGAGCGGGGTCGGCGTCTGGCTATTGGGAGGCTGGCGCACGGATAGGCCTGATGGAATCGATCCACTTGGCATCGCTTCCATGAAACCAATCGCATCCAGGCTCTCGGTCCTCATCCTGAGGAGCAAGCCTTCGCCCCGGAGGGGCAAGCGCGGCGTTCGAATTTGGGATAGTGTTGATTGCGGGCAAGGAAAAAAATTTGTCGACGCCGGTCGGGCCGCCGAAGACAAGGAAATTTTGATGGAAGCGGCATTTCTCGTGAAGGGGCTTCGCAGCGCGTTTGCCGGCCCGTTCGAACTGGACCTCGGCGCTGGCGCGTGTGCCGCCATCACCGGTCCGTCGGGATCCGGCAAAAGTCTCTTTCTTCGCATGATCGCCGACCTCGATCCGAACCAGGGCGACGTCTGGCTGAACGGCAAAGAGCGCGCCTCCATGCCCGCCCCGGCATGGCGAAAACAAGCCATCTACGTGTCCGCAGAATCCGGGTGGTGGGCCGATAGGGTGATCGAGCACTTCGCGACAGGCAGCCAAAGCGACGCCGCAACCCTGGCTGCCCGCCTCGGTCTTCGCGACAACGTACTGAATGCACCGGTTTCGCAATTGTCTACCGGCGAGAA
>NZ_JBEKXH010000006.1:0-38715 GCF_049512235.1 Bradyrhizobium sp.
CTGCCCATCTATGCCGATGCGGCTCGCTCCATACAGCAGGAACTGCCAGTCGTGCAAAGGGGACAAGGTTTTGAGGAGGTCGTCAGCGGCTTGAGCGAGAAAGAAGCATCGCACGAAGCCAAGCGCTGCCTGTCCTGCGGCAATTGCTTCGAGTGCGACAATTGTTATGCCGCCTGTCCGGAACACGCGATCACCAAGCTCGGCCCGAACCAGGGCTACGAGGTCAAGCTCGATCCTTGCACCGGCTGCGGCATCTGCGTCGAGCAATGCCCCTGCCACGCCATGGAAATGGTTTCCGAGCCGACGGAGGTCAGAACGTGAACGCCGCGATCAAGCTGAGCCCGGGCGGCGCCCTGAAGCCTGCGACAGAACAGCTCGGCGGCAAGCCGATCAGGACCACCATGGACGGCAATACGGCCGTCGCCCATGTCGCCTATCGGGTCAATGAGGTATGCGCCATCTATCCGATCACTCCCTCCTCCACGATGGCTGAACTGGCCGACCAATGGTCTGCGGAAGGACTAAAGAATATCTGGGGCAACATTCCCGTGGTCCAGGAGATGCAGAGCGAGGGAGGCGCTTCAGGCACGGTCCACGGCGCACTGCAATCGGGCGCGATGACGACCACGTTCACGTCATCGCAAGGGCTGATGCTGATGCTGCCCAACATGATGAAAATCGCCGGCGAACTGACCTCGACGGTTTTTCATGTCGCCGCGCGCTCGCTCGCGACCTCGGCCTTGTCGATCTTCGGTGATCACTCCGACGTCATGACCGTCCGCACCACCGGCTTTGCGCTGATCTCATCGGCCAACGTGCAGGAAGCCCATGACGCCGCGTTGATCGCCGAGGCTGCAACCCTGGAGGCCAGGGTTCCGTTCCTGCATTTCTTTGATGGCTTTCGCACCTCGCATGAACTCAACACGCTGGACCTGATTCCGGATGACAGCATCCGGGCGATGATCTCGGACGACCTGGTCCGGGCTCACCGCGCCCGCGGTCTCAATCCGGAGAAGCCCTTCATCCGCGGCACCGCGCAGAACCCCGACACTTTTTTTCAGGCGCGGGAGGCCGTCAGCCCTTATTATGCCAAGGTGCCGGGCCTGGTCGAGGCCGCGATGACCCGCTTCGCGGAACTCACCGGGCGGCACTACAAGCTGTTCGAATATGAAGGCGCACCCGACGCCGAGCGCGCCCTCGTGCTGATGGGTTCCGGCGCGGAGACGGCGCGTGAAACCGTCAAGGCGCTGGCCGCCCGCGGCGAGAAAGTCGGCGTTTTGCAGGTGCGATTGTATCGGCCGTTTTCGGCCGCGCATTTCCTTGCCGCCCTGCCGCCATCGGTCGGCGCCATCGCCATCCTTGAACAAACCAAGGAACCAGGCGCCGCAGGCGAGCCTCTTTACCTCGACGTCGTCGCTACCCTCGCCCGGGACTTTGGATCCGGCCAGCGCGCCTCGATGCCGCACGTCATCGGCGGCCGTTACGGACTATCCTCGAAGGATTTCACGCCGGCGATGGCGAAGGCCGCGCTCGATGAGCTGGCCATCCGCAACGACCAGGGCAAATTCGTCGGACGAAACAGCTTTACCCTCGGCATCGAGGACGACGTCTCGTTCAGCAACCTCAAGGTCGAAAAAGAGTTCGCGATCGAGACGGCCAAGACAACCCGGGCGGTTTTTTATGGTCTGGGCGCCGACGGCACGGTCGGCGCCAACAAGAACAGCGTAAAAATCATCGCCGAAGACGCCAAGCAATATGCGCAAGGTTACTTCGTCTATGATTCCCATAAATCCGGTGCGCAGACGATTTCACATCTGCGGTTTGGGCCGGACCCGATCCGGGCGCCCTATCTGATTGCCTCGGCTGGTTTTGTTGCCTGTCACCAGTTCGGATTTCTCGAGCGGCAGGACCTGCTGCGGGTCGCAGCATCAGGCGGCGTCTTCCTTCTGAACAGCCCGTACGGGAAGGACGAGACCTGGGACCAACTGCCAAAATCCGTCCAGCAACAGATCATCGACAAGAAACTGCACCTGTTTGTCATCGACGCCTCCACCGTGGCCCGGGATGTCGGGCTCGGCGTTCGCACCAACACGGTTCTTCAAACCTGCTTCTTCGCCATATCCGGTGTGCTGCCACGCGACGAAGCGCTCTGGCGTATCAAGGAATCGATCCGCAAATCCTATAGCGGCAAGGGTGAAGCCGTGGTGGCCAGGAATTTCGCCGCGGTTGATGCCACCTTGGCCCGGCTGTTCGAAATCAAGGTACCCTCGGCTGCCACCAATCCCCAGGATCGGCCGCCGATCGTCGCCGCCAGTGCTCCCGATTTCGTCAAACGCGTGACATCGCTGATGCTGGCCGGACGCGGAGAGGATATTCCCGTCAGTCTCATTCCGGCGGACGGCACCTTTCCTACCGGAACCTCCGCCTTTGAAAAGCGCAATATTGCGGAGGCTGTTCCGGTCTGGGAGGAAGACCTCTGCATTCAGTGCGGGCAATGCAGCTTCGTATGTCCGCACAGCGTCATTCGTGCGCGCTATTACCATGAGGATGCACTGGTCGGAGCGCCGGCCTCGTTCAAATCGGCGCCGGTCAATGCGCGCGGCTATCCGGAAGCACGCTTCACGCTGCAATTTTATGTCGAGGACTGCACCGGTTGCGGTCTTTGCGTCGAGGCCTGCCCCGCCATCAGCCCGCGCGAGCCGGACGTCAAGGCGATCAATCTTGCGGACAAGGCGCCGCTGGTGGAGGCCGAACGCGCCAATATCGCCTTCTTCGAGGCGTTGCCGGTCAACGACCGGGCGCGCGTCGATTTTGACAAGGTGCGCGGCATTCAGTTTCTCGAACCGTTGTTCCAGTTTTCCGGCGCCTGTGCCGGCTGCGGCGAGACTCCCTATCTCAAGCTGCTTTCGCAGTTGTTTGGCGATCGCGCGCAGATCGCCAATGCGACGGGTTGTTCGTCGATCTACGGTGGCAGCCTGCCGGTGACGCCCTGGGCCGTCGATCATGAGGGCCGTGGGCCGGCGTGGTCGAACTCGCTGTTTGAAGACAATGCCGAGTTCGGTCTCGGCTTCCGATTGGCGGCCGACAAGCATCTGGCGCTTGCCCGAGCACTGCTGGTGCAGCTGACGCCGGCCATCGGCGAAGGGCTGGCTGCAGGCCTGCTCAATGCGTCTCAAATTCACGAATTCGAACTACGCGCGCAACGCATCCGGGTCGCCGAGCTCAAGACCCGGCTGCTCAAGATCGAAAGTGAGCCGGCGCGCAATCTGCTCTCCGTGGTGGACCATCTGGTGCGGCGGAGCATCTGGATCGTCGGCGGCGATGGCTGGGCCTATGACATCGGCTTTGGCGGACTGGATCATGTGATGGCGACCGGACGTAACGTCAATATTCTGGTGCTGAACACCGAAGTCTACTCCAACACCGGCGGCCAGGCCTCGAAGGCGACCCCGCTCGGCGCCGTTGCAAAGTTCGCGGCCGCCGGGAAGCGGGTCGCGCGCAAGGATCTGGCCCTGCAGGCCATCGCCTATGGCAACGTCTATGTCGCCCAGGTCGCGATGGGCGCCAATTCGCAGCAGACGCTGGATGCGTTTCGGGAGGCAGAGGCCTATGACGGGCCCTCGCTCATTCTTGCCTATAGCCAGTGCATCGCTCACGGCATCGACATGCGCTTTGGCATGAAGCAGCAGGACCTCGCGGTCGCCAGCGGCTATTGGCCGTTGCTGCGATTCAACCCGACCCTGCGAAGCGTCGGCAAGAGCCCGTTTCAGCTGGATTCGCCGCGGCCGACGATTGCCTTCAAGGATTATGCCTATAACGAGGTCCGCTATTCCTCGTTGGCGCGGTCGCTTCCCGATGAAGCGGCGGTGCTTCTCGCCAGCGCGCAGGCGGCGGTCATCGACAAATACCGGCAATACGAGACGCTCGCAGCACAAGACGGCAGCCGCTTCCAGCCGGGCGGCGACGTGCTTGCCGGTCCGGCGTCCTAGTGGCGATTGGGAAAATCCCTTTACAGCGCACTGCGGCCGGTTCCGGGAGAGCAAGATGGATTTGACGACGCGCTATATGGGACTTCAGCTTAAAAATCCGTTGGTGGCGTCCGCCTCTCCGCTGACGGGAGAACTCGATTCGCTGAAGCGGCTCGAGGATGCGGGCGCCGCCGCCCTGATCCTGCCCTCGCTGTTTCAGGAGGAGATCGAAGCCGAGACCGCCCGCTACGAGCATCTGACCAGCGCCCACGACGACAGTTGGCCGGAGGGTCTCAGCAATTTTCCGAAGCTGCCCGAGACGCAACATGGGCCGCATCAATATCTCGAACTCGTTCGCCGGGCCCGGCAAGCGGCCGGGGTACCGGTCATTGCGAGCCTGAATGGAGTAAGCAACGAGGGCTGGACCACCTACGCCCGGCAACTGCAGCAGGCCGGAGCGCACGGGCTCGAACTCAATATCTATTTCATCCCAGCCGATCTTACGTCGACCGGCCGCGATGTCGAGCAGCGCTATCTCGACATCCTGCGATCGCTGCGTGCAGCCGTCTCGATCCCGGTCGCGATCAAGCTCAGTCCCTATTTCAGTTCCGTCGGCAACATGGCCTTGGCCCTGCAGGATGCAGGCGCCGACGCCCTGGTGCTGTTCAACCGGTTCTATCAGCCCGATCTCGATCTGACGCGCTTGCAGGTGCTGACCGACCTCAAGCTCAGCGAGCCGAGCGAGATCAGGCTCCCGTTGCTGTGGTTGGCCGTGCTCTCGGGCCGAACCAGGGCTTCTCTCGCGGCCAGCACCGGAGTGGCGAGCGCCGACGAGGTGGTGAAGTATCTCTTGGTCGGAGCCGACGTCGTGATGACCACCTCGTCGTTGTTGCGAAGAGGCCCCGGCCATATGGCCACCCTGCTCGCCGGGCTGCAAGAATGGCTCGACGCAAGAGAGTTCAATTCGCTGGAACAGGTCAGGGGGATCATGAGCCAGTGCAAATTGCGGGATCCCCAGGCGTTCGAGCGTGCCAACTACATCAAGATCTTGCATGGATATCGCGCGCCCGACCGCTCATGACCGGACAGCCGGCGGCCCCTTACGCAGTTCGGTAAGGAACCTTCGAGAGGTTGGTCTGTTGCTCCCTTTCATCATCAGGAGATAGTCATGACAAGAATTGGAACGATATCAGCTGCCTGTCTGGCAGTTGCACTGGCGACAGCTTCCCCGGCGCTGGCGCGAGGTCCTCACGGCGGGGGCGGCGGAGGTGGAGGCTTCCACGGCGGCGGCGCTCACTTCGCAGCCGGAGGCGCTCATGGCGGTGGCTTCCGTGGTGGTCGCGGCGGGTTTGGACCTGGCATCGCGGGCGGCTTGATCGCAGGCGGCTTGATTGCAGGCACGGCGGCTGGCGCATACGGCTACTATGGTCCCGGCTACGTCGACGATTCATATGCCTATGACGGCGGAGACAATACCGTGTACGATAACGGGTACGACAATGGGTACAATGGCGCGTATGCTCCCGGTTATGCGGCGCGCAATGGCTTTGTCTGTCAGCCGGGAACCTGGTTCCGTGGCGGAGACGGTCGCAGGCATCTCTGTCAGTAATCACGCCGGACAGCAAAAGAGACGGCCCGATCGGCCGTCTTTCTTGCTCCAGCCAGGTCCGACAACCCTATTCAGACGTTATTCGACCGGCGCGACGCAGCGCCATCATTGTCCTGCGTAGGCCATGGAGCTGGTCGAGCAGACTAAGAATCACTCCCACGCCTGCATCGTTCACGCCAAAGTCGAGCTGGAGATCCCGGATCAGACGTGCCCGGGCGATATCGATATCCGAGAAACTCGCCTCGACGGACGAACCATCGGGTATCAGCCATTCCTCCTCGATCCAGGCAGTCAGCGTTTCATGACCCAGGCCGGAGCGTGATAGAAATTCCTGCTTGCTCAATTTCATGACGCCGCCTCCTCACGGGGGTTGTACGCCTTCCCGCTGTCCCAGCCCGAGACGAACGCTTCCAGCTCTGGATTAGGCACTCTGGGGAGCATGACCTTCAGCTTCACGAACTGATCGCCATGGCCTCCGGCATGGCTGGGGGCCCCCTTGCCCCTCAGGCGTAATATCGTCCCGGTATTTGACCCCTTCGGTACGGTCATCGTCACTGCTCCGGTTGGAGTAGGAACCTTGATCCGGGCGCCGAGAACGGCCTCCGGGAGGCTGACGGGCAATTCCAGATAGATATCGTCTCCCTCGCGCGTGAACGCGCGATCGGGTCTGATCTCGACTTCAATCAGCGCATCCCCGAAGCCGCCCTTGCCTGATCCTGGCGCACCCTTGCCGCGCAATCGCAGCACCTGACCTTCAACGATCCCGGGCGGGATCGTCACATCGAGCGTGCTGCCGTCAGGCAATGTCAGGCGCTTGTTGGCACCGGCGATCGACTCAACAAATTCAATGGGCAGCCTGAATTCGAGATCATGCCCACGCCTGTTGGCCTGCGCCCGCGCACTGCGTCTCAACAGCTCAGCGAAAGCATCCTCCGAATCCATGAAATCCGCGAAGCCAGAATTGTCCGCATAAGGATGATCCTGTTCCGACGACGCATAATCCTTGTAATAGTTCTGCCGGGGCCGTTCGGCTCCCGACGCGTCAATCTCGCCACTGTCGAATCTTTTGCGCTTTTCGGCGTCGCCGACCAGATCATAGGCGCCTGCGATCTCCTTGAACTTCTCCTCGGCCTCGGCATTGCCGGGATTGAGGTCTGGATGCAGTTTTTTGGCAAGCTTGCGGTATGCCTTTTGAAGATCCTCCGCCGAAGCCGAACGGGCGACGCCCAGAATTTCGTAGGGATCCTTCACTGCCGGCTCCGCCGTTGAAACTGTTGTTTATTCCCGGCCGACGGAGGCGCTTCCGCAGCATTGTCCAAAGGCACTGCCCGCTCGGCCGGCCGCGCGACCAACGCCCGCAACGTCCCAGCACTGGCGCCAGGCGAGAGCCCCGGATGTGTCGCCGCCTTCGACAGGGGAGATGCCGCCGCTGGCCTCACGCGGCACTATCTTGCGTGACCGCACTGAAAGCAAGCCTTGGCTCAGCGAAGACCAGCCGAGGCGCGGCCGAATCCTTCTTCACGTGGCGGCGGCCGTCCCCTTTTCTGGACGAGCGCCCACTTCGCTGTTCGGAACATGGTCAACCGTAAATGGGGAATCGATTTCCGCGGCGCCGAGCTGTTCCCACCTTTCCGCCTGTCCCAGCCACTTCCAGCTGTGATCAGGATCAAACACCGCACGCTGGCGACAGAGCGAACCCAATGCACGGTAGCCCAATTCCCCCTCTTCGATTCCGGCCACTTTCAATCTTCCGCCGGTTTGCGGCGAGGTGGGACACTTGCGAAAAGCGCTCTGTATATCTCGGAAGCCTGCCGCAGCATCTTTGCCATTTTGAGTGTGGCAATTCGCTCGGGCCCCGGCGGGAGTCTTTTGGCCTTTTCAAATGCGAGAGCCGCTCTGGCCCCCCAATCATTGGTATCGCTCGAAGGTTGCGCAGAGGATGCATCGCTCATTTTTTCTTACCTTGGTGGGTGCGAGTCGCCGCGAAGCCAGGCACCCAGGGCCTCGGACTGGCACGCGACCAACATCGCAGGAACTCCCGTACGCCGACGAGCGTAAATTGACACTCTGCCCGGAACGGCTCCGACTGCGGCACAATGGCTCCCTTATCGAAACGGACGGGAGTATCATCGATTCCTGGTCAGCGAGAGATGCCGCTGGGGCGGCCATTGATGGACCCACCATGGAACTAAAGGGCCCTAGACGCTGATCCCTTTTGCTCAGTCATGAAAATAATAAGGTTCATAAATCGGTTCACCCCCCGAATTTCCAGGCGCGCACTATCTTGGACCGCCGCGGCCGATCAACGATATCAGATCGAGACCTCTGTCAGTCAGCTTCATCAAGGGAAGGACGGGGCTCGCCAAATCCGTGCTGACTTGCAAATCGAAGCGCATCGATGATCAGCTTTTTGGCCTGCATGGGCGTATCGTCATGCGTGTAGTCAAGCTGCAGCAGCGACGCAAACGAGTCGACGTCCAGTGCTTCAAGCTTGTCCGCGAGTTCCTTCGGATCCATGATCGGCCTCCCCGCCGTCGACTGCCACATCAGATGCGCTCAACATAGCGCAACTTCCTTCGGAATGCGCAAGCTTTTGGCATTGGTTCGCTCTGCAGGTTGGCCGCCGCGGTGCTGTTCCAACCGGTCCTGATCCGACACTACCCGTCCGCGTTTGTTGCCGAACTTTAACTCCGCGGCCAGCACCCCGTAAGACGAGAGCGCGCATGTTGGCGTCATGAGGCGCCAGGCGGGCGCCATATCCATCAAACCGCGGAGACGCAGCTTCTATGACAAATCATCCCTCCGATCCTTCGTCGGGTTCGTTCCGTTACGCGCCTCGCCGTTCGCTGCTTTCCGCGCGCAGGCTGGCGCTGATGGCATCGGTCGCCGCGGTTCTGGCCGTTACCGTCTATGGCTTCGGTCCCTCGTCCGGGCCGCTCGATATTTTCAGTAGCCCGGCCTATGCCCAGGTCAACAATGCCGTGAGCAAGGTCGCGCAACCGACCGGCTTCGCCGATATCGTGGAGCGCGTGAAACCTTCCGTGATCTCGGTGAAGGTCACGATGAGGGGCAAGTCCACAGATACGAGCAACAGCGCCGACGATGACTCCTCCACGCAACCGGGATCGCCGATGGAGCGATTCTTCCATCAATTTGGCGGGCCGGACGGCCTGCCTCCGGGCATGCGCGGTCACCATGGCGGTCACGGTGTCATGATGGGTCAAGGGTCCGGCTTCTTCATCTCGTCCGACGGTTACGCCGTCACCAACAACCACGTCGTCGACGGCGCGGACAAAGTCGAAGTCACGACCGACGATGGCAAGACCTACACCGCCAAGGTGATCGGTACGGATGCGCGCACCGACGTCGCGCTGATCAAGGTCGAGGGCGGCGCCGACTTTCCATTTGCCAAACTTGCAGCGGGCAAGCCCCGGGTAGGCGACTGGGTGCTCGCGGTCGGCAACCCCTTCGGACTCGGAGGAACCGTCACCGCCGGCATCGTCTCGGCCAGCGGCCGCGACATCGGCAACGGACCCTACGATGATTTCATCCAGATCGACGCGCCCGTCAACAAGGGCAATTCGGGCGGCCCGGCCTTCGATATGCAAGGCGAAGTCGTTGGCGTAAATACGGCGATCTACTCGCCAAGCGGCGGCAGCGTCGGCATTGCGTTCTCGATCCCGGCTCCGACGGTGAAGACGGTGATCGCTCAACTCAAGGACAAAGGAAGCGTCAGCCGTGGCTGGATCGGCGTCCAGATCCAGCCGGTAACGCAGGATATCGCCAATAGCCTTGGCTTGAAGAAAGCGGAGGGCGCGCTGGTGGCGGAACCGCAGGCCAATGGCCCCGCTGCCAAAGCCGGTATCGAAGCCGGCGATATCATCACCGCGGTGAACGGCCAGTCGGTCAAGGACGCCCGGGAGCTTGCCCGTACCATCGGGGGTCTCGAACCTGGCAACGCGGTCAAGCTCGACGTGCTGCATCAAGGAAAGGATGCCGTCTTCAACTTGACACTTGCGGAGCTGCCCAACGCCCATCTAGCGCAAGCCGACTCCGGCGCCGCCAGCCCAACTCAAGGTGTGGACGTTCCCAAGCTCGGCATGACCATCGCACCTGCAAGTTCCGTGGCGGGCGACGGCAAAACCGGCGTCGTCGTGACGAACGTGGATCCGAACGGAGCAGCGGCGGAACACGGTTTCAAGGAAGGTGACGTCATTCTCGAAGTTGCCGGAAAGAGTGTCGTCAATCCCGCTGAGGTCCGCGACGCGATCAAAAGCGCGCGCGCCGATAACAAGAACAACGTTCTGATCCGCCTTCGCTCAGGCGAGGGGTCTCATTACGTCGCCGTGCCGCTCGGCAACGGCTGAGCAAATTGCGATAGGCCGGCGGCGGTGATCGTTACCGCCGCCGGCCTTCACGTACGCCGTTCGTCTTCTATCTGTCCATCAAGATCCCCTGCACGTGCTGTCATAGAGCGGGCGGATCGGAGATCATCACGCGTATCGGCGTCGGGTCAAAGCCGTTGCATGGATTGTTGATTTGCGGACAGTTGGAGATGACGAAGATCACATCCATCTCCGCTGATATATCGACGTAGTTGCCTGGCGCGGAAATGCCGTCAACGACGGTGAAATTGCCGGAGGGATCGATCGGCACATTCATGAAAAAGTTCAGGTTGGCGACGATGTCGCGCTTGCCCAGGCCGTATTTCGACAGCTCCAGAATAAAATTCTCGCGACAGGCATGCTGATATTTTGTCGGTTCGCCAAAGCGGACCGCGTTGCTTTCACAGGAGCAGCAGCCGGCCGACGTATCGTGCCGGCCGCAGGAATCCGCCGTGATCCGGGCCATGACGCGGCCCCGGTTTGAGATGAGCGCGGTGCCGAGATCGATATAGGCCGAACCCTGGACCCGCAGCGTGTCCTGCGCGCTGTAACGCTCGGCCGGATCGTCAGCGCAATACAGCAGCGCATCGACAGCCTGCTGGCCTTCGCTGTCGATGATCCGCAGCGTCTGTCCGCGTTTGAGAATGCGGGACCATGGCCGCTCCGCCGGAATGTCATGCCAGTAGGAGGTGCCGGACGTGTCTGCCGGCGCGGCGGTTGCGGGGCTGGTCATGCTGATCTCTCCTGGCTATAGCGCTTTTGAGCGAAGTGGGCACCGGTTCGCGTCAAACAAAAAACTGGAGCCCGGTTCTGATCCAATCAGAACCGGATTCTAGGCGTAGAGCCGGTCCGTGAAGGCGAAGGCGCGGACGATTTCCGGCGACAGCGTCCGGCAGGGATCATCCGGCGCCGCGGCAGGCGCGCGGTGCCGGATCAGCGTGACCGGTCCAGAGGCCGCCGGGCGGGCGGGATCGAGCGGATGGGCACAATTCGACAACACCACGATGACGTTCATTTCGGCGCGAAGGTCGACGAAATCGCCCGGCCGCTTGCGCTTGGCGTCCCACGCAAAAGCGCCTTTGGCGTCGACCGAGACCGGCGCAAAAAAGCTCACGCAAGGCGGGATATCGCGCAGACCGAGCCCAACCTTGGCCGCAGCGGCAATGAAGTTCTCATGGCTGTTGCGCGACCTGGCGCCGAAAGCTTCGAGTGTCGAAGCCGGCGTCGAGCCTCCTACCAGAAGGTCATGGGCGCCGCTGCTGTCTTCGACCAGCGACATGAATACCCGGCCCATATCCGACAGGATCACGCGGCCCTTGGTGAGCGCTGCGCTCCACTGCACCTTGACCGTGTCGGCGCAGTTGACGCGTTCGGAGCTTTCTTCCTCGCGCCAGCCGATCATCGAGACGCTGGACCGGCCGGTGTCATCGACGATCCGGAGCGCCTCTGCGCGCCGCAGTCGCACCGTCGCGTACCATCCAGGAGCAACTTCCTCGCGGCTGATCACGGCTTGCGGCGCAATTGGCGCCGCATCGAGCGCGCTTGCAGCCGGCAGGCCTCTGGACGTGCCCTCCTGCCCCGCCGCCCGCAGCTCCTCGTAGCGGCGGCGGTTGGCCTCCCGTACTTCGCGCTTCCTCTCCGCCGACATCATCTCAGGTTCCCTCACGTTTCGTAGCCATTGGCCTGCACCGGATTTCGCCGCACTCAGGCGATGACAAAATGCGCCTCGACCGGCTTACCGGACCTGCCGTTGATCGGCAGGATATCCTGTGGACAAGCGGAGAAGGCGAGCACCAGATCCATCTCGGCGCGCAGCCGGACGTAGCCTCCCGGCACCGGCCGCGGCGGCGCGGCAAAGTCAAGCGTGCCGTCGCAAGACCAGGGAATATTCATGAACAGATTGAGCGGGCTCGGCACTTCCGGAGGTTTGAGGCCGAGTTCGGCCATCGCGGCAAAGAGATTGTCGGTGCAATTATCATGATAGAACTCCACACCGAGAAAGGCATAGCGGTAGCGATCGCAGGCCGCGATCAGCGTGTCGTGGATACCGCCCGAGGTATCCTCGGTCAGCGTCAGCATCGGACGGCGCTGATTGGTGCGAAGCACGTCGCCGGGCCGGGGCATCAAATGCAGGCTATGCGCGCGGGTGTGTTCATTGGACATGAACTCGCCGAGATCGGCACGGTTGAAGGCCCAGGTGTCAACGACCTGTTCGCCATGGGTGTTGATGACCGTGACAGTTTGTCCGGCCGCGACAAAGGCCGCCTTGCCGCGCCGGGCCGGAATCTCGATGCGGGCGTCCATCGTGTTCATACCCGGGTTCTGAAGGCGATCATGTCGATCTCGACAATCCCGCCCCGCGCCAACGCGGTTACGCCCACCGTCGTGCGGGCCGGCCGCCTGCCCTCGGTGAAATAAGTCGCGAAGATCGCATTCATCGCAGCGTAATCCCTGTTGAAGTCGGTGAGGAAAATGCGCACGCAAACGATGTCGGCGAAAGTGACCCCGCACCCCCTGAGCACGCGGCCGAGATTATCCATCACCTTGGTTGTCTGGGCTTCGATGCCGGGCGGTAACGGAACAGTATCGTCATCCGGATCGGTCGCGAGCTGCCCGGTCACGAAGATGAACGGTCCTGCCTCGACCGCGTGGCTGTAGGGCGCCACCGGCTTGGGCGCGTCGGGCAAGAGATGAAAGATCGGATCCATGGCGGATGTCTCCCTGCTGGTTGTTGTCAGAGCCGGCCGCCGGCGGCGTCACCGGCGTATCGCTGCAGAAACTGGCGCGCGCGTTCAGTCTCGGGATTTGAGAAAAACCCCTCCGGCGATCCCGTCTCGACGGCGCGTCCGCGATCGAGAAACAGCACCCGCGTCGCGGCCTCGCGCGCGAATCCCATTTCGTGGGTGACGATCACCATGGTCATGCCCTCGCGGGCGAGATCGCCCATCACGACCAGCACCTCGCCGACCAGCTCCGGGTCGAGCGCGCTGGTCGGTTCGTCGAACAGCAGGAGATCCGGTCGCATCGCCAACGCGCGCGCGATGCCGACGCGCTGCTTCTGTCCGCCCGACAATCTCGCCGGGAAAGCATCGCACTTCTCAGTGAGACCGACCTTCGACAGCAATGCCATCGCCTCGTCGCGAACCTCACGCTTGGGCCGCCTCTGCACCTGAACCGGCGCTTCCATCAGATTTTGCAGCACCGTGAGATGCGGCCACAGCGCAAAATGCTGGAATACCATGCCGATGCGCGTTCTGATCTGCGACAAATCGCGATCGCTCATGACCGTGCCGGCGCTGTTGATGCCGACCCGCTCTCCATTCAGGTAGATTTGCCCGGCGTCCGGTTGCTCAAGCCAGTTGATACAGCGCAACAAGGTTGATTTGCCCGAGCCCGACGGCCCGAGCACGCAAACCGTCTCCCCCTTGTCGACCTGGAAGCTCACATCGGTGAGGACTTGGACATCGCCAAACCGCTTCGAAACCCCGGCGACGTCAAGGACCTTTTTCAATTCCGCCATCGCCCGTCCTATCGCCGTGCTTCGGCCACGCGGCCGATCGAACTTACCCCGGCCTCGATCACCAGACAGAGCCCCCAATACAGAAACACGGCGGTGATGAAGGCCGCGAACGGAACGTAGTGCCGCGACTGGATGGAGCTCGCGGCATGGGTCAGTTCCGGCAGCGCGATGATGGTGAGGAAGGCGCTGTCCTTGATGATCTGGATCATCTGGTTGCCGAGCACCGGTCCGGCCGACAGCAGCAGCGGCGGCAGAATGATGCGGCGGAACAGCCGGATTTCAGGAAAACCGAAGGCGATGCCGGCCTCGATCGGCTCGCGCGGCTGCACGGCCCAGGCGCCGCGCAGGATTTCCGCCATGTAGGCAGCGTTATAGATCGTCAGCGCCGCCAGTCCCGAAGTCCAGTTGTCGAACCTGACGCCGAGGGATGGAAGGCCATAGTAAACGATATAGGCGAACAGCAGAAACGGCACACACCGCATGCCGTCGACGAACAGGCGGGCGGCACCGAAAACCGCCCGCTGTTTCGACATCAAAGCGGGGGTCAGCAGACAGCCCAATATCAGCGCCGCGATGGCAGCGAGCGTCGATATGACAGCGGTGTTGGCGAGCCCGCTCAGCAGCAGGGCGCGTTCGTCCCAGACGATGCCGAAATCGTGGATCATGCTGACGCCCCGGCCGCGAACTGGCGCCGCTCGATCCAGCGCTGCAGCGACACCAGCGCAAACACGATCGGCGCGTACAGCGCGACCGCCACCAGAAATGGCGGCAGCGGCTCGTAGGTCTCGGCGCCAATTCTCACCGCCGCGCGGGTAATATCGACGACCCCCACCACGGCCAGCACCGGCGTTACCTTGATCAGCAGCGACATTTCGTTGACCAGGCCGGGCAGGCTGACGCGCACGATCTGCGGCAACACGATCCGGCCAAAGCGTTGCCCGGCGCGCATGCCGACCGACTGCGCCGCTTCAAACTGGTCCTTTGGAAAATTCATCAGGGCGGCCCGCCATACCTCGCAGTTGAAAGCCGACGTATTCATGACCAGCGCGAGGATCGCCGCGGAAATAGGATTGATCGGCACCCCGATGTTGGGAAGCGCGAAGAACAACAGCAGCAGCAGCGTGACCAGCGGCGTAGCGCGCAACATGCTGACATAGAGGGTCACCATCGGGGCAATGACCGGGACATTGGCCCAGCGCAACAGCGCGAGGCCAAGTCCGATCGGCAGTCCGATCAGGATGCCGGCAACGGACAGCGACACCGTCACGATGGCGCCCTGAAAGATCGCTGCGATATCGCTGCCGCTCATGGCGGACCATTGCGGCCGAGGCGACCGCTAGAATTCCGGCTCGAACGCCGCCGGCAGATCCGGAAACGCCTCGCCAAACCACTTCTTCTGCAACTCGGCGAACCTGCCATTGGCTTTTTCCTTGGCGATGAACTCGTTCAGGAACGCCAGCAGTTCGGTGTTGCCTTTTGCCACCGCCCAGGCTGGGAACGATTTTCCGGAGACCGCCTGACCGAGTTCGAACACGGCGGGCTTGTCGGCCACCAGAGTCTTCAGGTTGATAATGGTATTGACGACATAATCGACGCGGCCAAGTGCCAGATCCTGGTAGGCCTCGGGATAAGAGGTGTACTCGACGATCTTGCCAAGCTTGCCGCCCTCTTTCTCCAGCGTGCCGCCGAGTTCGGGAAGTCGCGCGAGCAGCGCGCTGCCGGCCTGAACGCCGACGGTCTTGCCATTGAGATCCTTGACCGAGGATATGCTGGTATCGCCTTTGCGTTTGACATAGTAATGCGTGGCATCGGCGATCGGGCTGGTGAAATCCAGCGATTTCTTGCGCTCCTTGGTGATGATCGCCGCGGTAATGGCGACGTCATACTTGCCGGTGGAGACGCCGGCCAGGATGCCGGTCCAAGGCAGGATCTCCTGCTTGATCTCGAACGGTGCATATTTGCGCAAATCTTCGATCAGTTCGTTGTCGAAGCCGGTCGGCTTGCCGTCCTTGACGAACTCGAACGGACGAAAATCATCCTCGGTGGCGACAATCAGGCCACGCTTCTTGATCTCGTCGAGGCCGGCGGCTTTCGCATTGCCCAACAGCGGCAGCGCGAACAATCCAGCCAGCAAAAACACCATCAGGCGTCTTGACGGCAGACCGGCGTCGACGAACGAATTGTTTCTCATGGTGGATTTCCCTGCGTTGGTGTGATGAAATCTCTGGCCTTACGGATCTGTCGTGTGTCGTGTCATGCCCCTCAATCGAAACTGAAGCCGTGGGATCTGAGATAGGGCGGGAACGCCGCGCCTTCGGCCTTGGCGGCCTGCCTCGCCTTGTCTTCCGACCAGCCGTAAAACTCCGCCTCGCCAAACTCCGCGTTGGAACGTTGTTGCTCCCTGGGGATGGCATGCACGGCATTGCGCCGGCGGTCGTAATCGTCGATGGCTTCGGCCAGCGCGCCGTCATCGTAGTGATCGCGGTGGGTCGTCAGCCGCCGCGGCAGCCGCAGGCTGACGTAACCCTCGCCGTGCGGATAGCCGAGACAAAGTCCGGCGACCGGAAAGACCAGATCAGGCAGCTCAAGGATCGCCGCGACCTTGTCGATCTCGTTGCGAATGACGCTGATTGGACAGACGCCGAGCCCGAGCCATTCCGCACACAGGATCATGGTCTGCATCGCCAGCGCGGCATCGACGCTGGCGTTGAAGAACCCTTCCAGGGTGCCGTTGCGAACCGGCTTGTCGCGCAATTCGCCGACCCGCTGTAGCCGCCTCGCATCGCCAAGGAAAACGAACAATACCGGCGAAAGCCCGATCCAGGGCATGCTCGGAAACAGCTTGCCGATCGCGGCGCGCCGATCCGGATCTTCGATGCGCAGGATCGATGCCTGCTGGAAATCCGACTTGGCCGAACTGCTCAAGGCAGCGGCGACAAGCAGGTCGAGAAGCTCGTCAGCTGGAACCGCGTCGCTGTAACGGCGCACGGTCTTGCGCGATATCACCCGATGGATGAAGTCGTTGTCCGCAACGCCTTGGCCGGACGGACCGCCATCGCCGAAACGCCGCTCGATGGCCTCTCGGTAGGACATTAGCGACCACCCCATCCGGTTATGAAGTTCAAGCGAGCGGAGCCCTGGCCCCCACCTCAGTGACGATTGTCCGAGCAAGGGACATGCCAGACCAGAACAGCGATCGCGTCGCAAGCTGTTGTGGAGGCGCTCCGGCGGTCGACGGCCAGGATTTGGCCAAGCACCGCGGGGCAGCGTGGAAAATCAACCTCCCCGTTCCATCCTCGGCGGTCAATAATACTCAACAATACGAAGCACACTTCGCATGGCTCAACTGTTATTGCGCGATTGCCACCCGGCCGCAGTGGATCAAGGCTGCCGTATTTGAGGCATCTTGCACAGATTTCGCACATGGTTTTTGGCCATCAGATAGCTCCCGGACATGCGCGCCGCACCGCAATATTGCACGAATTTGACGCAACCTATGGCATGATTGTTGCTAAATCCAAAAACAGGAATACGAAGTATACTGCGCAAATCGGCGACGGCGGCATTGGCGGCCGACTTATCCGCAAGAGGAGATCGACCGTGTCTCTTGGAACCATATCCCTCGGCACCACATTTGACCTGTTGCTGCGCGGCGGTCGCGTCATCGACCCGTCAGCAGGCATCGACGGCATCAAGGATGTTGCGATCCGCAACGGCAAGATTGCCGCGGTTCAGGCCGATATCCTGCCGGCCAGCGCCAGGGAGGTGGTCGATGTCACGGGTCAGCTCGTGCTGCCCGGACTGATCGATACCCATGCGCATGTCTACCAATATGTCACCGGGCGCTTCGGGGTGAACGCGGATATGGTTGGTGTTCAATCTGCCGTGACAACCCTGGTCGATCAGGGCGGACCGTCCTGCATGACCCTGCCTGGTTTCCGGCATTTCATCGCCGAGAAGGCGCAATCGCGCACCTATGCGTTTCTGTCGGCCTATCTGGTGGGCGGTCTGGAGGGCCATTATTACCCCAATCTGTACAGCCCGGACTGCGTCGATATCGACGCCACCGTGAAAGCGGCAAACGCCAATCGCGATCTGGTTCGCGGTATCAAGGCCCATGCTGAAATTGGCGGCTTCGCGCGTTGGGGCATCCGCGTCATCGAAATGGCCGCCGAGATCGGACGCCGCGCCGACCTTCCGGTCTATGTGCATTTCGGTCAGCTATGGGGACTGCCTGCGAGCGGCACCAACGGTGAGGATGTCGATACGATCCTGACCCGGGTGATCCCGCTGCTCCGTGCCGGCGACGTTCTGGCCCATCCGTTCACGCGCCATCCCGGCGGCTTCGTCAATCGTGAAGGCGAAGTCCACCCGGTGATCCAGGCCGCACTCGACCGCGGCTTGCGGGTCGATGTCGGCCATGGCAGCCACTTCTCCTACCGCCTCGCGCGCAAGGCGATCGCCGCCGGCATCATTCCGACCACGCTGGGAGCCGATATCCACGGCTACAATACGCATGTGCCGGCGCCGAAGGGAACGCCGGGCGAGCATGTCGATGACGAGAACCATCCGTTCGCGGGTCAGGCGAAATTCAGCCTGGTGCAGGCGATGAGTTCGATGATGGCGCTCGGTCTCACGCTGGAGCAAGTGGTGCCGATGGTGACGTCGCATCCGGCGCAAATGCTTGCTCTCTCGGACGTCATTGGCACATTGCGGCCGGGCATGGAGGCCGACGTGACCGTGCTGAGGCAAAAACCCGGCCGCCATATCCTGCGCGACAACGAAAAGACGGAAGTGGTGGCGGACAGTTTGTTGCAGCCGGTATTTTGCCTGCGCGCCGGTATCCGGCATGATGCCGTGGCTCCGATTCTGCCGCAGGCTGTCGCGGCCTGACCGGTCACGGCGGCATCCAGTGGGAACACCTGATGTCTCACGCTGAAAGCCGGCTTGCCGCCGCCGCCGGTCAGGGTGTCGGAGCGAGGCTCAACCGCAAGGAGGACGATCGCTTGCTGCGGGGACGCGGCCAATACGTGGCCGATATCCGGATCTCAGGCCTACGGGATGTTGCCTTTGTGCGCAGCCCGCTGGCGCATGCCCGAATCAGGGCGATTGGCGTGCCGGATCGCTATCGGGATGTCGTGTTCACGGCTGAGGATCTGACCGGGGTCAAGCCGATCCGCGCCGTGTCAGGCCTGCCCGGCTTTAAGATATCGGAACAGCCCGTGCTGGCGACCGGCAAGGTCCGCCACGTCGGTGAACTCCTCGCCATGTGCGTGGCGCCGACCCGGGCGGAGGCCGAAGATATCGCTGCCGCGGTGACGCTGGAGCTCGAAGAATTGCCGGCGGTCACCGATATGCTCAAGGCGCGCGCCGAAACGACCGCGCTCGTGCATGAGCATTGGGGTGACAACGTGTTTCTTGAAACCGCCTTCGAGGTCGATATCGCGCCGGCCCTGGATGCGCCCATAAAAGTGACGCGCGAAATATCGACCGCGCGGCAGTGCATGTCGCCGCTTGAGGGACGCGGCGTGGTCGCCAGTTTCGATCAACGGCTCGACCAACTGACGCTTCATACCGGCACCCAGATGCCGCACATCGTTCGCAATGGCCTGTCCGATTGCCTCGGCGTCGAGCAGGGCCGGATTCGCATCATATCGCCCGATGTCGGTGGCGGGTTTGGGCACAAGGGAATTCTGCTGCCGGAAGAAGTCTGCCTTGGCTGGCTCGCGATGCACAAAGGCATCGTCGTGCGCTGGATCGAAGACCGGCGTGAACACCTGACGGCGAGCGCCAACTGCAGGGAGCACTATTACAACATCACCGTCTATGCCGACCGTGACGGTTTTCTGCGCGGCATCGACTGCGAGGCGACCGTCGATTCCGGCGCTTACTCCTCGTATCCCTTCTCTGCCTGTCTTGAAGCCGCACAGGTGGCGAGCATCCTGCCGGGTCCCTACCGGATGCCGGCTTATCGCTGCCGGACCTTCTCGGTCGCGACCAACAAGTGTCCGATCCTGCCCTATCGCGGTGTTGCCCGTACCGGCGTCTGCTTCGCGCTGGAGATCATGCTGGATGCGGTGGCGGTCGAAGCCGGGCTCGAGCCAAGCGAGGTCCGTCTGCGCAATCTGGTCAGCCCGGACCAGATGCCGTTCGACAATATCACCCGAAAGCATTTCGACAGCGGCGATTATCCCCAGGCCCTGCGGCGCGCTGTGGCGGCCATCGATATCGCGGCCGTGCGGGCACGTCAGCGCAGCCAAGAGCCGGATGGCCGCCTGATCGGCGCCGGCCTCTCGATCTATTGCGAGCAGGCCGCGCACGGCACCTCGGTCTATGCCGGCTGGGGAATTCCGATGGTGCCCGGACACGAGCAGGCCCAGGCGCGGATGACGCCCGACGGCGGCCTCGAAATCCGCGTCGGTGTGCACTCCCATGGTCAGGGCCTCGAAACCACGCTGGCGCAGGTCGCGCACGAAATTCTCGGCATCGATACGGCGAGGGTGCGTGTCGTGCATGGCGATACCGCGATGACCCCCTATTCGACCGGCACCTGGGGTTCGCGTTCGATGGTGATGGCCGGCGGCGCGGTCGCGACCGCCTGCATCGAGATCGCCGAGCGCGCCAAGCGGATCGGCGCCAGACTGTTGCAACTCGATCCGGCGATGGTCGCCTTGCGCGAGGGCCGTGTCTGCGGACCAACCAGCAGCATCGGACTGACCGAGATCGCCCATACCTGGTACCGGCGTCCGCAAGATTTGCCGCCGGATGTCGATCCGGGCGGGCTGGAGGCAACCAGCGGCTACAAGCCGCAGCGCGACAGCGGCACCTTCTCTTATGGCGCCCACGCCGTCATCGTCGCGGTCGACCCGGATCTCGGCTGTGTCGAGATCCTCGACTATGTGATCGTCGAGGACGGCGGCGTGCTGGTTAATCCGATGATCGTCGACGGCCAGATCTATGGCGGATTGGCGCAGGGCATCGGTACCGCGCTGTATGAGGAAATGCCGTTCGATGCCGCCGGGCAGCCCCTTGCAACAACGCTTTCCGACTATCTGCTTCCGGGTCCGACCGAGGTTCCCGAGCCCCGCCTCGATCATATGGAAACGCCCTCGCCTTACACCATGTTCGGCGTCAAGGGCATCGGCGAAGGCGGCGCCATCGCGCCACCGGCGGCGATCGCCAACGCGGTCAATGACGCGCTGCGTCCGCTCGGCGTCGAACTGCTGCATTCGCCGATTTCGCCGCGCCGCATTGTCGAGGCGATACTGCTGGCCCGTGGCGCGCAAAGATCCGCCTCATGAAGGCGGCCGCGTTCGCTTATCAGCGTCCTTCTGATCTGAATGCCGCGCTGACCTTGTTAGCGGAGGCAGATGCCACGACGAAGATCATGGCCGGCGGCCAGTCGCTGGGCCCGATGCTCAACCTGCGGCTCATCGAGCCAGACCTGATCATCGACATCACAGCGCTGGCCGAATTGAAGCAGGCCGAGCGCCGCGGCGACGAACTCGTCATCGGGAGCTGTGTTACCCATGGCGATATCGAGGATGAGCGAGTACCCGATGTCACCCGCGGCGCCATGCGCAGGGTCGGCGCGGCCATTGCCTACCGGGCGGTTCGCAATCGCGGCACCATCGGCGGATCGCTCAGTCACGCCGATCCCGCAGCCGACTGGGTGTCTGCGCTTTCCGCTTTGGGGGCAAAGGTCACGCTGCGCAGTCTTGCCGGGGTTCGTGATCTCGCCGTCGAGGCGTTCGTGACGGGAGCGCTCGAATCAGCCCTGCAGCATGGCGAGATCCTCGAGGCGGTCCGCGTACCGGTGATGCGACCGTCGGCCCGCTGGGGCTACGTCAAGGCCTGCCGCAAGCCCGGCGAATTCGCCCACGCCATTGCGGCGGTGCGCATCGACCCGGAGGCTATGACATCACGGGTTGTGATTGGCGCCGTGGACGGTGCGCCGATCGTTCTTGGTGACGCGGCGGCGCTGTTTGGCGGAAAGGTGACGGGCGACTTCAAGCGGCAATTCGACGTCCGGGTGGCGGATGCGATCCTGGCGCAAGCGGGCCTGGCCAACGCGGCCGACCGCCACATTCATGTCGCGGTACTGCGACGTGCGGTCGGCGAGGCTGCCGCGTGACCATGATCGGGCTCACCGTCAATGCGCGCGCCGTCGAGGCTGCGGTGGAGCCGCGCACCCATCTCGCTGATTTCTTGCGTGAGGGTCTCGATCTGACCGGAACCCATCTGGGATGCGAGCACGGCGTATGCGGGGCTTGCACGGTGTTGCTCGATGACATGCCGGCGCGTTCCTGCATTACTTACGCGGTCGCCTGCGACGGCGCGCGTGTCACCACTATCGAAGGCCTCGATGAGGATGAAATCGCCATCGAGCTTCGCGCGGCCTTCCAACGCGAGCACGCCGTGCAGTGCGGCTATTGTACGCCTGCCATGCTGATCTCGGCGCGCGATCTGGTGCTTCGCCTCTCCGAGGCCGACGAATGCGGCATCCGCATCGCCTTGAGCGGCAATCTTTGCCGCTGCACCGGATATGTCGGAATCGTGCGGGCGGTCAAATCCGTGATCGACGCGCGGCGCAAGCGAGACCTGTCGTCGATCCCCGGCGCCGGGCGCACGACGCTCGGCCCTGTCGGCTCAGGCAACAGAGCCGTTTCTTCCAACGCGGCCGCTGTCAACGCGGCCGCACATCAAAGTGAAATCCAGCCGGAGGGCACCGGCACGCTCGCGATCCCGGACTTCAGACCGGCGCTGGTGCTGCAAGATCAGTTCACGGTGGCTTATCCGCCCGACCGGGTGTTCGAGATGTTCGGAGATGTCGCCGCGATTGCCGCCTGCCTGCCAGGCGCGGCCCTTGGCGCCGCGCCGACACCGGAGCGCGTGGAAGGCATGATCAGGGTCAAGCTCGGCCCGATTTCAGCAATTTTCCGCGGCTCGGCGCGGATCGAGCGCGACTCCACGAACTTATCTGGCCGGATCGTCGGCATCGGCAGCGATCAGCGCAGCCGGTCTTCCACCCAAGGCGAGATCCGCTATCACCTGGTGCCGATCGAACGGGGCGCGGGGACGCGTGTTGATCTTTCGATCGGTTACAGCCTGACGGGCATGCTCGCACAGATCGCCCGCGAGGGACTGGTGCGCGACCTCGCCAGCCGGCTGACCAAGGATTTTGCGCGCAACCTGGATCGACACCTTGCCGGCATCCCGAGGGATGATGCCGCATCGACGCAAAGCCTGAATGGCATTTCCTTGCTGTTCGGTCTGTTGCGCAAGCGCGCGCGTGAGATTTGTCAGCGCGTCCTCGATCGCCGCTATTGATGATGGTACGATGGCATTGCCAAAACCGCACCCGGCCCTTGATGCTCCTAGGGCTGGAGCCAGCCCCACACCAGCATCAGGTTGGCCGCGCAGGCCGCCAGCAGCGCCACTGACAGCGCAACGTGCACTCGTTCGGCGGATGACTTGAAGGTCGTTGCCATGACGGCAAGACATCCGGCGATTCTACCCCGGGAGTCTCGGGGATTATTTTTCGCTGGATTTAAGGACTTGTTTACGACTCACCACTGCGGCCGATAGTCCGCGCCCGCGGGGCCGCGCCTGATTGCTGGCCACCGCCTCACCGGCCCGTGAACCCTGGGATCGCCGCCGGAGCGAAACCGGCATCGGGCGGCGGCGTTGACAGCAGTGGAATTTTCCAGAGGAGCGATCCGATGCCCTACGCCCTCTTCAGTAACGACGCCAAGCTGAGCAAGGCCTACCCGACCGAGGCCGACGTCTGGAAACACGCCCGGAAAAGCGGGCTGGTGGTCGATGTCATGTCAGACCTGAACAAGCCGACGCCGCGGCCGGTGCTGGACAACGATTATGAGATCAAGCCATGCCGGCCCGATCCCGAGGAAGATCCCGTCCAGAACCAGGCCGACGCCGAGCGCGAGGAACAGAGGGAAATTCAACTGAATTCGTGAGGGGTTGTTCGTGAGGAGCGAGTTTTTCGTCCCGGGGGATCGCCGGGACGACGTTTGAGAGGCTGCGCCACCTCCGATAGGATGCGCTACCAGAGGCTACACAACCAGAGGCTGCGCTAGGGCGTCGCGACCGCCAGTGAGGCCTGCTCGCTGGCAAGCACCACGCAGGCCTTCCTGCGGTGCAAACCCCGGATCGCCCCGGTGACCTTGAGAACCTGGCCGGCAGGACAGGAGGGATCCTGCACCAAGGCGATTTCATAGGGCGCCAGCACGAGGGGCTCGGACTTCAGCACGGTCTGGGCAAGGCAGGGCAGCGTCAACGCGGATATAGTCAAACCTAGAAGCAAGGTACGCATTTTTTGTTTTCCACCAACCGGCACACCATAATAGCGCATTGCACGCAAAAGTTTCATGCACTGCAAAAATTATTTTTTCGCTGACGCGGCGGCCGCATTCTTCGCCGGCGTGTTGGCGCGACGCTCGAACACCTTGCTGCTTCGTCCGAAAGCAGCGGCGCTCCCCCCCTTCAAGGCCTCGCCGGTCCTGGCGACCCGTCCTTCGGGCCGATCGCGACCTTGCGGCTGAGGTTGATCGTTGGTTGTCCGGGGAAGAGGTCGCCCCCGATGGCCTCAACCAGGAAAACCGAGCCCGCGTTCGTGAGATGCACGATATCGCTGGCCACCACATCATCGGCCGTTGGCCCGACCCGCGTCAGGCAGCCATCCGGATTGCACAGCACATGCCAGGCCGAGATGTATTGCACACCGGCGGCCGCGCTGAAGGCGGCCATGCGTGCATCGTCCTGCGGACCCGACACACCGTCGGCGATCCGGTCGGCGATGACGTGCCGCAACCGGTAGGCATTGACCAGCGAAAAAGGAAGGGTCCGTTTCCAAACCGGCACCGGCCCGAGAATGACTATTCGGGGGATATCGAGAGCTTTCAGCGCTCTGATCGTTTCCCCGAGCTTGCCGAGGTCGTTGTTCAGCCCCCACATCGCGTGAAGCAGCACGATCTCGGGATGCGACGACTTGATGAAACCAAAGACGATATTGTTGGCCTCGTCACAGCGCGGTGCGGTCGCCAGGATCGGCGCGCAGGCCGGAGCCGCAAAGCGGGCCAGCCGGAAAGAGACAAGCGATTGGGCTTTCTTCAATCCCGGGTAGAGCGCGGCCGCGTTGGAATCCCCCCATGAAAACAAAAGCGGCTTCTCGCCCTGCTCGATGCAATCAGCATCAAGTCGGGCCCCCGGCGCCTCCAGGAAACACTTGTCGCGCAATCCAGCATTGTTCTGCTGCGGAATCATGGCGATGTCCCGGATTACCGGAGAAAAACGAAAGCCAAAGCCGGAAGCGCCCGCCGTTGCCATCCCCAGTATGCCGATGGCCAGCAATCCGAACGACAATCCCGGAACGGCCGCCGGCCGTCGGCGGATCGGGATTTCGACCATACGGTAGGTCAGCCAGGAGAGAACAACCGCGGCGATGAGGGTAATCCAGATCTCCAGAAAATTCGGTACCCCATGTCGCGTGATCGCGAGATAGGTCAATAGCGGCCAGTGCCATAGATAGAGTGGGTAGCTGATCAATCCGATCAGGACCATCGGGCGGCTCGCCAATATGATCTTGTTCACCCTGGAATTTGGTGAGACGATCATCAGCACCGCGCCGAGCACCGGGAGCAGCGCAGCCGGGCCGGGAAACAGACTGCTCTTGTTGAGCCCGAACGCAGCGCCAAGGATTGCCGAAAGGCCGATCGTTGCCGTGAGGTCGTCGCGCAGCGGCGAACTCGGTCGTTCGTGTTCACCAGCTTCGACGTAGCGGTTTGCAACCAAGCCGCCGGCCAGCAATTCCCACGCTCTCGATAGTGGCGAGTAAAACGACCACTCTTGATGACCGAAGAAAATCGTCAGGCTGGCGCCGAACGAGGCGATCGCGATGGTTAAGGTAAAAAACCGGCGCCGCCTCGAGCCGGACAGCATCAGCAGAACAAGCGGCCAGAGGATGTAGAACTGCTCCTCGATGCCCAACGACCAGAGGTGAAGCAGCGGATTATCGGCTGTATCGGGCGCGAAATAGCCGGACTGGCTGAGCTGGAACAGATTGGATACAAAGGCTACGCTGGCTATGACATTCTCGCCGAGCAGGCTAAAATCGTCCGGCAGCAAAACAAACCAGCCGATTGTGTAAGTCGCGGCCAGCACCACGATCAGAGCCGGGAAAATCCGCCGGACCCGGCGCGCGTAAAATTCCGGCAATGAAAAGCTGCGGGCCTTCTGCTGCGTCAGGATGATGCGGGTAATCAGAAAGCCGGAAATAACGAAGAAGATATCAACCCCGACAAATCCGCCAGGCACCAGCCAGGGCTGCGCGTGATATCCGACCACCATCAGAATCGAGATGGCTCGCAGGCCGTCGATATCAGCGCGATAGGCAGCGGCGTCGGCGTCGCGTCCGGGCCGAGTCATCGGCGGTATCTGGTCTCAAGCAACATGTCCTAGGCCCGGCAGGTGGCGAGGCCCGGCGAAGTCACTCGATGCGCCACAACGCAACAAGGCCGGCGCGAGGCCGGCCTTTCCTTAGCATCGGAACCAAAGAAAGTCAGTAGCCCATGGTGGGCAAGTTACCCCAGCCGAAGCGGTAGTTCACGCCGATCTTGACGCTATGTTCGTCATTTCGCAACCGGGTGCCGACCAGCGTCGCCGGGCCGGCGGTGAAGGTGGTGTTGCCGAAATTGTAATACTGGTACTCGCCTTTGACGGACCAGCGCGGTGCGAACATGTATTCGAGACCGGTACCGACGGTGTAGCCGGCGGTTTGGTTGCCCGTGGTCGTAAAGGCCTTCGGCACGCCTGCCATGGTCACCGCGGTGTTGTAATTATCGCGGAACGCGAAACCGCCCTTGGCGTACAGCAGCGCCGGACCCCAAGTGTATCCGATCCGGCCGGTGAGCGAGCCAACGTCGTCGTTTTTCCGGGTCACCATCACGTTACCAGGTAACAGAAGCTTGGTGTTGTCACCGGCAATCCCGCTGAACTGGACTTCGGAACCGATCACCCAGTTCGGCGCGAACTGGTAATCGGCGCCGGCCTGCACGCCGCCCATGAACCCGCCGCTGCTTTTCGACCCGAACACGCCGCCAAGATGGCCGCCGAGGTAAAAGCCGGTCCAGTTATAAATGGCTTCAGGGGCTTTATAGACCGGAGCCTTGGTATAAGGCCGTGCAGGCAGATCGGCCGCGATTGCGGGAGCCGCAAAGGCGATCAAGGCGGCGCCACCGATCAGATATTTCTTCATCACTCATTCCCTATTACTTTCGAGGCTACAGGATGCGAACAACGTGGCCTCAATTTGGTTGCTTGACGGTAATGCCGGAGCACGGATCGCTCTTAACTGTGACGACGCGGCAACAACGCCTCATTGTTCCATCGACCGAGCCATTTTTTTTCATCCAGCCGGCGCGCGGTTTACGGCTGGGCTTTTGTCAACGCAGTGACCCATCGAGCTTCGGTGAATAGTGACCGGGGGTTTCGCCTGCGCCGCGCGAAAATAGAAAAATCGGGGAGGGATGTAGGCAAATCGTTATCCCGAGCTCTCCCCTTGAGGGAGAGCGGGCAATTCAAAAACCGTGCCTGCGGTTGCTAGGTCATGCTGCCAGGCATGAAGCAGCGGATCGAGATCTGATTGTCAAACCGCAGCGGCCAAACCATCGTGCGTCCCGCCCGGTTCGGTTCGGTGATCACGGCGTCGTCGGGAACATCGACCCAATTGTTCTCAAGGCGAACGCGATAATGGCCATCCTTGGATTCCCAATCGGGATCTGCAACGGCTACCCCATCCGCCACCGAGCAGCACAGTCCCCTGCCGCTCGCCAGATGATCGAACCATGGTTTAAGCGGTGAATCCGCGTAGCGGCCATCAAGGTCGCGAGCTCTCACGCCACCAACAATGCAAGCAACCATGATACTGAAGGTCAGACCAAACACGATGCGTCTCATGTGCCACGCTCCTGAATGTCAAAACCAGCCCGCTTCCGCTCCAAGCAATGTTCATGCCGCCTATCCGAATCGCGGCGTTGTGATACCTTGCAACCTAGGATAATAGCGCGATTGCGGCAGCTTGATGTACTGGCATCAGCTTGATGCACCGGTATATCGTGTCCCTGGCGCTTGCCGCCGCTAACGCGTCAGCTTTTCCAGTTCCGGAAACGGCGCGTAGACCGCGCCCGGGCAGATTTCGCTGGCGTTTTCGACCATGCGGTCGAGCCGGCCATTGATATAGAGAATGGCGCGTTCGCGCGGCTCGCGATAGCTGCCATCTGATTCGTGCGGGGTAAAGCGCAGGCAGGTGACATAACGGAGCCGCCCGCCGACGGTACGCTGCGCCGGCTCGGCCATCGCAGCGTCACGTATGCCAACGGGATTGTTCAGATAGGTTCTCATGAACGCCAGCACTTCGACGCGGTAGTTCTGCGGAAACGGCTGGTTTGCGGTACCGCTATCGATGCTGAGCGGGACATCCCGGCCCTCATCGCTGCCCGCGCATGCCGCGAGCGCGATTGGCAAGACCAGGATCGCCGCGCGCTTTGCCAACATCTTCAACATGAAATTCCATTGCAGTCTGTCCCAGCGAATTCTAGACCGCCAGCCGGCCAAATGGAATTCGCATCTAGCTCATGGAACTGCCCCCTTCGGGTTGTTGCCCGCGCAGCTTCATCCCGAGGCCCCGTCCATGAACTGCAGAGCATGCCCTTGAGCTTGCGCCATGTTGGGCGCGTGCGCTTCGACGATCGGGCCATGCGCCATATTTAGCCATAACTTATTTAGCCATAACTTAAGAGAGTGCTATCGGCACGGAGCTGGTGACGAGCGTTGCCGATCGCGCCCCTCGGATCAGCCGCGCTTGGCGGCGGGCACCATGTGCTTGGTCGAGACCTTCGTGAGCTTGTGCATCCGCAGCGCGCCCATCCGCTTGTGGGAACGATGATGGCGATGGTGGCTGTGACGGTGGCCCATATTGGCGTTGCGTTCACATCTATGACATGTTTGTCATTTTGCGCCTCACTCGCTCCGCAAAGGGCGCCGCCGAGCTCCCTTAAATAAACACGATTTCCCCGGAATGTCGGCTCGAGCCGGGTGTTGTTCTAGTCATCGAACCTCGGTGTAAAGTCGTCCACCAAATAAAATCCGCCAAAATTGGAGAGTTGCATGGAAAAATCTGCAAGCAGGCTTGTGACGCTGTCGTTCCTGTCGATGGCGCTGATCGCGGCGCCCATTTTTACCAAAGCGTATGCCGCAGGCAGCGACACTCCCTCGCCACCGGCGTCGGACTCCACCAAGGAAAAGAAGAAGCACGACAAGAGCTCCAGCATCGAGGATCCCCGCTTCCTTGAGAGCTATCGCACGGCCTACACCACGATCTACGATCGCCACGACTATGCCGCGGCGATCGAGCAGTTGAAGGCGCTGGGTCATGAGGATCGCGCCGACGTCGCCAACCTGCTCGGCTATTCCTACCGCAAGCTCGGCAACTACGAGGTCTCGCAGGTCTACTACCAGCGCGCGCTGCAGGACGATCCCAACCATGTTCGGACCTGGCAGTATTACGGCCTGTGGCAGCTCGAACAGGGCAACCGCGATCAGGCGAACTATCACCTGAGCCGGATCGAACAGATCTGCGGCAAGGACTGCCCGGAATATCGCTCGCTGCAGGCGGCCCTCGAGCAGCCGGTCGGCACTGGCCTCGTCTACTGAGTTCCTCAATCAAACACCACCGGCGCAACCTGATACGGTTGCGCCGGTTTTTGTTTTGTTCCGGCTTCCAAGGATATCCTGCTCAATCTTCGCTTAGAGTCAGATTGGCTGCTGCATGGGCAACGGTTCTGCCAGAAGTTTCAGCCTGTAAACCAGTTTCCCGGTTTGATCGGCGACCTCCATCCGCCAATTAAAATCAAGATCGGCGGTGCGGAGAACGGCCGGCATCAAATCGACACACATGGCCACCGCTTCTCTCTTGGCCGCTCCCAAGTCCGAAAGCACCGCAGTGACTGGTAATCCCGCAAACTTACCCTCTTTCACGCTGAAAGAATATCTCTGCATGGATTTCTTCCTCCCTGGCGACTTGCCAGATCCTACTATCTCCGCAGGGCATATGTCTGTCCGGTCGCCGACTCTGAGATCGGAGATCCCTGTGGAATCCAAGGCGAAATCGAGCGGATCAAAAAATAGTGGATTGACAGAACGATCAGCAATCGAATCGGAAACCAGACGGTATCCACCAGCGTTGAAGTCCGGCAACACAGGCTGCCAAGCGCTTTTGCGATCGGAAAACGGCAAGAAACTGCGGATTATATGACCTCTCACTTCATTAGCGCCTCGGCCTCGGCCCGGAACGCTTGCCGCGAGGCGTCGCGCGAGTAGAACATGTGACCGCCGGGATAGACGACAAGCTTCACGCGTAGCGGTGTAGCGTAGGCGGGTAGCTGGTCGAGCAGGATTTTGGTACCGAAATACGGCGTGGCAAGATCGAACAGGCCCTGCCCCACCAACACCCTCAGCTTCGGGTCGAGCGCGAGGATCCGCCGCAATTCGGAAATCGACTCGGCGGGCCGCAGACCGCGGCCGAAATCCCAGGCCTTCTCGACTGCGCCATTGAGCAGTTCGTAGGAGCCGTCCGGTCGCCAATTGAGCTTGCTCCTGGTAAGGTCGACCGCGGCGCTGGTCAAAGGCGCGATCAGAGGATCGCCCGAGGGATCGCCGAAATGGTAGAAGCTGGAGTCCGGATCGGGATCGAGGCCCAGGACCGAGGCATCGTAGCGGCCTGTCACCTTGCCGTCCTTGCGATCGAATTCGCGGCGAAACTCGATTGCGTCCAATCGCCCGGCCAGCCTGCGGCTGATCGCCTGGTCGATCCCCGTCAATGCCGCCACCTTGTCGGCAAGGCGCGTGGTCGCCTCGGTGTCGGCTTGCCCCTTGATGAGATCCGTGAGGTAATCGCCCCGCGCATAGCTTTCGACGTCGGCCATGTCCGCGCGGGTCACCGCGCCCTTTGCCGCGCGCGCCACTGCTGCCATGGTGGGAAGGCTCGCTACATATTGCAGAATGCTGGAGCCGGAATATTCTCGGAAGTCGAGCACCGGAGAGACCAGGATCAGGCCCTTGACCCCGATGCCCTGCTCGACTTGCAGACTGCGAACGACCTTCGGTCCGCGAATACCGCCATAGCTTTCGCCGGCGACAAATTTCGGCGACAGCAGACGGTCGGACTTTTCCAGCCAGCGCCGGATGGTCAAGGCCATCGAGCTGACGTCGCCGTCGACTGAAAAAAACTTCTTCCGCACGTCATCGCCGGACGCCACGAAGCGGCTATAGCCGGTGTCGACCGGATCGATGAAGACGAGATCGCTAAAGTCGAGCCAGGTCTCGGCGTTGGGTTGCAGATCGGGAGGCGAGGAAGAACTCACTGCGGCGGCGTCGATGGCCAGCCGCCAGGGTCCGGCATTGCCCAATTGCAGCCATGCCGACGCCGAGCCGGGACCGCCATTGAAGAAGAAGGTCACCGGCCGGGTGCGCGCCTCGGCGCCATCCAGCTGATAGGCGATGTAGGCGATATCGGCCTGCGGCTCGCCCTTGTCGTCGAACAGGCGGATCGAACCCGCCGTGGCCGCGAACGCCAGCGTGCGCCCGGGAAGCGCCAGCGTCTGCTGGGTCGTCGCGTCCGGCGGTAGACGATGTTGCTCGGCGGCGTTGGGTGAATTCGGGGTGGCGGCACGCCCGCTTATGCCGGATGATTTCTGCCCCGAAGGCGTCGCGGCGGATGGCGGCTGCGGCGGTGGCGCATCCTCGGCGCGCGCGCCGGCCAGATCGGCCAATGCCAGCATGCCGAATACAAAAAGTGCAGAGACGAGTACCGCATGGCGCGACGACGCGAACCGGCTGGCCATTCTTGTTTCCTCTCCCGCTTCCCATCATCTACCCGGCATCGCCGCATTCGACCCTTTCGAGCCCGGATTGCAGGATGTTTCAAAAGTGCGACAGCCGGGCATTGTTGGCAAGCGAATACAGGCCAGATCTGCATTCGAGCTGATCGTACGATCGAGCGGCATTGGCGTCAGCTCATCCATCTCGACAACAGCCGCCCAAGTCGTATAGGACGACCCCGGCGCAGCCAATCCCGTCAGCGCCGATTTGAGTTCGCGATCCCATGACCATCCCCGCGGCATATGAACGGATCGCTTTTGTCGCGAGTGCCGGCGCGGAAGCCCAGCAGGCGCTGGCGCAGCTGGTCCAGCTCTACGGCCACCACGATCCCGACGACGCCGATGTCGTGGTGGCGCTCGGCGGCGATGGATTGATGCTGCAGACGCTGCATCAGAATATGCGTTCGGACAAGCCGATCTACGGCATGCATCGCGGCACCATCGGCTTTCTGATGAACGAATTCAGCCCCCACGGCCTGCACGCCCGTCTGGAGGCGGCCCGGGAATCGGTGATCCATCCGCTCTTGATGCGCGCCACCGATGTACGCGGCGTGGTGCATCTTCACCATGCCATCAACGAAGTCTCGCTATTCCGCCAGACCTACCAGGTAGCGCGCCTGAGGATACTGATCGACGAACGCGAACGCATGGCCGAACTGATGGCCGATGGCATCCTGGTGGCGACCCCCGCGGGATCCACGGCCTATAATCTTTCGGCGCAGGGGCCGATCATTCCGATCAACGCCCCGCTTTTGGCCATGACCCCGATCTGCGCGTTCCGTCCGCGCCGCTGGCGTGGTGCCCTGCTCCCCAACACCGCCTATGTCGTCATCGAGGTGCTCGAAGGCGACAAACGGCCGGTTGCCGCGGTAGCCGATCACGACGAGGCGCGCGACGTCCGCCGCGTCGAAGTGCTTTCCGATAAGACGATCTCGATGCGGATGCTGTTCGACCCCGGCCACAGCCTAGAAGAGCGCATTTTGAGCGAGCAGTTCGGGTATTGATTCCCCGCCGTCGGGCGGGCGCGCCCGTCGACCTCCGCGCTAATCCCATGCTGTTCGCAACCCTTCCTTAACGGGAGCGGGATAGGGTTAATTTGCAGTATACCGAAGTTTCGGTACGCGCTTAGAGCCGGGCCATGTTTCGCATTGAATTCAACAAGCTGCGATTTCTTGTGTGCGACGACAATCCGCACATGCGCCGCATTTTGCGCACGCTGCTGCATTCGTTTGGCGCGCGCGAGGTCTATGAATCCGAGGACGGCGCGACCGCGCTCGAAATGTACAGCCACTATGTCCCCGATATTGTCATCACCGACTGGTCGATGCCGATTTTCGACGGCCTCGAACTCTCGCAGATGATCCGGCAGCCGGAATCCAAGGGCAATCCGTTCGCACCGATCATCATGCTGACGGGCCACTCCGAGAAGCGGCGCGTCACGGTGGCGCGCGACGCCGGCGTCACCGAATTCCTGGCCAAGCCGATCTCGGCCAAGGGGCTCTATCAGCGCATTCTGAACGTGGTCGCCAATCCGCGCCCGTTCATCAAGACCAAGACCTATTTCGGCCCGGACCGAAGGCGCAATACCGGCAACACCTACATCGGCCCCGAGCGCCGCGTCGGCGGCGAGGTCGAAGTCCTGCAGCAGCCCTCGCTGCTCGAAAAGGCCCGCTCCGGCATCTAGCGGACGACCCAAGGAAATCATGATGGCGAAAGACAAGAAGACCCTCCAGATCGAAACCTTCACCGACCATCACGTCATCACGCAGCCCAATCCATTGCGCAAGCTGTTGCGGCGGGTCGACGGCAAGGATGGCGACGATCCGGTGGCGCGCGCCGAAAAAGCCCTTGCCGGACTGTCAGGCGAATTCAAGAACTGGATGGTCGTGGAAACCGACCGGCTCGGAAAAGCCTACGCCGCGATCCTCAAAGGCGGCTTTACCGACGCCAACCGTGAAGAGCTGTTTCGCGCCGCGCACGACATCAAGGGCGACGCCGCGACGTTCGGATATCCTTCCGCCGGCGCCGCGGCCGAAAGCCTGTGCAGGATCATCGAACATGCGCCCGATCTCGGCGAGGTGCCGGCCGATCTGATGGCACATCATATCAATGCCATTCAGGCCATCGTGCGCGAGCGCACCAAGCCCGATACCGTCAAGACGGCAAACGAACTCAGCCGGCAGTTGCGCGGTGTCGCCGACGAATACCTCGCCCACGCCAACCGCGACCGTCCCGAACACCTCGAAGCGATCCTCGCGCCGAGCATCGTGCCGGGAGGTTAGACCAGAAAATCAACGTCTTCCTCGCTAACGCGAGGAGCCGTAAGCCCGGGCGCAAATTGTTGCGACTTCGGCTGCTAACGCTCACTCCCGCCGGGCAATCACGGGCGGTTCGGGCATATCGGCCCGGCTTTGGGCAAGGCACGACGCGGCTGCTGCGCGCCTGGCAACCGGAATCACGCAGCGATCAAATCGTCCGGGATCTCTGCGGCGCTCTCCTCCACCATCAGTTCGTCGCAGAACAGCCGGGCTTCTTCGCGCGCCGACTCGGTTGCAAAGCGCCGCAGCAGGATCAACAGCGGTTCGGCGGTCAGCCGGTCGGTTCCGCAATGCGTCAACACCCGCTCCACCATCCGGCGCCGCAACCGTGCCGCGCCGCCGATACTATCGGCAAATCCGGTTTCGTGGCTCGCTTCGAGCGCGATCCTGAACGCCGCGAATGTCGATTCCGGCAATCCGGCGCGCGATAGCAGCGCCTGCAGGCTGGCGTGGCCGCGGTCTTGCAGCAGTGCGGAAACCCGCGCCTGCGGCAGGCCGGATAATTCCGCAAGCGCGCTTTCGAACAATTCGAGATTGGCCGACAACAGGGCGCGCAGGATCAGTCCCGCGGTGAGCTGACCGGTGGCGCGCAGATGGCGCACCAGGCCGCGCATGTCGTCGCCGCGCGAGCGGCTTGCGATATTCACAGTCGAGCGCTCGCGCGCCTCGCTCGCGACCCGCAGCGCCCGGTCGGCACTGAGCCAGTTGCGGGCGACAACGAATTGGGTCAGCGTGTCCGACAGCTTTGCCACCAGCGCCGCCCGCATCGCGGCGGGCAGATCGTCCAGCACCAGCATCGCTTCCCGGATCGCGGCGAGATGGCCATGACGCTCGACAATGCGATCCCACGAGAACGGCGCGAGTTCGGCAGACGCGTTTTCGATCAGTTCGAGCGCCGCCGCGGCGCTGCCGACTTCGGCGATCGCGGCGCAGACCGAAGCCGGCACGCTGGCGCGGCGGGCGATCGCGGATTGCACCTCAGAATTGCCGGTCGCGACAATGTCAACGAGGTCGGCGTCAATCAGAAGCGGTGAATGTTCGAGCACCGGGAGCGCGACCGAGGCCTGGTCAAGCGACAGCGCCTGCACGATGGCCGCGGGGGCCTCAATGCTGCGCGCGAAAATTTCCGCCATGGCCTGGCGCACCAGCGGACTGGGATCGTCGAGCAGTATCAGCAGCGCGCCTTCGGCAGCCGCGCGATCTTCTTCGGTCAGATCGGAAACCAGCCAGGCCCGCGCCAGCGATCGTGTTGCCTCTGCCCGCTCGCCTGGCGGAGCGGTCCGTATCCAACTGATAAACTGCGGAACGATCATGGCCCTGCCGGCTTACGCAACCAGAAACGACATCGTGACGCGATGCCACTGTCAGGGAAAATAAACCATGGCTCTTAACAAAGCGTTCAGCATAAACGGCTGGTTTCATTGACGTTTTGTTAAGCGCGCGACAACGCATCATTAAGGTTTCAGTCAGCGGACGCGGATCTTTGGCGCAACCAGCGTCGGAATGGGTTGAACGGAACCCGGGCGCGCAGTCCGGCCGGCATTCTCTGCGCTGAACAGCGTGAACGTCGCCGACAGGTCGGCGCGCGAGAGCACCAGACGGCGTTCGCTGATGTCCGTGACCTTCCAGCCATTGACGTCGTCACCCGGCCGCACCCAGATGATCCGTTCCGACGGCCCGGTGGCGATGAAGGCGCGCGGGCCCTCCACGCCCACGACGATGCCGAAGAGGGCGACGCTGGGCGGCGAGGCCGGGGAGGGCGGCGGCGGCTTCTCGACGTGGGCCATCGGCGCCGGTTGCCGCCGGGAGGGTGGGCGCCGGCTCGGGGAGAACAGGGGGCGCTCGCGCGTGGCCGACAGCCGATCCAGCGGGATCTCGGCGACCGGATTGCCGGACGTTGCAAACCCCGGTGGGTTGGGAGCCTCCAACGCGGGCGGCGCCTGTGCCCCGCCCGTAGCGCCGGCAAGCTGCACCCACATCGAGCCATGGACGCCGACGCACGCAATGATGAGCAGCCGGCGCAGCCTCGAAGTTTTGATCAGCCGCGAGCAGGACTTTTCCGAGCTGCGATCACCGGTCATGTTCCGTGCGGCTTGAACTTGAAGAGTACGCCGGTCTCGACTTCGGCGGGACGCCCTGTCACCACATAAGGCTTGAATTCCCACTGCGTCAGCGCCTCCACGATCGCCTGGCGCTGCGCCGGACTGGCACTGATCACGTGCACGTGGCGGACCCGGCCGTCTTGGCCGATGATAATCCGGACCGGCACGTCGACGCCCCTGGGATCGTTGGGAACCGGGTCGACCTTGCGCAGTAGCGTCTGCTCGGTCGCGTAATCCTTTATGCAAACCGGAATTGTCTGCTCGGCGCCGGCGCCAGCCGGCAATTGCGTTCCGGCTTCACCAGGCAGCGCCATCGCCTCAAGACCGCGCGCGATGTTCTCGACCTGAGTCCGATCCGTGCCGGTGATATTGAACATGACCGAATGGCAGCGCAGTTCCGTCGCCAGCCAGACGCGATAAAGGCCGCCGGCATTATAGTCGAGGCGCAGAAAGTCATGGCCGCGGATTGCAATGCTGTCGAGCCCGCGGTCGATCGTCATGTAGGAAATGCCCCGGATGGCATCGCTGAAATCCGCCGCCATCTCGGCGGCGCTCGCGAACGGCTTGGCGCCGAAGAACAGGTCCTGGGCGACGATCAGGATCGACGCGCGTTCGGCCTTGGTGCCGTCGAACGCCGACAGCACATAGGAGCCGACGGCCGATGGCGGCGGCCCTGCGAGGCCTTTGGACCACCCTTGCGGCAGCGGCACGGAGAGGCCGAAATACTTGTTCTCGTAGGCTGTGCCGACGACCGATCCGGACTCGGGATCCGGGCCGTCCCAACCTTTGGTCGGAGGGCCCGGCGGCGGCTGCGACGGCGCATCCGACTGCGCCAGCGCACGGCAGCCCGCCGTCTCCGGGATCGACATCTGCCCTGTCCAGACGCCGACCGACAGCGACAGAAAAACCAGATAGCGAGCTCCTTTCGTCAACGGTCCCTCCCCACCCGGCAGCCTCGTCCGCGCATCGGCGCCGCCCCGCAAAAGACTGGTTCACGCGCAAGGGATTATAGCCACGCGATGCTCGATCACAACGTTAAATTGGCTGGCCTCTGATCCGCTCGCCGTCTGCATCCGCGCTTTAGGTGCGTCGTTTCGGGTGCGGCGTTCCGAGTTTGCGGGACTTTCGAAACGACCTATCAGTCGGACCCGGGATGCCTGCGCGAGCGCCAGCGGACGACGCTCGTGACGAGGTTGAACTGCGGGCCGTCGAGGGAGAGCTTGACCCGACCGCACCACCAACCCGACGCCGCGGGTACGACGGACCTGACGATCCCCACCCGTGCGCGATGCGACTGTTGCGGCCGCAGTGCGAACTTCAGACAGGGCATCGTCGCCTCGCCGCGGTCATCATGCCGCCAGGCCCATGTTGCGTCGACTTTTTGATTGTGGGTCTGAAAGATCCACCGGTCCGATAGCTGTGGATGAAAATGGCTTGCCCGAATGACAGGGGTAAAATAGTACTTGACGGCAACCTTCAACTGATCAATCTTAGATATGCCTTCAGCGTATATACACGCTAGGCGCGTTGGGGGCTTTCCGAGACAACTTAACCGTTTAACGTTTCGACCCGGGTGGTTGCACGCGCGCCAGCGATGGACGCTCGTGTCGACGATGACCTGTGGCCGTGGAGGATATGGAGAGGTCGCATGAGAAGAATTCGCCTGAGTACAGCAACGAGAACCACGACAAAGAAGACGATGAGGGCCGGAGCGGCCGTCGTCGGTGCAACCATCATGGGCCTGCTCGCCGCATCCGGGACGGCGTTCGGCCAGGTTCCGGTGGATCCCGGTCCGCGTGGCGGGCCGGTCGGCGCCGGGCTACCGGTGTCGGGACTGAGCCAACTGCAACAGAATTTCTTCCTCGGAGCGCAGAAGCGCTTCCAGGAGGTCGATTCGGTGTCCGGCACGGTGGTCAACGAGGCCGGTTCCGGTCTCGGGCCGCGTTTCAACGGCAACAGTTGTGCCCAGTGTCATGCGTTCCCGGCGCTCGGCGGGTCGAGCCCGACCGTCAATCCGCAGGTCGCGTTGGCCAAGCTCGACGGCGCCACCAACACGGTGCCATCCTTCATCACCTCGAACGGCCCCGTTCGCGAGGCGCGCTTCATCAACAATTCGAACGGCACGCCGGACGGCGGCGTCCATGACCTGTACACGATCACCGGCCGCGTCGACGCCAACGGCTGCAACATCAGCCAGCCGAATTTCACTCAGGCGATCGCGAACAGCAACATCATCTTCCGCATCCCGACGCCGGTGTTCGGGGCCGGGCTGGTGGAAAATGTCCCCGACGCGAACCTCAGATCGCAGGAGGCGAGCCTGCAGTCCCTGCAGGCCGCGCTCGGCATCACCTCCGGCGTGTTCAACATCAGCGGCAACGACGGCACGATCACCCGGTTCGGCTGGAAGGCGCAGAACAAGTCGCTGCTGATCTTCGCCGGCGAAGCCTACAATGTCGAGCAGGGCGTCACCAACGAGGCCTTTCCCGATGAGCGCGACACCACGTCGGGGTGCGTGTTCAACGCCACCCCAGAGGATTCGACCAATCTGACCGACGGCGGCCAGAGTGGCAGCCCGGCGTCGGATTTCTCCTCCGACGTTGTCAATTTCGCGGCGTTCGCCCGCCTCCTGGCGGCGCCGACCCCGGCCGCCTCCACCAGCCATACGACCAATGGCGCCCAGCAGTTCGACAATATCGGCTGCACCCGCTGCCACATCCCGCATCAGAAGACGGCGAACTCCCCGTTCGGCGGGATGAGCGCCGTGCAGATCAGCGTCTACAGCGACTTCGCCATCCATAACATGGGCGTCGGCCTGCAGGACCAGATCAGCCAGGGCGCGGCCAACGGCCAGCAATTCCG
>NZ_JBEKXH010000007.1:0-38094 GCF_049512235.1 Bradyrhizobium sp.
GCCTATCTGGCGCTGTTCACCGCGCTCGGCTTCGCCCTGGCGCGGCTGCTCTGGAGCCGGGATGCCTTTCGGGTGATCGCGCTCGCCTTGGGCCTCACGCTGAGCGAATGGTTGCGTGGTCACGTGCTGACGGGATTTCCGTGGAATACGCTCGGCTACGCGCTGAGCGAACCGCTGGCGCTGGCGCAGACCGCCTCGCTGATCGGCCTGTGGGGCCTGACCTTTCTCAGCGTGGCGATCTTCGCGAGCCCGGCGGTGCTGGTCGATGGCAGTTCGCGCGGCCGCAAGCCGTGGATGGCACCGGTGACGGCGCTGCTGCTGCTGCTCGCGATGGGAATATTCGGCGCCGTCCGCCTCGCTTTGCGGCCCACATCATGGGTCGCGAACGTCAAACTGCGGATCATGCAGCCCAACCTGCAGCAGGACGTCAAGTTCAACTATTCCGCCAAGGCGGAGGTGATGAAAAAATATCTGACGCTGTCCGACCGCGCTTCCGGACCGCAATCCAGCGGCGTGCGCGACGTCAATATCCTGATCTGGCCGGAATCGGCGTTCCCGTTCTTCCTGACCCGCGAAGCCGACGCGATGGCCCAAATTGCCGATTTGTTGCCCGAGGGAACCGTCCTGATCACCGGCTCGGTACGCGCGCCCGATCTGCCGCCCGGCGCCAAGATCACGCGCGCCTACAATTCCATCTACGTCATCGACCACGACGGCAGCGTGCTGTCGGTCTACGACAAGCTGCATCTGGTGCCGTTCGGCGAGTATCTGCCGTTCCAGGATTGGATGGAAAAAGTTGGCTTCGTCCAGCTCACCAAGGTTCAGGGCGGTTTTATTCCGGGCGTGCGGCGCCGAGCGATGGACATCCCACATGCGCCGCGCGCACTACCTTTGATCTGCTACGAAGCAATCTTTCCCGGTTATGTTGCGGTGGGCGGCGATCGCCCGGGCTGGATCGTCAACCTGACCAATGACGGCTGGTTCGGAATCTCAACCGGCCCCTACCAGCATCTGCAGCAGGCGCGCCTGCGCGCGATCGAGCAAGGGCTGCCGCTGGTTCGTGCAGCAAACACCGGCATTTCCGCCGTCATCGATCCCTTCGGACGGTTCGTCGCACGCCTCGGTCTCGGCGTCGAAGGCGTGCTGGATTCCGGCCTGCCGTCGTCGATCGCGCCGACCATCTACGCGCGCAGCGGCGACATGCCCGCCGCGATCATTTTCATCGCCGCTTTCATTTTTGTCGTTTGGCGGCGCCTTGCGAAGCGAGCTTCCTGATGTCTACCTATTGCTGATTGCTGTTTTCACGCTGTAGGAACAACATTCGGAAATGCACCAGTTGACAGATCGATGGTGCCGTTTGCATTCTGTCACGGTAGTCAGCAAGACCATGTCCGTTCGTCGCTCAATCTTCCCCGATCGATCCCCAAGCAAGATTTGACGATATTGGCGCCTGAGGCATACTCCGTTTGGTTTGCCTCATCGCCAAGGCGTATCCCAAGGAGTGTCCCAGATGTCGACCAAAGCGCCCAACCCTGTTGACAAATATGTCGGCAGTCGAGTGCGCATGCGCCGCATCATGCTGGGCATGAGCCAGGAGAAGCTTGGCGAGGCACTCGGCCTCACCTTCCAGCAGGTCCAGAAATACGAAAAAGGCACCAACCGGGTGGGGGCGAGCCGCATCCAGCAGATCTCCGAAATACTCCAGGTCCCGGTTTCGTTTTTGTTCGAGGGCGGCCCCAGCGGCAATGCCAGCGCCGATAACTTCACCGAAGGCACCTCGCCGGCCTATGTTTCGGATTTTCTGGCGACCTCCGAGGGTCTGGCGCTGACCCGCGCGTTCACCCGCATCGCGGATGCCAAACTCCGGCGCAGCATCGTCGACTTGGTCGAACAGATCGCCGCGCGCGAGGAACCTGGCCAGCGCTGAAATCCGCTCGTCGTTGGCGAGCGCGCTTGGCCCCGCGTTGGAGCGCGAGGCGGCGGTTCCCGTGCCCGCCCGACCGATCGCGGTTCCGCAAGCGGACCGGAAATTCCGGAAGGGAAAGCCCGGGAACTTGCACGCTTCTTGCTGGTGGGCGCCCCTGAATGACGATATTTGTCTTTTCCCCCGACAATGACATGCCGATGCCAGCCACCTCTTGCAATGCGTTCGAGCCCGAAGCGATCCTCGATGGCATCCGCCGCTGGGTCGAGATCGAGACCCCCACGGAGGCGCCTGATCAGGTCAATCGGCTGGCGGGCATGGTCGCGGACGGCTATCGCGATTTGCCCGTCAGCATCGAGCGCGTCGCAGGACACTCCGGCTGCGGCGATCACATCCTGGCACGTTCGACATGGGGCCGGCATGAGCCGGGCATCCTTGTCCTGAGCCACCTCGATACGGTTCACCCGCTGGGCTTCATCGGGCGTCTGCCGTTTAGAATCGAGGGCGACAGCGCGTTCGGCCCCGGCATCTACGACATGAAGGGCGGCGCCTATCTCGCTTACCACGCGTTCCGGCAGATTTGCGCGAGTACGGTGCGTTCGCCTCTGGGAATTACCCAGCTCTACGTCTCGGACGAAGAGATCGGCAGTCCGACCTCCCGGGCGCGGATCGAGGCCGAGGGACGCCGGGCAAAATTTGTGCTGGTGACCGAGCCCGCCCGCGACGGCGGCAAGATCGTCACCGGCCGCAAGGGCGTCGCGCGCTTCGAGATATCGATCAAAGGTGTCCCGGCCCATGCCGGTTCGCGGCCCGAGGACGGCCGCAGTGCGATCCGCGAGCTGGCCCATGTCATCGATACGCTGGAGGCCATGAACGATCCGAGACGCGGCGTGACCGTCAATGTCGGCGTGGTCCGGGGCGGGACCAGGCCGAACGTGATTGCGGAGGAGGCCCATGCCGAAGTCGATATGCGCGTTCCCTCGATCGCGGACGCCGACGAGCTGGTGCCGAAAATTCTCAACCTGAAATCGCGGACCAGCGGCGTGACCGTCAAGGTAGTCGGCGAATTGAACCGCCCGCCATACCAGAAGAGCAATGCCGGCGCCGCGCTTTACGAACATGCCAGGACGCTCGCCGCCGAAATCGGCTTCGATCTGGTCGACACCATCACCGGCGGGGGCTCGGACGGCAATTTCACCGCGCCCCATACCGCGACGCTGGATGGCCTCGGCGTCGACGGCAAGGGCGCGCATACCCATTACGAGCAATTGTACATCTCATCGATCGAGCCGAGGGCGCGGCTTTTGCATCGGCTGTTTCAGACGTTGCGATGAGCATCGCGCGCCGCGATCCGGCCAAGCGCAACGCGCCGGCTGGCGATGGCGTCGTCATTGCCGCGCATGGCTCGTTCTTCGGGCGGCGCAAGGGCCACAAGCTTCGTCTCCACCAGGCCAACCTGATCGAGCATTTGCTGCCGCGCCTTGCGCTCGACGTCGCCGCCGCCAGCCCAGCCGATCTCGCTGCGCTGTTCGAGCCGCCGGCCGGCGATATCCGGCTTGAAATCGGGTTCGGCGGCGGCGAGCATCTGGTTGCGGAAGCGCGCGCCTTTCCGGATACCGGATTCATCGGCTGCGAGCCCTATGTCAATGGCATGGCCAAGATCCTGAGCCAGATCGAAGCCCAGGGCATCGGCAATATCCGGCTGTTCGCGGGCGATGCCGCGGAATTGCTGGCATGGGCGCCACCGCAATCGCTTCATTGCATCGAGCTGATCCATCCCGATCCGTGGCCGAAGCGGCGGCACTGGAAGCGACGCTTCGTGCAGGACGCAACCGTGGCCGCCATGGCGCGGGTCTTGAAACCGGATGGCGAGTTTCGCTGCGTCAGCGATATCGACGACTACTGCGCCTGGACGCTTGCGCATCTGGCGCGCGCGCCCGATTTTCTCTGGATCGCGCAGCGGGCGGACGACTGGCGCCTGCCGTGGGCCGATTACACGATGACGCGCTATGGACGCAAAGCCGAGCGCGAGGGCCGCCGTGCAACATATCTGCGATTCCGCAAGCTGGGGTCAGGCTGAAGAACGCTTCAGCAAAGCATCAGGCCGATTCGCGGGTGCGCCAGAAGCCCACCATCCGCTCCGCGGTCGACGGCATCAGGCGGGAAAAATTCACCCTCGCGCTCTCCATGTCCGCTGGAGCTGGCACCCGGTTTGGGCCTAACCGAAGCAGGATCAGGGCGCGGATGCTGGCCCAATCCAGGCCGACCCTTTTGCCGACGATCATGATCGGATCATGGCGGTCGCCCGACATCAGGCGGTCGAGGGTCGCAATTTTCAGCCCCGACATGGCTGCAAGCGCCGCCACCGATTCCTCGTATCGGTGTGCCTTGGCAAAGCCAAGCAGCGCGCTTTCGTTCAGGTCGCCGGCATGGTGCAACGCCAGAATGGTGCGCTGCGCCGGCGCAAAGTCGCGACGGCTCTCGACCCGCTCCGACAGGGCAGAGATATCGTTCATCGCCTGCTTGATCGCACTCTGCCTGCCGGGCTTGGCCACCTCCAACAGGCGGCGGCGGATAACGTCGATCGTTCCAGACAGCAGCTCCTTCAACTGGGACGCCGAAAGATCATCGCGCTGTCCCACCGCCAAGGTCAGAACGGCATCATGGCCGGCGCGCCTGATCAGGGTCGCGTATCCGGGCTCCGAAAACAGCGCTCCCGTATTGCCGGCGGCGCGCCGGACCACGTCGCGGTCGCCGCGGCGTAGAATGACGTCGGTGAGGTCGCAAGAAAGTCTTGGTCGCTCCGACATCGCCAGCAGATGACCCTGGCCCTTGGCGCGCGCGATTTCTACCAGCGCCTGCTCGTCGACGACGGGCGATCGGCGCAGCAGCGGCCCGGCAATCGATATCTCGTCCTCGCGCGCGAGTTGCCCGACCAGCGCGCGCGGCGCGTTGGCGATGACAGACAGCCGCTCGGCGAGCTCGGCGCGCGCGGCAATTTCGGTGTATGGAACGAGACCGCTCAGAATGCCGTCGAACAGATCGACATGCTCGGACCGGAAAGTCGCGGCCCCCTGCAGGAACAGTGCGGCGATCCGGCGCGCGGCCTCGGCACGGCGTTCGGGATCGCCATGGCTGATGATCTCGTCAAGTCCGGGGATCAGCGAGCGTGCGACTGTCATCAAACCTGGCTCGAACCCGCGCGGGATAGGCGGGTTTTCCGGCAATTTAGGCCAGCTTTGTGAAGGAAGGGTTAGGTTCGAAAACTGCGCCTGAGGCACGCAAAATTGTACTCTGCAGCCTGGCGGGCCTTGCCGGTTCGCGCAAAAACCGTTATATAGCGAGCAACTTATGGTTCTCATACGGTCGCGTATTGAGAGTGGGCCCCTCCGGACCCGCTCTTTTTTGTTACCTGAACGAGCCCGCCGAGGATAACGCCGGGCCCGCAACAGGCCGCATAGCCGGACCGGCCGGACCGCCTTCAACCCAAAGCACGTCACACAACCAAGATTAGACCGCCTTTGACCCTGGATATGACCGATCCAACTGCTGGTTCCATGGACACCGATCTGCTTGCCGAGCCACGCCTGGTTGTCGAGCCGGGCATGGCGGCACGGGTGTCCGCCGTGGCAGGTCCGGTGTTGCAGGCCATGGGTTACCGGCTGGTGCGGATCAGAATATCCGGAGAATCCGGCTGTACGGTCCAGATCATGGCGGAACGGCCCGACGGCTCGATGCAGATCGACGATTGCGAGGCGATCTCGCGGGCGCTGTCGCCGGTACTTGATGTCGCCGATCCGATCGACCGGGCCTACCGGCTGGAGATCTCCTCGCCCGGGATCGACCGGCCGCTGGTGCGCCGCTCCGATTTCGAACGTTATGGTGGCCACCTGGTGAAAATCGAGATGGCGGTCGCCCATCAGGGCCGCAAGCGGTTCCGCGGCACGCTTGGCGAGGTCGAGGGCGGTTCCGTGCGGTTGCATCGCGATGATACAAAAGCGGGCGAAGATGCCGATGTGATGCTGGCGATGGAGGACATCGCCGAGGCAAGGCTGGTTCTGACCGACGAGTTGATCGCGGAATCGATGCGGCGCGGCAAGGCCGCGGAGCGCGAGTTGCTTCGCAAGCTCGGACTTCAGCCGCCGCCGCCGCCGCATGCACGGAACGGCGACCCTTCGAAAAGCCACAAGCCGAAGTCGAAGCCGACATTGGAGCCTTTGAATCTGAAAGCGGAGAGCGCCCGCCGCAACGCTCCGCAAAACACCAAGCAACACCGCCTCGCCGCGGAACGACGGCGGCGGGGCGAGATCGATCCCACCGAAGGAGACTGAAGACATGGCAGCTGTCAGCGCCAACAAACTCGAACTGCTGCAGATCGCAGACGCGGTCGCGCGCGAAAAATCGATCGATCGCGGCATCGTCATCGCCGCGATGGAAGACGCCATCGCCAAGGCGGCACGGGCACGCTATGGCAGCGAGACCGACGTTCACGCCGAAATCGATGCCAAGAAGGGCGAGCTGCGGCTGTCGCGTCACATGCTGGTGGTCGAACAGGTCGAGAATCCGTCGAACCAGATTTCACTCGAAGACGCCAGGCGGGCCAACCCCGGGGCGCAGATCGGCGACACCATCGCCGACACCCTGCCGCCGCTCGAATACGGCCGCATCGCCGCGCAATCGGCCAAGCAGGTGATCGTGCAGAAGGTGCGCGAGGCCGAGCGCGACCGCCAGTACCAGGAATTCAAGGACCGCATCGGCGATATCGTCAACGGCATCGTCAAACGCGTCGAATATGGCAGCGTGATCGTTGATCTGGGCCGCGGCGAAGCCATTATCCGTCGCGACGAGATGCTGCCGCGCGAGGTGTTCCGCAACGGCGACCGCGTTCGCGCCTATATCTTCGACGTCCGGCGCGAGACCAGGGGCCCGCAGATTTTTCTTTCCCGCACCCATCCGCAATTCATGGCCAAGCTGTTCGCGCAGGAAGTTCCGGAAATCTATGACGGTATCGTCGAGATCAAGGCGGTGGCCCGCGATCCCGGGTCGCGCGCGAAAATCGGGGTCATCTCGCGGGATTCATCGGTCGACCCGGTCGGCGCCTGCGTCGGCATGCGCGGCTCGCGGGTGCAGGCGGTGGTCAATGAGTTGCAGGGCGAAAAGATCGACATCATTCCGTGGTCGCCCGACATCGCGACCTTTGTCGTCAATGCGCTGGCGCCGGCCGAAGTCGCCAAGGTCGTGATCGACGAGGATCGCGAGCGGATCGAGGTCGTGGTCCCCGACACCAACAACCAGCTGTCGCTGGCGATCGGGCGGCGTGGACAGAACGTTCGTCTCGCCTCGCAACTGACCGGCTGGGACATCGACATTCTCACCGAACAGGAAGAATCCGAGCGGCGCCAGGCCGATTTCGAGAATTCCACGCGGGTTTTCATGGAAGCGCTGAACGTCGACGAAGTGGTGGGCCAATTGCTGGCCTCGGAGGGCTTCACCTCGGTGGAGGAACTTGCGATGGTCGACGCCAAGGAACTGGCCGGCATCGAAGGCTTCGACGATGAAACCGCCAACGAATTGCAGAGCCGGGCCCGCGAATATCTGGAACAGCTCGAAGGCGAGCTCGAAAACAAACGTAAGGAGCTCGGTGTGGAAGACGCTTTGAAGACGGTGCCCGGCGTAACCTCGAAGATGCTGGTGAAGTTCGGCGAGAACGAAATCAAGACCGTCGAGGATCTCGCCGGTTGCGCCACCGACGATCTGGTCGGCTGGACCGAGCGCAAGGAAGGCGGCGAGCCGACCAAGCATCCCGGTATTCTCGACGCCAACGAAGTCTCGCGCGACGAGGCCGAGAACATGATCATGCAGGCGCGCGTCATCGCCGGCTGGATCACGGCGGCCGATCTCGCCAAAAAGCCCGAACTGGCCGAGGCATCGGTAGATCAACCGGTATAACGCGCGTGTTCCGCAATGCGCGTGCCCGGGCCAGAACCAGGCGTGGACTGCGGTCTCGCGCACCGAAGACGCGCCGATGTTAGGAGAGACGTCACCCGCATGCTTGCTTTTGCCGACCCCGATCTCGACAACGGACCGCGGACCGACAGGTCCGCGACGATGCGGATGTGCGCGGTCACGCGGCAGGTTCGGCCGATCGACGAGCTGATCCGGTTCGTGGTCGCCCCTTCCGGCGAGGTGATCCCGGATCTGAAGCGCAAGCTTCCCGGCCGCGGCCTATGGATTTCGGCGTCGCGAAAGGCCGTTGCAGAGGCGGTCCGCCGTAACCATTTTAGCCGGGGCTTCAAGCGCGCCGTTCGGGTGGCTCCAGCGCTGGTGGGCGATACCGAAGTGCTGCTGGTGCGCGGGGCGATCGACGCGCTGGCCATGGTCGCCAAGGCTGGCCAGGTCATCTGCGGCTTCAGCAAAGTCGAGGACGCGGTTTCGCGGCGGCTGGCCGTGGCGGTGATCCATGCCGCGGACGGCGCCGCCGACGGAATTCGGAAATTGGACGCCATCGTCAGGCAAAATGCCGGGATTAACCCGGAATCCAGCCAGATTCCGGTGGTCACGGCGCTGACTTCGGAACAATTGGATTTGGCACTGGGCCGGTCAAATGTGATACATGCTGCGCTGCTCGCGGGTCCGGCGAGCAGAACGTTCCTGTCGCGCAGCCATACCCTGGTCCGATACCGGATGGCGGATGACGACAAGACAGCCGGCAACGCGGCCAGGAATTCGCCGATACAGACTGCGCGAACGCGCACGACGCAACAAGGTTGGGACTGCTGAATGGTTGACAAGAATTCGTCTGGCGAGAAGAAACTCAGTGTCCCGGCCAAGACCTTGACGCTTAAACCGCGCGTCGAGACCGGCACCGTGAAACAGCAATTCAGCCACGGCCGCTCCAAGCAGGTGGTGGTCGAAAAGCGCGGCAAGCGCCGGGTCGGCGGCGACGCTGGCGCGCCCGAAACCCATGCCCCCGATCCGGTCGTCGCCAAGGCGGCGCCGGCCAAGGCGCCGCCCACCCGGCCGGCGCAGCCAGCTGCCCCGCCGCGCAACAATTCAGGCGTGGTACTGCGGACATTGACCGAGGACGAACGCTCCGCCCGCGCCAGCGCGCTCGCCGATGCGAAGGTCCGCGACCTCGAGGAGCGGCGGCTGGCGGAAGAGGAAGCCAAGCGCCGCAACAGCAAGGAAGGCATCGAGCAGGCCGAGCGCGAAGCCGCCGAGGCCCGCCGCAAGGCCGAAGAGGATCGCCACCGGCAGGACGAGGAGGCCAAGCGCAAGGCCGAACTCGAGGCCAAAAAGCGGTTTGGCGAAGCCGAAGCCAAGGCCGCAACCGCGACCGCAACCGTGGCCCGCGCCCCGGTGGTGCCGGTCGCACGCGCCCCCGGTATCGCCGCCGACATTTCCGATGAGGATGAAGGGCCGCGTCAGGTCCGTCGCGGCCCCGGCGGCGCTGTCCGCCCTGCGGCTGCCCCCAAGACCACCGCCAAGCCCGCGCCGCAGAAGCAGCGCGGCCGCCTGACGCTGGTCACTGCGCTCAATGCCGACGACGTGCGGGAGCGCTCGATCGCATCGTTCCGCCGCCGCACCCAGCGCCTGAAGGGACATGCCTCGAACGAGCCGAAGGAAAAGCTGGTTCGCGAGGTCGTCATTCCGGAAGTGATCAATATCCAGGAACTCGCCAACCGCATGTCCGAGCGCGCGGTTGACGTCATCCGGCTCCTGATGAAGCAGGGTGCGATGCACAAGATCACCGATGTGATCGATGCCGACACCGCGCAGCTGATCGCCGAGGAAATGGGTCACACCGTCAAGCGCGTGGCCGCGGCCGACGTCGAGGAAGGTCTGTTCGACATCGTCGACGACTCCACCGATACCGAGCCGCGCTCGCCCGTCGTCACCGTTATGGGCCACGTCGACCATGGCAAGACCTCGCTGCTCGACGCGCTTCGCCATGCCAACGTGGTATCAGGCGAAGCCGGCGGCATCACCCAGCACATCGGCGCCTATCAGGTGACCTCGCCGGAAAGCGGCAAGAAGATCACCTTCATCGACACCCCCGGTCATGCCGCGTTCACCGCGATGCGGGCGCGCGGCGCCAAGGTCACCGACATCGTGATCCTGGTGGTCGCAGCCGACGATGGCGTGATGCCGCAGACCATCGAGGCGATCCACCACGCCAAGGCGGCGAAGGTCCCGATGATCGTCGCCATCAACAAGATCGACAAGCCCGACGCCCGGCCCGACCGCGTCCGCACCGAACTGCTGCAGCACGAGGTTCAGGTCGAATCGCTCGGCGGCGACGTCGTCGATGTCGAGGTTTCCGCCAAGAACAGGACCAATCTCGACAAGCTGTTGGAGATGATCGCGCTGCAGGCCGAGCTGCTCGACCTCAAGACCAATGCACAGCGTCCGGCCGAAGGCACCGTGATCGAGGCCAAGCTCGATCGCGGCCGCGGTCCGGTCGCGACCGTGCTGGTGCAGCGCGGAACCTTGCGCGTCGGCGATATCGTCGTGGCCGGCGCCGAGATGGGCCGGGTCCGGGCGCTGATCTCGGACCAGGGCGATGCGCTCGAGGAGGCCGGCCCCTCGGTGCCGGTCGAAGTGCTCGGCTTCAACGGGCCGCCGGAAGCCGGCGATCGCCTCGCCGTGGTCGACAACGAAGCCCGCGCCCGCCAGGTGACGAGCTACCGCGCCCACCAGAAGCGCGAGAACGCCGCCGCCAGCATTTCCGGCATGCGCGGCTCGCTCGAGCAGATGATGTCGCAGCTCAAGACCTCGGGCCGCAAGGATTTCCCGCTGATCGTCAAGGCCGACGTGCAGGGCTCGCTGGAAGCGATCCTCGGCTCTCTGGAGAAGCTCGGCACCGAGGAAGTCGCCGCGCGCATTCTGCATGCCGGCGTCGGCGGCATCTCGGAATCCGACGTCACGCTGGCGGAAGGTTTCAACGCCGCGATCATCGGCTTCAACGTCCGCGCCCACAAGGAAGCCGCCGCCGCCGCCAAGCGCAACGGCATCGAGATCCGCTACTACAACATCATCTACGACCTCGTCGATGACGTGAAAAAGGCGATGTCCGGCCTGCTCGCGCCGACGCTGCGCGAGACCATGCTGGGCAACGCGCTGATCCTGGAGGTGTTCAACATTTCCAAGGTCGGCAAGGTCGCAGGCTGCCGCGTCACCGACGGCACCGTGGAACGCGGCGCCAATGTCCGCCTGATCCGCGACAATGTCGTGGTGCACGAGGGCAAGCTGTCGACGCTGAAGCGCTTCAAGGATGAAGTGAAGGAAGTGCAGGCCGGCCAGGAATGCGGCATGGCATTCGAAAATTACGGCGACATGCGTGTCGGCGACGTCATCGAGTGTTACCGTGTGGAGACGATCCAGCGCTCACTGTGAGTCCAAGCCTCACAAAGCGCCCAGGGTTTTATTGACCGAAATTTACGGCGTCACGGCCGGACTTGTTCCGGCCATCCACGTCCTGGCCGATACAACGGGAATGACTTGATGCAACAGGAAGGGCGTCGGTGCCCGTGGCATCTGAGCGAAGACGCGCGGAGCCTGTCATCGGGCGCGCGTTCGCGCGACCCGTTAGCGCGGATCCGTTGGCGCTTTAGCGCGGGCATGACGACTTTGCGAGACGACAATGCCCCGCCATCATAACAAGGACACCGCCGCCGGCGGCTCGCAGCGCCAGCTGCGGGTCGGCGAAACCGTGCGCCACGCGATTGCGGATATCCTTTCGCATGGCAATGTGCACGACGCCGACCTCGAGGGCCATATCATCACCGTTCCCGAAGTCCGGATGTCGCCGGACCTCAAGCTCGCGACCATCTTCGTGATGCCGCTCGGCGGCCGCGATACCGACATCGTGATCGCCGCATTGGAGCGAAACAAGAAGTTCCTGCGTGGCGAGATCGCACGCCGCGTTAACCTGAAATTTGCGCCTGATGTCCGCTTCCGGGTAGACGAACGATTCGATGAAGCGGAACGAATAGAGAAATTACTGCGAACACCGGCGGTGCAAAGAGACCTCGCACCGGATTCGCAAGATTCGGAAGAGTAGACTGATGATCGTGACCACCGCAAACAGCGCGATCGAGCCGCCGATTGATGATCCGGACGGCGTTCAAAAAAATATTTCCTTGGCTTCGCCGCGCGAGGAGGATCGTGGGCGCAGCGCCAAGGCGTCTCGCGCCAACGGCCAGCCGCGGCGCGACAAGCGCGACGTCCATGGCTGGGTCGTGCTCGACAAACCGATCGGCATGACCTCGACACAAGCGGTCGCGATCGTGAAACGGCTGTTTCAGGCCAAGCGCGCCGGCCATGCCGGCACGCTCGACCCGCTTGCCTCCGGAGGCCTGCCGATCGCTCTGGGGGAAGCCACCAAGACCGTTCCATTCGTGATGGACGCCCGCAAGCGTTATCGGTTCACGGTATGCTGGGGAGAGGAACGGGATACCGACGATGCCGAGGGCCGCGTCATCATGACCAGCGAGATCAGGCCCTCGGCCGAGGCGATTTCGGCGCTGCTGCCCGGGTTCACCGGCTCCATCGAGCAGATCCCGCCGCAATACTCGGCGATTAAGGTTCAGGGCGAGCGGGCCTATGATCTGGCGCGCGACGGCGAGACCGTCGAGCTGAAGTCCAGGATCGTCGAAATCTATCATTTAGCCATTGTCGATCAACCAGATAGCAGCCATACGGTGTTCGACGCCGAATGCGGCAAGGGAACCTATGTGCGGGCGCTGGCCCGCGATATCGGCCGGCTGCTCGGCTGCTATGGCCATATCTGTGCGCTGCGGCGCACGCTGGTCGGACCGTTTGGCGAGGCGGACATGATTCCGCTGGAACAGTTGGAGGCTTTATGCGATAGAGCCGCGTCTGGCGAGGGTAGCCTCGCCGACGCGCTTTTGCCCGTTGAGACCGCGCTGGACGACATCCCGGCACTGGCCGTCACACGGGCTGATGCGGCAAGGCTCCACCGGGGCCAAGCCGTTTTGTTGCGCGGACGGGATGCGCCCAATTGTAGCGGCACAGTCTATGTCACGGTGGCAGGCCGGCTTCTGGCCCTCGCCGAGATTGGTAATGGCGAACTCATCCCCAAGCGTGTGTTCAACCTGACCGGACTGACCGCCAGTTCGGCTCGCAGCCATGAAAGTGTTTGACGATGTCGATTACCGCGGAACGCAAAGCGGAAGTCATCAAGAAGAGTGCCAACAAGGCCGGCGATACCGGCTCGCCTGAGGTTCAGGTCGCGATCCTGTCGGAACGCATCAACAATCTCACCGGGCATTTCAAAACCCACGTGAAGGACAACCATTCGCGTCGCGGCCTTTTGAAACTGGTATCGACGCGTCGTTCGCTTCTCGATTACATCAAGAAGAAGGACGAGGCGCGTTACAAGGCGCTGCTCGAAAAGCATAATATTCGCCGTTGAGTAAGGTTTACGCGCGCATCTCGCGCGCGTTTTTGCGCGCGGACGCTGTAAGTCCGCGCGGCGTATCCAGTCGCAATCCGGCGGCTGGGTGTAACGGGCAAGGTGCCCGTGCCATCGGAAGGATGGACGCCATTCGAAACACAAGGACCATGGCAGGATCGCTGGACGCTAAGACCGCGAAATTCTCGCGATCAGCGTCCAGCCATCTTGCGCATGGTCTTTTCGTTTTCGGCGTCCGTGCTTTCATGAACCAATGAAAGACCAAATAAAATGTTCAATATTCATTCGGTCGAGATCGACTGGGGTGGACGTCCCCTCAAGCTGGAAACCGGAAAGATCGCCCGTCAGGCCGATGGTGCCGTGATGGCGACCTATGGCGAGACCGTGGTGCTCGCCACCGTCGTCGCCGCCAAGACACCCAGGGAGGGCGTCGACTTCCTGCCGCTGACCGTCGACTATCAGGAAAAGAGCTATGCCGCGGGCCGCATTCCCGGCGGCTATTTCAAGCGCGAAGGCCGGCCCACCGAGAAGGAGACGCTGGTCTCCCGCCTGATCGACCGCCCGATCCGACCCTTGTTCGTCGAGGGCTGGCGCAATGAAACCCAGGTGATCGTGACGACGCTGTCGCACGACATGGAGAACGATCCCGACATTCTGGCGCTGGTGGCGTCATCCGCGGCGCTGACGTTGTCGGGCGCGCCCTTCAAGGGTCCGATCGGCGCCGCGCGCGTCGGCTTTGTCAATGACGAATATGTGCTCAACCCGACGCTCGACGAAATGGTCGAAAGCCAGCTCGACCTCGTGGTCGCCGGCACCGCCGACGCCGTGCTGATGGTGGAATCGGAAGCCAAGGAGCTCAACGAAGACATCATGCTCGGCGCCGTGATGTTCGGACACCGGCATTTCCAGCCGGTGATCAAGGCGATCATCGAACTGGCCGAGAAGGCCGCCAAGGAGCCGCGCGAGGTCAAGATATCGGACGAAAGCGCGATCGAGAAGGAAATCCTCGGGTTGATCGAAACCGAACTGCGCGCAGCCTATGCGATCCCGGTCAAGCAGGACCGCTACGCCGCGGTCGGCAAGGCCAAGGACAAGGTGATGGCGCATTACTTCCCGGAAGGTGTGGAGCCGAAATACGACAAGCTGCGCATCGCCGCGGTGTTCAAGGAGCTGGAAGCCAAGATCGTGCGCTGGAACATCCTTGATACCGGCAAGCGCATCGACGGCCGCGATTCCAAGACGGTCCGCAACATCATCGCCGAAGTCGGCGTGCTGCCCCGCGCCCATGGCTCGGCGCTGTTCACCCGCGGCGAAACCCAGGCCATGGTGGTGACCACGCTCGGCACCGGCGAGGACGAGCAGTACATCGATTCGCTGTCGGGAACGTACAAGGAAACATTCCTGCTGCACTACAATTTCCCTCCTTATTCGGTCGGCGAGACCGGCCGCATGGGCGGCACCAAGCGGCGTGAAATCGGTCACGGCAAGCTCGCCTGGCGTGCCATCCACCCGGTGCTGCCGCCGCATCACGAGTTCCCCTATACGGTTCGCGTGGTCTCCGAGATCACCGAGTCGAACGGATCATCGTCGATGGCGTCGGTCTGCGGCGCCTCGCTGGCGCTGATGGATGCCGGCGTTCCCCTGAAACGGCCGACGGCGGGCATCGCCATGGGCCTGATCCTGGAAGGCTCGCGCTTTGCGGTCCTGTCGGACATTCTCGGCGACGAGGATCATCTCGGCGACATGGACTTCAAGGTCGCGGGCACCGATCACGGCATCACCTCGCTGCAGATGGATATCAAGATCGCCGGCATTACCGAGGAGATCATGAAGGTCGCGCTCGGCCAGGCTAAGGACGGACGCATCCACATCCTCGGCGAGATGTCGAAGGCGCTGACGGCTGCGCGCGCCGAACTCGGCGAATACGCCCCACGGATCGAGACCTTCAAGATCGCGACCGACAAGATCCGCGAAGTGATCGGCACCGGCGGCAAGGTGATCCGCGAGATCGTCGAGAAGACCGGCGCCAAGGTCAATATCGACGACGACGGCACCGTCAAGGTCGCTTCCGCCGACGGCGAATCGATCAAGGCCGCGATCAAGTGGATCAAGTCGATCGCCTCCGATCCGGAGATCGGCCAGATCTATGACGGTACCGTGGTCAAGGTGATGGAGTTCGGCGCCTTCGTGAACTTCTTCGGCGCCAAGGACGGCCTGGTGCACATCAGCCAGCTCGCCTCCAGCCGCGTGCAAAAAACCTCCGACGTCGTCAAGGAAGGCGACAAGGTGAAAGTGAAACTGCTGGGCTTCGACGATCGCGGCAAGACGCGGCTGTCGATGAAGGCGGTCGACCAGGCCACCGGCGAGGACCTCGAGGCCAAGCAGAAGCCGGAAGCCCTGCCGCGCGAGGCCGCCGGGGAATAGTTTTTCGCAAATCCGTACCATTCCGGCAAAGGGCGGCTCAACGGCCGTCCTTTTTGCTTGACTACGGCAAGCCCGCGAAAGCCTCATCTTGCGCAGCGGCGACGCCGAGTTTCCCGCCTCGCCCGATGCCGCGGCCAAGGACATCAAATTGCGCGATAGTGCGCGCATTCTGATTTCGGAGAGACTGGACAGGATCTTGCCCGAATATTTGAAGCAGTGAGTGAGGCTGGCTCAATCCGGAGAATTCGCTTCCAGAAGTTGCAGCAGGCGGCCTTCCCCTTGTAAAGTCGCAAAATCTTCGCACCAAGCCCCAACACATCGACAAGGGAGCCGCCTGATGATGCAACTCTACTGGTGTCCGCGCACGCGGTCGTTCTCTGCGCTGTGGCTGATGGAAGAAGCCGGCCAGCCTTATGAGCGGGTGCTGACCGATATTTCCAAGGGCGCGCAGAAGACGCCCGAATATCTCGCGATCAATCCGATGGGCAAGGTGCCGGCGTTGCGGGACGGCGAGGCGACGCTGGCGGAAGCGGCCGCGATCTGCGCCTATGTCGCCGAGCGCTATCCGCAGGCCAGACTCGCGCCGCCGGTCGGCGATCCCAAACGCGCCAAATATCTCTATTGGCTGTTTTTCGGGCCCGGCTGCATCGAGCCCGCCATGGTGCAGCTTAGCACCAAGATCGAGATGAATCCGATAGCGGCCGGCTGGGGCGATGCCCAGCGCGTGTTCGATGTGCTCGACGCCGCCCTGACGACAGGGCCGTGGCTGCTCGGCGAGACCTTCTCGGCGGCGGACATCATGATCGGGTCGGGACTGAATTTCGCGGTGCGGCTGTTCAAGATGGCGCCGTCGCGGCCCTCGTTCGAGCGCTACATCGATGCTTGCGCGTCGCGGCCGGCCTTCCAGCGCGCCACTGTCATGGCGGCAGGATGAGATGAAATCGTGTCCATGCTCCCAACTGTCATCGCCGGCTTGACCGGGTGACCCGGTATTCCGAGGCGCCAGTGATTGAATCGGGAGGCCGCGGCGTACTTGATCCGCGCTTTCGCGGGGATTTCAATTTTTCTTGGAGCGCCGGTCCCACACCCGCCTGTGGCTCAGCTACTCTCCGTTCTTCAGATCTTCCGGCCGCGGCATCGAGATGATGTTGTAGCCGGAATCGACATAGTGGATTTCCCCGGTCACGCCGGCCGACAGATCCGAGAGCAGATACAGCGCCGAGCCGCCGACCTCGTCGATGGTGACCGTACGGCGCAGCGGCGAATGCTGCTGCTGAAACCTCAGCATCTCGCGCTGCTCCGCGATGCCCGCGCCGGCGAGGGTGCGGATCGGACCTGCCGAAATCGCGTTGACGCGAATGCCGCGCGGGCCGAAGTCGGCGGCGAGATAGCGCACGGAAGCTTCCAGCGCCGCCTTGGCAACGCCCATCACATTATAATTCGGCAACACCCGGGTCGAGCCGCCATAGGTCAGGGTAATCATCGCGCCGCCGCGCTCGGGCATCATGGCGGCGGCGCGCTTCGCCAGTTCCGTGAACGAGAAACAGGAAATCACCAGCGTGCGCGAAAAATTCTCCCGCGTGGTGTCGGCATAGCGGCCTTTCAGCTCGTTCTTGTCGGAGAATCCGATGGCGTGGACCAGAAAGTCGAGCTGCCCCCATCGCGCGCGCAAGGCCTCGAACACGGCGTCGACGCTTGCGATGTCTTCGACATCGCAAGGCAATATCAGGGGAACGCCGAGTGAAGCCGCCAGCGGCTTGACGCGCTTGCCGAGCGCCTCGCCTTGATAGGTAAAAGCGAGTTCGGCGCCCTCTGCCGCGACCGCTTTGGCAATACCCCAGGCAATCGAATGATCATTGGCGACCCCCATGATCAACCCGCGCCTGGCCTTCATCAGGTCCTGCATGCTTTCGATGCTTTCTCCTGCGTCATGCCCGGGCTGGTCCCGGGCATCCGCGTCTTCAGGCCACACCCCGGATCAAGACGCGGATGGCCGGGAGTGCAGACAAGTCTCCGTCGTCTGCACCCAGGCAGACCTTGATGCCCGGCCCATGACCATGATTTCGGGTAATCAGTTCGAGCTCAGTCTCACGCATCCATCCGTTTGAACACCAGCGTGGCGTTGGTGCCGCCGAATCCGAAGGAGTTGGAAAGCACGGTTGCGAGTTTGACATTGTCGATGCGCTTGCGCACGATCGGTATGTCGGAAAACACCGGATCGAGCTCGGTGATATTGGCGCTTTCGCAAATGAAGCCGTTGTTCATCATCAACAGCGAATAGATCGCCTCGTGCACACCGGTGGCGCCGAGCGAATGTCCGGTCAGCGCCTTGGTGGCGGAGATCGGCGGACACTTTTCTCCGCTGCCGAACACCCGGCGGATCGCCTCGATTTCCGGCGGATCGCCGGCCGGCGTCGAAGTCGCGTGCGGATTGATGTAGTCGATCTTGCTGTTGACCGTCGAAAGCGCCATCCTCATGCAGCGTTCCGCGCCCTCGCCGGAAGGCGCCACCATGTCGTAGCCGTCGGAGGTGGCGCCGTAGCCGACGATTTCGCCGTAGATGCGCGCGCCGCGGGCCCTGGCATGCTGCAGTTCTTCCAGCACCACGACCCCGGCGCCGCCGGCAATGACAAAACCGTCGCGGCTGACGTCATAGGGGCGGGAGGCGGTCGCGGGTGTATCGTTGTATTTCGAGGACATCGCACCCATCGCATCGAACAGCACCGACAGCGACCAGTCGAGCTCTTCGCAGCCGCCGGCGAAAATAATATCCTGCTTGCCGATCTGGATGGTCTCGTAGGCGTTGCCGATGCAATGGTTGGACGTCGCGCAGGCCGACGAGATCGAATAGTTCACGCCCTTGATCTTGAACCATGTGGCGAGCGTCGCCGACGCCGTCGAGGACATCGCTTTCGGCACAGCGAACGGTCCGACCCGCTTTGGCCCCTTGCTGCGGGTGATATCGGCGGCTTCGACGATGGTGCGGGCAGAGGGTCCGCCGGAGCCCATGATGATGCCGGTGCGAATGTTGGAGACCTCGGCGGGTTCCAGGCCGGAATTCTGGATCGCCTGCTCCATGGCGACGTGATTCCAGGCCGCGCCTTCGCCGAGAAAGCGCATCGCACGCCGGTCGATGACACCGGCCGGATCGAGCGTCGGGGCGCCCTGCACCTGGGAGCGGAAACCGAGCTCGGCATATTTCTCCGCGCGCGTGATGCCGGACCTCGCCTCATGGAGGCTCGCAAGCACTTCCTGGGTATTGTTTCCGATGGACGAGACGATACCCATCCCCGTGATGACAACCCGCCTCATGATCGCCTCGTCCTGCCGTTGCGTCTTTGTGTGATCATCGTCGTCAAACCGAGGTCGCGTCGGCCGGAGCCGGTGACCTACGCTCTCGGCTGCGGCGCAGCATCCTACTTGAACAGCCCGACCTTCAGATCCTTGGCGCGATAGATAATCTCGTCATCGGCCGAAAGCCAGCCGTCGGCAATGCCTAGCACGAGCTTCATACGCATCACGCGCTTGATGTCGACATTGTACACAATCTTGCGCACGTTGGGCATGACCTGCCCGGCCAGCTTGAGTTCGCCGAGCCCCAGCGCCCGGCCGCGTCCCGCGCCGCCGGTCCAGCCCAGAAAAAAGCCGATCATCTGCCAGAGCGCGTCGAGACCCAGGCACCCCGGCATCACCGGATCGCCCTTGAAATGGCATCCGAAGAACCAGAGATCCGGCTTCACATCGAGTTCGGCGCGGATCACGCCCTTGCCATATTCGCCGCCGGTCTCGGAGATTTCGCTGATACGGTCGAACATCAGCATCGGGGGCAGGGGCAATTGGGCATTTCCGGGGCCAAACATTTCGCCGCGGGCGCAAGCCAGCAGATCCTCGTATTCATAACCGCCGCGCCGATCCAGCATCGTGGCCGCCTCTCTTCTCAAGTCCCAATGGAGCGTTTCAACCCGCTTTTCCGCGGAAAAAGCGCCAATTGTCCGCGATTGGCGCTGACACCGCAGGTCAGGATGCCCCTGCGGCTGCCGGGGCTCGTCCTTTGGCGGAATCGCCTGGGCGGACCCGCGCGCTCTCTAACATAGGCCCCGCGGGCGGCAAAGCGCCTCGACAGCGGATATCACCGCACCCTGCCGCCGGTCCTCCCTCAAACGCGAGCCTGCTCCAGTTGCGAAAAACTTGCATCTGTGAGATTGCCTCCTTATATTCCCTGTTGATAGTACAGAAACAGCCATCCGGTGCCTGACGTGGACACGAGCAACAACGCCTCGATTTTGAAGGATGACGCCGTTCGTCCCGCCGGTCATATGGCGCGTCAGCCGGCTTTGACCGGTTGTCCTTGGCATGATGTCAATGAAATGCTGCAGGCGGCCGGGCTGCGTCCGACCCGTCAGCGCATGGCGCTGGGCTGGCTATTGTTCGGCAAGGGCGCGCGGCACCTTACCGCGGAAATGCTCTACGAGGAGGCCACTCTCGCCAAGGTTCCGGTATCGCTCGCTACCGTCTACAACACGCTCAATCAGCTGACCGATGCGGGTTTGCTGCGTCAGGTCAGTGTCGACGGCACCAAAACCTATTTCGACACCAATGTGACGGCGCATCACCACTTCTATCTCGAAAACAGCCACGAACTGGTCGACATTCCGGATCCGCATCTGGTGCTGCAGAAAATGCCTGAAGTACCCGAAGGCTACGAGATCGCCCGGGTCGACATGGTGGTCCGGCTGCGCAAGAGGCGCTGAGATTTCTCGGCGGTGCTCCGGATGGAGGGCTGCTAATCCACCTTCTCATCGGCGTAGACGCCCCACAGGCGTTGCTGTTCGATCCAACCATCGAAGCCGTCGCCGCTGACGTGACACCATCCCGCCCCGCAATGCCTGACCTGGGCGATGACACCGGCCTGCAGGCGGGCGGCGACTGCGCTGGTTGGATCGGCGCTCTCAAAGAGCGGCGCCAGATCGTCCTTCGACTTCATGGTGATGACCGCGGTACGGCGGCCCGACAGCAGCGAGTGATAGACCCAGCCTTCGGCGCCCTCGGAATCGCGGACCCGGCGCCAGTTCTCGAATTCGGCGGTGATCTCAACCGGCAGGCCCGAGCGGGTATAGACCCAGGCGACGTCGTTGTCCTTGGTCGGACCGGCCCGGACGTTCACATGATCGGATTTCAGGCTGACATAACGCGGCACCGGCAGGCCGCTCGTGGTCAGGGCCGAATCCTTGGCCGAAAATCCGGAGTTGACCGAGGCGCCAAGCCACGCGCCCGCGAGAACCACTACGGAACAAAAACGCCCCAACGCCATCAACTCGTCTCCCGCCGCGAACCCAACTCAAATTCTTCGAGTTGAAATACCAACCAATGCCGCAACCCCTGTACCCCGCCCCGATCGCCCCTCGGCTTGTCATTTCCGGGGTTCTTGTCTTGGCCCGGCCTTCTGCTAGAGAGGACGGAACACCAGGAAGCCGAACCAGCCTGAAATTGCCACGGTCATTCCAGGGCAATGATCAGGGGTAGCCAAGGAAATGCCGGGACCACGCGGCGCCGGCAGTGTCGAACAACCGGGTTAATGAGGTCTGAACGACCTCACGAGAGCAGGACATGTCGCAAAAGAAAAAGCCTCTCGTTGTCGTCACGCGCAAGCTGCCGGACTCGATCGAGACCCGCATGCGCGAACTGTTCGACGCCAGGCTCAATCTCGACGATACGCCGCTTGAGCCGGAAGCGATCGCCGAGGCGGTCTGCTCGGCCGATGTGCTGGTGCCCACGGTCACCGACGAAATCACCGAAGAACTGCTCAAGCAACCCGACTGCAAGCTGCGACTGATCGCCAATTTCGGCAACGGCGTCGACAATATCGACGTCCTCGCAGCCCACGCACGCGGCATCACCGTGACCAACACCCCGAAGGTCCTGACCGAAGACACCGCCGACATGACCATGGCGCTGATTCTCGCGGTGCCGCGGCGGCTGATCGAAGGCGCCTCCATCCTGACCGAGGGCAAGAACTGGCCGGGCTGGTCGCCGACCTGGATGCTCGGCCACCGCATCGGGGGCAAGCGGCTCGGGATCATCGGCATGGGCCGCATCGGCCAGGCGGTGGCGCGGCGGGCGCGCGCCTTCGGCCTGCAGATCCACTACCACAACCGCCGGCCGGTCGCGCCGCGCATCGCCGAAGAGCTGGCGGCGACCTATTGGGAAAGCCTGGACCAGATGCTGGCGCGGATGGACATCATCTCGGTGAATTGTCCGCACACGCCGGCGACGTTTCATCTCTTGTCGGCGCGACGGCTGAAGCTGATCCGAAAGGACGCCTATATCGTCAACACCGCGCGCGGCGAGGTGATCGACGAAGACACGCTGGTCAAGCTGATCGAAAGCGGCGAGATCGCCGGAGCGGGCCTCGACGTGTTCGAGAACGAACCCGCGGTCAGTCCGAAACTGGTGCGGCTCGCCAAGGCCGGCAAGGTGGCGCTGTTGCCGCATATGGGCTCGGCCACCATCGAGGGCCGCGTCGAAATGGGCGAGAAGGTGATCATCAACATCCGCGCCTTCCTCGACAATCACAAGCCGCCGGACCGCGTGCTGCCGAGCATGTTGTGAGCGCCAATCCTGGTCGCACGTGCGGACTCCGTGAGAGACGCCAGTGTACTGTCTCTAACAGTTGCCTACGCCATTCCGGGGCCTGCGCAGCAGTAACCCGGAGTCTTGTCGCTATCACCGCTGGATTCCGGGTTCGCGCCATGCGGCGCGCCCCGGAATGACAAGACCAGGGCACGAACTGTAAGAAGCACAACACTCGTGAAGCGATTCTATGAACCTATCGGTTGAGGCCACAGGCGTCGTCCGACGCGGCTCTCGCATCTAAAATATCGAAAACAACCCCATGCAAAGTAGCTTGGCGGTCGTCGGCATGCGCGATTCGGCTCGACCCGGTTGCGAATGACCCATTACGGTCAAAGACGATGATGATTGCCTGAAATTAGAGCGTCGAGGCTCCCATGGTTTTCTGGATAGCAAGCGTGGTTGGGTTGGTGATCGCTTATCTCTTCGGTTCCACGCCCACGGGCTATCTCGCGGGGAGACTGGTCAAGGGCATTGACCCCCTGCAATTTGCCTGAAGCTACCGACTATGCCACGTGCCCGCTCAGATCGGTGATGACCAGTGCATCGCCGTTCAGCGGATTGAGCGGATCGCGCCGGTAGCGCAGGGTCTCGAACCGCATTGCGCGCGCGTCCACCATCAGCAATCGCCCGACCAGGCCCTCGCCAAAGCCGACGACCTCGCGGATCGCCTCCAGCGCCATCATCGATCCCAGCACGCCGGCGAGCGCGCCCATCACGCCGGCCTCGGCGCAGGCCGGCACCGTGCCCGGCGGCGGCGGTTCCGGAAACAAACAACGGTAGGTCGGATTGAACTCGCCGCCCTCGTTTCTCTCATGCGCGCGGATCGTGGTCAGCGAACCGTCGAACTGGCCGAGCGCTGCGGTGATCAGCGGCTTGCCGGCGAGAAAACAGGCATCCGACACCAGATAGCGGGTGGCGAAATTGTCGGATCCGTCGAGCACCAGATCGTAGCCGCCGATCAGTTCCATCGCATTGTCGGCATCAAGCCGGGTGGCGTGCGCAGCAAACCTGACATGGGGATTGAGCGCATGAATGCGCTCGGCCGCGGTGTCGACCTTGCGCCGGCCGATATCCGGCGTGGCATGGATGATCTGGCGCTGCAGGTTGGACAGCGACACGACATCATCATCGACCACGCCGAGCACGCCGACGCCGGCGGCGGCGAGATACATCAGCGCGGGCGCACCGAGGCCGCCGGCACCGATCACCAGCACGGCGGCTTCCTTCAGTGCGGCCTGGCCGGGGCCACCGACATCGCGCAGCACGATGTGGCGGGCGTATCGTTCGAGCTCGTCGGTGCTCAGCATGGCGAGGTAATGTCCCGCGGTCCGGCCGTCGCTGCGAGCGCGAAGCAATGCGCGCGCGGCGCCAGGAGACGGAGCCATGGATTGCTTGGTCGCGCCGCTTCTCGCAATGGCGCTTGTCTTGCCCCCACCTGTCGAACCTTCCAGCTGTTGTTGCCGACCCAACAGATGTGCTTAATTGCAGCGACGTCAACGACTCCTTGGACTTGTCATGAGATCGATGCTGACGGCAGCAATGTTGGTGGTGGCCGCCGGGGTGTCCGCTGCGGCGCAGCCGACGGCGCCACCGGCCGCGGCCGCCAGGCCGAAGCAGGTCGCAACCGTTCCGGTCCGCCCGCCGCTGCAGACCCCCGCCGATACCGCCAATGCGATGGCACAAGGGGAGCGACTGGCGATCCAGTCGGATCTGGCCTGGGTCGGCCAATACAATGGCGCGATTACCGGCGATGTCAGCGAGCGCATGGTCGCCGCGATCAAGGAGTTTCAGAAAGCCAGAGGCGGCAAATCGACCGGGGTGCTCAATCCACAGGAGCGCCAGGTGCTGGCGGAGACTGCGAAGCGGCGGCAGGAAAATGCCGGCTGGAAGATCGTCACCGATCCCGCTACCGGGGCGCGGCTGGGGGTGCCGGCCAAGCTCGTGCCGCAACAGTCCAGCGACGCCAACGGCGCCAAATGGAGTTCTCCCACCGGCACCGTCCAGATCGTCCTGTCGCGGCGCAAGGAAGCCGACCCCACCACGGCGAAACTGGCCGAGCGGGAAAAAAAGGAGCCGGCCGGACGCGCCGTGGATTATACCGTGGTCAAGCCGGATTTCTTCGTATTGTCGGGGCTGCAGGGCCTGAAGAAATTTTACGTGCGCGGGACCTTCAAGGGCGATGAGGTCCGCACCCTCACCATCCTTTACGATCAGGCCACCGAGAACACCGTAGAGCCGGTGGTGATCGCGATGTCGAGCGCCTTCAACCCATTTCCGTCAGGCGCCCAGCTTGCGGGGCCGCCGCCGCGCAAGAGCGTCGAATACGGCACCGGAATTGTGGTCAGCGATGACGGCGCCATCGTCGCCGACCGTCAGATCACCGACGGTTGCCTGGTGATCGCCATCGCAGGCTATGGCAATGCCGATCGCCTCGCCGAGGACAAGGAGCACGATCTCGCGCTGCTGCGCATCTACGGCGCGCGCGGCCTGAAGCCGCTGGCGCTCGCAAGCGGTACTGCGAACTCCGGTGTCGAACTCACCGGCATTGCCGATCCGCAAAACCAGGGCGGAGGCACCGCGGCAAGCAGCGTCAAGGCCACAGTGACGCCAGTCGGCGGCGGCGGCGACCTCGCGCTGTCGCCGGCGCCGGCGTTGGGCTTTTCCGGTGCGACGGCGCAGGATGGCGACGGCAAATTCGCCGGCATCGCGTTACTGAAATCGGTGGTGGTGGCGGGTCCGGCGAATGCCGCGCCGACGGCACAAGCCGCGCTGGTGCCTGCCGATACCGTGCGCGGGTTTCTGAAAGGCAATGGCGTCGATGCGGCCGGCGGATCGCCGGATGCCAAGTCGGCCGTCGTGCGTGTGATCTGCGTGAGGAAATAGACCGGTGCCGCGCCAGCCCATTGCCGCGGCCGACCGTGGATCCCCGGCCCGTACTCATCCGGTATAGTAATCCGGCTCCAAATTAACCAAGGTTGCACGGTTTGGTGATTCGGACTGCCGCGATCCCCTTAAGTTTGTCTGGGAACGGGCCGGCTACGTCCTGAGCGAGAATTGCTCGGCATCGCAGAATGCGACGCAACTCAACTCAGTGTGCGTAACCTCAGATCCCGTAACAAATACCCGAAGGAAATTACAATGCAGACGATCGTACTGGCCACCCAAAAGGGTGGCAGCGGCAAGAGCACGCTTGCAATCGGCCTCGCTCTCGCGGCGACCCAGGCCGGGCACACTGTTCGCCTAATCGAGACCGATTCGCAAGGGACGCTTTCGAGCTGGCAGAACCGCCGCATCTATGCCGAACCCATGGTCGAGCCGGTCTACAGCGCCGGTGAGATCGAGCAACGGTTGCAGTCGCTGGATCGCAGCGGCGTCACGGTGACCATCGTTGACACCGCAGCCGGCGTCAACGCCGCGACCACGACGGCCATTCGCTACGCCGACCTGTGCCTGATCCCGGCGCGCCCGAGCATCGCCGACATCGAAGCGACCGCTTCGACGCTTCAGATCGTCCGTGCCTGGAAGAGGCCGTTCGCTTTCGTGCTCAACCAGACGCCGATCCGCGGTCAGCGCGTCGGCAGCGCGGCTTCGACGCTCGGCGATGGAGCGGCGCTCGAACTCGCCGATGTTCTCGCGCAGCCTTTCATCGTCATGCGCAACGATCATCAGGATGCGCTGAGCGCCGGATTGGCAGTCAGCGAATACGCCCCCACAGGCAAGTCGGCCGACGAAATCCGCGGCCTCTGGCAATGGGTCGAGACCAGGCTGGGCATCGAAGCAAATGCTTCGGCCTCCGTCGATGAGCAGCCGATCATCAGCGGCCTGCCGGCATCGTCCGATCTGGCGATATTTTTGCCCACGCCTTCGGAAACGGTTGCGCTCGTTCCCTACGAGTCGATTTGAAGCAAACGATGTGACGACGAAGCCGGCGCCCTCGCTTCCTCGCGGAAGCGGGGGCGCCGATTGCGTTCGCCATGGCTGGCAGCCTGTGCGACGATCTTCGCGTTCACTTCTGGCATTTCGGGCACCAGAAGGTCGAACGGCCATTCTGGGTGAAGCGCCGCACAATTCCGCTGCAGCCCGCGGTCTGGCATTTCTCGCCCTCGCGGTCGTAGACCCGGAACGAGTGCTGGAAATAACCGAGTTCGCCGGTGGTCTGGCGGTGATCGCGCAACGACGAGCCGCCGGCCTGGATGGCCTCGTTCAAGACCGCGCGTATCGCCGCGACCAGCCGTCTGGCATGATCGGTCGGCTCGCCCCCGGCAACGCCCTTGCGTTGTCCGGCTTTGGTCGCCAGCGTCGCGGCCAATCGGCGCGGCGACAGATGCGCGCGATATAGCGCCTCGCAGACATAGATATTGCCGAGCCCGGCAACCACGCGCTGATCGAGCAGCGCCGCCTTCAGGCTGGTCTTTTTGTTGGCGCAGGCGCGCGCCAGCATGGCGGCGTCGAATTCATTGCCGAGCGGTTCGGGGCCGAGCCCCCGCAGCAACGGCTCGTCCTGCAGCGCCTCGCGCGCGATGACCTTCATGTAGCCGAAGCGGCGCGGATCGTTGAATATGACCGCCGCGCCCGAGGACATGTGAAGCACCACATGGTCGTGCGTGCGATCCTTGCCGCGCGGATGGTGAAACTGGCCGGGCGCTTGCTGTTCATCGTCCTTGCAGACCCGGAACGAGCCGGACATGCCCAGATGCATCACGAGCACGTCGCCGGAGGCGAGGTCGGCCATCAGGTATTTGGCGCGGCGGCCGAGACCGGTCACGGTCTGGCCCGTTAACCGTGCGACAAAATCCCGCTGGAACGGAAACCGCAGGTCTTTTCGCCTGACTTCCGCTTTTGCAATCCTCGCACCCTCCATGACCGGCTGCAGGCCGCGGCGCACGGTTTCGACTTCAGGCAATTCGGGCATGATCGGGCGTTCACCTCCGGGTATTGACGTGATAACGACATTGCGGCGGGCGCGCTATGGTCGGCCGGTTCATGAGTTTGAGGGCGCAGGCGAGATGGATCGGCCGGACCAAACCACGCATTTCGGCTTCAGGGACGTTGCCGTGAACGACAAGCAGACGCTGGTGAACGACGTGTTCCACAGCGTGGCGCGGCGTTACGACCTGATGAACGATCTGATGTCGGCGGGACTGCATCGGGTATGGAAAGACCTGATGATCAACGCGCTGAACCCGCCGCGCAGCGACCGGCCGTTCCTGCTGCTCGACGTTGCCGGCGGCACCGGCGACATCGCCTTTCGCGCCGCGCGGGCGGCCGGCGCGGGCTTTCGGGCTACCGTGTGCGACATCAATTCCGACATGCTCGAGGTCGGCCGCGCGCGCGCGGCGGCGAGCCATCTCGACAACCTGGTTTCGTTCGTCGAGGGCAATGCCGAAGCGCTGGCTTTCCCGGATCGCGCGTTTGACGCCTATAGCATCGCGTTCGGCATCCGCAACGTGCCGCGGATCGAGCTGGCGCTTGGCGAGGCGTTTCGCGTGCTGAAGCCGGGCGGCCGCTTCCTGTGTCTGGAGTTCTCCACCGTCGACGTACCCGGGCTCGATCGGATTTACGATCTGTTTTCTTTCAAGGTGATCCCGCCGCTCGGCCGCGCGGTGACCGGCGACGCCGAGTCGTATCGATATCTCGTGGAATCGATCCGGAAATTCCCCAGGCCTGGCGCTTTTGCCGCGATGATCGGCGACGCCGGCTTTTCCCGCGTCAGCTGGCAGCGCTTCTCGGGCGGCATCGTGGCACTGCATTCAGGCTGGCGTTTGTGATTTCTGCGATCACCCACATCGCGCGGCTCACCCGCGCCGCGTTCGTGTTCGCGCGCGAAGGCGTGTTTGGCGTCGTCGATCCGTCGCTGGTGCCGCCGCCCGGACAGCTGGCGCTGCGGCTGGCGCGCATCGTCGAGCGTCCCGGCGCCAAATCGGGTCCGCGACTGTCCCGCGCGCTGACCCGGCTGGGACCGGCCTATCTCAAGCTCGGACAGTTTCTCGCCACCCGGCCCGACGTGGTCGGCGTCATCATGGCGCGCGACCTGGAAGCCCTGCAGGATCGGCTGCCGCCGTTTTCGCAAGCCGAGGCCGAGGCCGCCATTGCGACGTCGCTGGAGCGGCCGGTGGCCCTGGCATTTGCGAGCTTCGGCCCGGCGGTCGCCGCGGCCTCGATCGCCCAGGTGCATCGCGGCGAGACCGAGCGGGACGGCGTGCGCAGGTCGGTGGCGGTGAAGGTGCTGCGCCCCGATGTCGGGGCCCGCTTCCGCCGCGACCTCGCCGATTTCTTCTTTGTCGCGCACCAGGCCGAAATCTATTCGGCCGAAGCCCGCCGGCTGCGGCTGATCGAAGTCATCAATACGATGTCGCGCTCGGTCGCGATGGAGATGGACCTGCGACTGGAAGCAGCCGCGCTTTCCGAGATGGCGGAGAACACAAGCGGCGATCCGGACTTTCGGGTGCCCGCGGTCGATTGGGACCGCACCACACATAATGTGCTGACGATGGAATGGATCGACGGCATTGCGCTGAGCGATCATGCACGTCTGGCGCAATCGCAGGTCGATTTGCCCGAACTCGGGCGCAAGGTGATCCAGAGTTTCCTGCGCCACGCGCTGCGCGACGGCTTCTTTCATGCCGACATGCATCCCGGCAATCTGTTCCTCGACGATGCCGGCCGCCTGGTCGCCGTCGATTTCGGCATCATGGGCCGGCTGGGGGTGAAGGAGCGGCGCTTCCTGGCCGAAATTCTGCTGGGCTTCATCACGCGGAACTACCGCCGCGTCGCCGAAGTGCATTTCGAAGCCGGCTATGTGCCGGGACATCACTCGGTGGAAAATTTTGCCCAGGCGCTTCGCGCCATCGGCGAACCGATCCACAATCGCACCGCCGAAGAGATTTCGATGGCGAAGCTGTTGACGCTATTGCTCGAGGTCACCGGCCTGTTCGACATGCGGACCCGCCCCGAGCTGATCCTGCTGCAAAAGACCATGGTGGTGGTCGAAGGCGTCGCCCGCAGCTTCGATCCAAAACTCGATATCTGGAAGATCGCCGAACCCGTGGTTCGCGAATGGATCGAGCGCAATCTCGGTCCGATCGGACGCGTTCAGGGGGCGATGAGCGGCGCCGGGGAACTCGGACGCGTGCTGAGCGGCCTTCCGGCCATCGCCGCCCGATCGGTGGCCGTGCTGGAGCAGTTGGAGACCATGACCCGGGAAGGATTTAGGCTGTCGCCGGAGACGATCGCGGCGATGGGTCGGACCGAGGGCCGCAAGAGCCGCTGGCGCGCGCTGGCGCTCTGGATCATCGCCGCCACCTTCATCGCGATCCTGTTCGCAGTCCGGCAATTGTGATCGCAAGGCATGCATGCTATGATAGCATTGCTATCAGGTGATTTCGAAAAACCATGGCCAGCCTGACCATCCGAAAACTCGATGAGGCGCTCAAAGCCGATCTGCGGCTGCGTTCGGCCCGCAACGGCCGTTCCGTCGAGGAGGAAGTGCGGATGATCCTGCGCGAGGTTCTGCAGCATCCCGGCGAACTCGCTGTCGCGGCATCGCCGGCCGCGCCGGCTGCGGTCGAGACCCCGTCGCACGCGCCCCGCTACCACGCCACGGCGACCGGCCGGGCCAGCGTCACCCTGATCATCGGCGGCGGCATCGCCGCCTACAAGGCGCTGGACCTGATCCGGCGACTCAAGGAGCGGCACATCGATGTCCGCTGTGTGCTGACCAAAGCCGCGCAGCAGTTCGTCACGCCGCTTGCCGCCAGCGCGCTGTCGAACGCGCGCTGCTACACCGACCTGTTCGATCCCGACAGCGAATTCGACGCCGGCCATATCCGGCTGGCGCGCGACTGCGATCTGATCGTGGTGGCGCCGGCGACTGCGGACCTGATGGCGAAGATGGCGCAGGGTCATGCCGACGATCTCGCCAGCGCGATTTTGCTCGCGGCCGTCAGGCCGATCCTGTTGGCGCCGGCGATGAACCCTTTGATGTGGAACAATGCCGCGACCCGCCGCAACGTGGCCCAGCTGGAACATGATGGCATCGCCATGATCGGACCCAACGCCGGCGAGATGGCCGAAGCCGGCGAGGCCGGCGTCGGCCGGATGGCAGAGCCGCTGGAGATCGCAGCCGCGGCCGAACGCTTCCTGCGCCCGCCGCAACCGCGCCCGCTGGCCGGCCGGCGCATCCTGGTGACTGCAGGACCGACCCACGAGCCGATCGATCCGGTGCGCTACATCGCCAACCGCTCCTCCGGCAAACAGGGTTTTGCGATCGCCGCTGCGGCGCAAGCGGCCGGCGCGGATGTCACCTTGATCTGCGGCCCGGTCGATCTGGACGCGCCCGCCGGTGTCGCCGTCAGGCGCGTCGAATCCGCGCGCGAGATGCTGCACCGGGTCGAGGCCGCGTTGCCGGCGGACATCGCGATCTTCGCCGCCGCCGTCGCCGACTGGCGCGTCGCCCAGGAAGGCGAACAGAAACTGAAAAAGACTTCAGGCGGCATGCCACAACTCGCGCTGGTGGAAAACCCCGACATCCTGGCCACGATTGCAAAGTTGCCGGACCGGCGGCCGCCGCTGGTGATCGGGTTCGCCGCCGAGACAGAAAATCTGATCGACAACGCCAAAGCAAAACTCGCGCGCAAGGGCTGCGACTGGATCGTCGCCAATGACGTCTCGGCGGCGTCCGGGGTGATGGGCGGCGACCGCAACACGGTTCATCTTTTGACCCGCGATGGCGGCGAGATCAACGTCGATTCGTGGCCGATGATGACAAAAGTGCAAGTCGCATCCGCGCTGGTGGCGCGCATTGCCCGGCATGTGGAGAACCTTCCGTGAGCGTCACCGTCAAGGTCGAGATAAGGCAATTGCCGCACGGCGAAGGCCTGGCGCTGCCGGCCTATCAAAGCGACCATGCCGCAGGCCTCGATTTGCTGGCCGCGATCCCGGAACACGAGCCTTTGATGCTGGCGCCCGGACAACGCGCCTTGGTGCCCAGCGGCCTCTCGATCGCGCTGCCATCGGGTTATGAGGCACAGGTCCGTCCGCGCTCCGGCCTCGCAGCCAAGCACGGCGTTACCGTGCTGAATGCACCGGGCACGGTTGACGCCGACTATCGCGGCGAGATCGGCGTGCTGCTGATCAACCATGGCGAGGTGCCGTTCCCGATCCGGCGCGGCGAGCGCATCGCGCAAATGGTGATTGCGCCCGTGGTCAAAGCGGAATTCGCGTCCACCGCATCCCTTGCCGTGACCGCGCGCGGCAGCGGCGGCTTCGGTTCGACCGGACGTTGATTGCAGTCAAATGACGGATTCATTTTGATAAAATCGCGCCATGAAGCTTAATCCCCGCCCTTTTTTTGCGGGGTAGTTTGCGTTCACGGTCTGGACTCTTACCGGTTCTCACTGGTTGGGGATATTGTCAATCGATTCGCGAACGGCGGCGTCAAGCGTCGGGCGTTGATTCGTGCGGTTTGGGGCAAACCATGTCGGGCGTGATCGTATCGATGCGTCGGACCTTGCTGTCGTGCACATCATTGGCGCGCTACGGCCTGACCCTGGTTGGCGCTGCGCTCGCTTCGAACGGACCCGCCCAGGCCGGCGATCTGCCGCTCGTGGATGCCATCTCGACCTTCCTCGATCTAAACCGCCAGGAGATCGCGATCCTGGCGACGGCGCTGGCGCTGCTCGGCTTTTCGGTGCTGGCGGCTATTCTTTTGATGCGCACGCGCGTCCGCGCCGCAAGAAGCGAGGCGCAGCTGCGCTCCGACATTCAGGACCTGCAATTCCAGGCCGACCGTCTTCGCGCGCTATTATTCGCCGAGCCCCAGATCCTTATTTCATGGGCGGCGGGCGACCATCGTCCGCAAATCAGCGGCGACACCTCACTACTGATGCCGCCGGACTCCGGGCATCCGCCACAGCGCATTCTTGCCTTCGGTACCTGGCTGCCGCCGGAGCCGGCGCTGCAGATCGATCACGCCTTCGACGCGCTGCGCGAGGCCGGCGAAGGTTTTCTGCTCAACCTCACCACCTCGAATGGACACGCCGTCGAGGCCATGGGGCGCGCCATCGGCGGCCAGGCCATCGTCCGGATTCGCGAACTCAGCGGCTTGCGCCGGGAGCTGGCGGAAACAAACCTCCGGCACAAGGCGCTATCCGACGAAACCGAGATGCTGCGCGGCTTCATCGCCGCCGCGCCTTGGCCGATCTGGGCCAAACGCGCCAACAGCGGTTTGAGCTACGCCAATGCCGCCTATGCGCGCGCTACCGAGGCCAGCAGCGGCGCTGACGCAATCGAGCGCAACCTGGAACTGCTCGATAGCGGCGACCGCAGCGACATGGAGCGCGCATTGAGCAGCACCGACGCCTTCAAAGCGCGGCTGCCGATCGTGGCCGGCGGCGAGCGGCGCATCTACGATGTGCACGCCCTCAATGTCGGCGGCGCCAGCGTCGGCATCGCCATCGACGCCAGCGAAGCCGACGCGCTCGGCGCGGCGCTGGTGCGAATGGCGGAAGCGCATCGCCGTACCCTCGATCAGCTGTCGTCCGGCGTCGCGGTATTCGACGGCCAGCGGCGGCTCGCGTTCTATAATGATTCCTATCGCCGCTTGTGGGACCTGGACCGCGCATTCCTCGACCACAACCCCGACGATTCCAGCGTGCTCGATCGGCTGCGGGCCGCCCGCAAGCTTCCCGAGCAGCCGGATTTTCGGGTCTGGAAGGCGAAGCTGCATGAGGCCTATCGCGCGGTCGAGCCGGAGAAGGATACCTGGTATCTGCCCGATGGCCGCGCGGTCAGCGTCGTCACCACGCCGAATCCGGAAGGCGGGGTCACCTATTTGTTCGACGACGTCACCGAAAGCCTCGAGCTCGCCCGGCGTTTCGATGGCCTGATCCGGGTCCAGCGCGAAACGCTTGATAATCTCGCCGAAGCCGTTGCGGTGTTTGGCAGCAACGGCCGCGCGCAATTATTCAATCCGGCCTTCGCCAGGATGTGGAAGCTGTCGCCCGAGGCGCTGGGCGAACAGCCGCATATCGAGACCGTGGAGGCCTGGTGCAGGCCGCTGTTCGACGACGCCGCCACCTGGCAGACCATCCGCGAGGCGGTGACCGCGATCGAGAACCGGGTCGAGGTGCCGCTGAAGCTCGAGCGCAGGGACGGCAGCGTGCTCGACTGCATGACCATGCCGCTGCCCGACGGCGCCACCATGCTGACCTTCCAGGACATCAGCGATACCGAGAACGTCGAGCGGGCACTGCGCGAGCGCAACGAGGCGCTCGAGGCCGCCGACCAGATGAAGGTCGATTTCGTCCACCACGTGTCCTACGAATTGCGTTCGCCGCTGACCACCATCATCGGCTTTGCGCACTTCCTGAGCGACCCGGTCACCGGTCCGCTGACGCCGAAGCAGGCCGAGTATCTCGGTTACATCACCGCCTCGACCAATGCGCTGCTGGCGATCATCAACAATATCCTGGATCTTGCGACCATCGATGCCGGCGCGATGTCGCTCAATCTGGGTTCGATCGATATCCGCAAGACCATCGAGGCCGCCGCCGAGGGGATCCAGGACCGGCTGGCTACCGACCGCATCGAACTCAAGGTCGACGTCGATCCCAATATCGGCAGCTTCGTCGGCGACGAGCGCCGCGTGGTGCAGGTCTTGTACAATTTGCTGGCCAATGCCGTCGGCTTCTCGCCGCAGGACGCGACCATCGGATTGAGCGCCAGGCGGACCGAGCACAGGGTCGTTTTCACCGTGACCGATAGCGGTCCGGGCATTCCGGCTGACGTCAAAGACAAGGTGTTCGACTGGTTCGAGAGCCATTCCAATGGCTCGCGGCACCGCGGCGCCGGCCTCGGCCTGTCGCTGGTGCGCTCCTTTGTCGAACTGCATGGCGGCAGGGTACGCGTCGATTCGATCGTCGGCAGAGGCACGACCGTCATCTGCGACTTCCCGATCGACCAGGCTGCGCGCCGTAACGCCGCGGAATGAACGTCCCCGCGACATATTCAGTGGTGTTGTCGAACGAGGCGGCGACCGCGCATTTGATGGCCGACCTCGCCTTGCTGATCGGTCCGGGCGATGTCATCACCCTGACGGGCGACCTCGGCGCCGGCAAGACCGCGGCCGCGCGGGCCCTGATCCGGCACCTCGCCGGCGACAAGACATTGGAAGTTCCGAGCCCGACCTTTACGCTCGCCCAAGCCTACGACCTGCCGGGGTTTCCGCTGCTTCACGCCGATCTTTACCGGATCAATGCTGCAGCGGAACTGGAAGAGATCGGGCTGTCGCCATTGCCCGAGGGCACGTTGGTGCTGATCGAGTGGCCGGAGCGCGCGGCCGAGGCGCTTCCTGAACAACGGATCGACATCGCGCTGAGCCATCTTCCGGCGCTGGGATCGACCGCTCGCAGCGCATTGATCACCGGCTACGGCAAAGCGGCGGCGCAGGTCGCAAGACTGGAGACCCTGCGGCAGTTCCTGACCGCTTCGGGCTATGCCGACGCCGAACGCCGGTGCATGGCCGGCGATGCGTCGACGCGCTCCTATGCGCGGCTGGTCCGCGACGATGGCATCGTCGTCCTGATGAACTCGCCGCGCCGTCGCGACGAACCGGCGATCCATCAAGGCAGGACTTACAGCGCGGCCGTGCATCTGGCCGAGGACGTCAAGCCGTTCGTCGCGATCGCCGGCGGCCTGCGCGAGCGCGGCTTTTCGGCGCCGGCCATCCATCATGCCGACCTCGATGCCGGCTTCCTGATCACCGAAGATCTCGGCAGCGCTGCCGTTACCGAAGGCGACCCGCCGCGGCCGATCGCCGAACGATATCAGGCTGCGACCGACGTGCTGGCGGCGCTGCATCGCCAATACTTGCCTGAAGTTCTCTCCCCGGCGCCGGAGATCGTCCACGCCATCCCGCCCTTCGACACCGAGGCGTTCATGATCGAAGTGGGCCTGATGCCCGACTGGTATCTGCCGGACCGCGGGGCCGAACTGAGCGGCGAGCTGCGCGCCGAATTCGACAGGATGTGGCGCAGGCTGCTGCGCAAGTCCGCGGTTGCTGCCCAGACCTGGGTGTTGCGGGATTTTCATTCCCCCAACCTGATCTGGCTCGATCAGCGGCCCGATATCGCCAAGGTCGGCCTGATCGATTTCCAGGATGCGGTACTGGGCCCGGCGGCCTACGATCTGGTATCGCTGTTGCAGGATGCCCGGGTCGACGTCCCGGAACCGCTCGAGCTTGCGCTTTTGACGCGCTACATCAAGGCACGGCGCGGGTCCGACGACATGTTCGACGCGGCTGATTTCGCCGAGCTGTACGCGATCATGTCGGCGCAGCGCAACACGCGGCTGTTGGGCACCTTTGCGCGGCTGAACCGGCGCGACGGCAAGCCGCATTATTTGCGCCATCAGCCGCGGATCTGGACCTATCTCAACCGGTCGCTGGCGCACCCGGCGCTGCGACCCCTGCGGGAGTGGTATTCGACCCATATACCTCCACCATCCCCCTATTAATTTACCACTTGTTAGTCCGCCATCCTTAAGTTGCGCTCGACCCTGCAGTAAGTGGGGCGGCTGCGTGAAGGCGGAGCAAAGGCATGGCGGCAGAGCGGCGCGACGGCTTGCGGGTTACATTCGAACGGGGCTTCAACGCCCACATGATGGGCATCGACGGCACCTGGCGGCGCGAATGCAGGTTGGAGGACATTTCGGAGACCGGCGCCAAACTCACGGTCTCAGGCCACGTCGAAGGCCTGCATCTGAGTGAATTCTTCCTGCTGTTGTCCTCTACCGGGCTGGCCTACCGCCGTTGCGAACTGAGCTGGGTCAATGGCGATCAGATCGGCGTCAATTTCCTGAAATCCAGCCGCAAGAAGAGAAGGAAGGCCGCGCAGCACAGCGGGGCGGAAGTCTGAGCCTGCCGCCGGTGTGGTCGCATCATCGTCACGACAGGCGGTTGTGGCATCGCGGTTCGATGCGCCGGGAAACCCCATTGATAAGTCGTCGCGGCGCTCTTGATCTTTGGCATATTCGGGCACAGCAGAATCTGATACGCCGCAGGACGATGCCTTGGTCCAATCATTTGCGCGCCGCCTGCCACGGACACCTCTCAGCCCTCGGCGTGGGCTTGACCGCCGGGCAAAATCACGATCCGCTGAAGAGGACGACGCGCGATTAACGGTTCGAGAAATTCCTGAAAATGTCCGTCAAACCTGCCAAAGCCATGGTCCTCGCCGCCGGACTTGGTGTCCGAATGCGCCCGCTGACCGACACCATGCCAAAGCCGCTGGTGCAGGTGGCGGGCCGTGCGCTGCTCGATCATGTGCTCGACAAGCTCGCCAACGCGGGCGTCAGCGAAGCCGTCGTCAATGTGCACCATCTGCCGGACCAGATCATCGCGCATACGGCCGCCCGCGCCCGGCCACGCGTCATCATCTCCGACGAGCGCGATCAGGTCCTCGGCACCGGCGGCGGCGTCGTCAAGGCGCTGCCGTTGCTGGGCCAAGCCCCGTTCTTCCATGTCAATGCGGACACGCTGTGGATCGATGGCGTGCGGCCGAATCTGGCGCGGCTGGCCGAAGCTTTCGATCCGGCGCGGATGGATATCCTGTTGTTGATGGCGCCGACCACGAGCAGCATCGGCTACAGCGGACTTGGCGATTACGCCATGCTGCCGGATGGCGCGCTGCGCAAGCGCAGGGAACATCAGGTGGTGCCGTTCGTCTATGCCGGAGCCGCGATCCTGTCGCCGCTCTTGTTCGCGGATGCCCCCGCGGGCGAATTCTCGCTGACCAGAATGTTCGACGCCGCCAATAAACAGGAACGATTGTTCGGCCTGCGGCTGGACGGCGTCTGGATGCATGTCGGAACCCCCGAAGCCGTCGCCGCGGCGGAAGAAGCCTTCTTCGAAAGCGTGGCCTGATTGCATCCGCAAAGGGTGGGCGGGAGGCGGTGCCCTCAAACCCTATGTTCGCCCCCCGTTTGGATTTCGCTCACGGAGAGCGTCCGCAAGGCGGCCGCCACCCGGCCGCATGGATTTCCGATTCACGTGTCAAACAGCCAACGCCAAGAACCGACGGGATACGACAAGGGTCGCCCCCCACGGGATCTAAATGGCGTAGGGGCGCTCCTTGTGGGCGCCCTGTTTGAACCGCCACCGCTGTTTCTTGTTAAGCGAACTTTGGCGCCGCGAAGACCAGAAGAGAAAAGAGATGGGTATCGCTTCGCTCCACCCATCCTACGAGCTCGCTGTCATCCTCCGCGAAAGCGGGGGATCCAGTACGCCGCGGCCCTTCGACTTATCCCTGACGTCTCTGGAATACTGGGTCTCCCGGTCGTAGGCGAGCGGAAGCGACGCCGTCCTTCGGACGGCCAAGCCGGGCGATGACAGCCGTGTTAGGGCGCCGCGCGCCCACTTCCCAGCGCGCGCTTCGATTTCTGATTCACGTTTCAAACAGCCACGAGGACGATTTTAGTTCTCGTCATGGCCGGGCTTCGGCCCCGCAGGCGGGACAAAGCCCGGGCATGACGAAATCAGCAGTTCCAGACGCGCCTAAACGCCCCGCGGCGCCAGGCGCCCGGGCTTTGCCAGATAGCTCACCGCCCTCGAGATAACAGAGGGCGCGGGGAATGCCGCGATGCCCAGAAGCACCCGCAGCCTCGCGTGCAGAAAACGGCC